>NZ_JBEZDO010000005.1:0-427064 GCF_040648355.1 Nonomuraea sp. NPDC049152 | reverse complement strand
TCGACACCGCACATGATCACTCAAGGCCGTCTTGCTGTCCGCGAAACGATCAACCCGCCGCTCAGCACAACAATCTGGACGATAAAGAACAAGCTAAGAGCGTGCCGTGGAACCGCTGTCGAACCGGCTCCCCGAGGCCGCTTCGAGATAGGAAAAGACGGCGCGGGCCTGCTGGTCGTCGGCTACGACGGCACCGACCCGAGCCGCAACGCCCTGGCGTACGCCGCGGGGCTCGCCAGACGCGACGGGGCCAGCCTGCTGGTCGCCTTCGTCGAATGCCTCAACAGTGCCACGCTGTGGTTCTTCGCGGGGTCGCCGATCATTCCCGACCCCGCCGAGGACCTCATCGAGGACCTCCGTGAGGAGATGAGCCACCTCGGCGTGCCATGGCGCTTCGTGAGCGTGCGCGGCGACGCGGCCAGGGAGCTGGAGTCGCTCGCCTCCACCCACATGGCGGACGCCATCGTCGTGGGCCGCTCCCGCTCGCCCTGGCACACCTCGGTGTCCCGAGGCCTCGTACGGCACGCCCAGCGCACCGTTCTGGTCGTACCGTGAAGGCGCTACCTTGGAAAAGGTGAAATGCGTCCTCGTAGCCGTATCGTTGCTGGTCACCGCATGCGGCGGTAACCCCGCTCCCGTCGCGTCGGCCGCCGACACGTCAGACCGGGCGCCCGCCTCCACCCCCTCACCGGCCTCCACCCCCGCCGCCACGCCCACTCCGTCGCCGTCTCCGACCGACCCGCCCGCCTTCCAGTCCAAGGTGAGCAAACTGGACCCCGGCCGGCTCCCCCACTCGTGGAAGCCCGGCTGCCCCGTCCACTACAAGGACCTGCGCCTGGTCACCATGACCTACTGGGGCTTCGACAACCGCGCCCACACCGGCGAACTCGTGGTCCGCTCCACCGTCACCGACGACATCGTCACCGTCTTCAAGAAGCTGTACGGCATGCGGTACCCGATCAAGCGCATGGAACCGATCGACGTCTTCAAGGGCAGCGACTATGACTCGATCGACGCCGACAACACCTCGGCGTTCAACTGCCGCCGCGCCACGGGGTCGAGCAACTGGTCCAACCACGCCTTCGGTGAGGCCGTCGACCTGAATCCCCGCGAGAACCCTTACGTCACCGCGTCCGGCTCCACGGCCCACCCGAACGCCCGCAAGTTCGCCGAGCGGCCGCTGAAGGGGCGCGGCGTGATCAACTCCGGCGACCGGGTGGTGCGCGCCTTCGCGGCCGTGGGCTGGGGATGGGGCGGCGACTGGTCCGGCACCAAGGACTACCAGCACTTCAGCAAGAACGGCCGCTGATACCTGCGACGATGTCGCCGGACAGCCGCTGACCTGCGGTTCGGCACCTCGCTGTCTCTCGGCTTCTCCGGCGGTTTCGCGCTCTGACGTGCCCTCGTTGTGCCCTGCTTTTCTGGGGTACGGGCATCCGCTCACCAGTCTTCGGAGCCGAACGTTTCTGGACCATGGGCGCTGTTCCAGATCGCTTCGTCATCCCGGGCGGCTTCGCGCTGGCGTCATGTACCCCGATCGAGATTCAGCCCGTCCAAGGCGCGGGTGCCGCCCGGAATCGCTGCCGGCTCGCCTTACCGAGCGTACGCCGCTGCTACCCGGCGCCGGAGTGGTGGCTGTCCAGGCGACCGAGAAGATCGCGAGGGTAGCACACGATCCGGCGGGTCATCCGGAATTCATCATGGAAAGTCCTTGCCACTCCTTTCATTACCATGCGTGATTGACTAATCGCCAAACATGAATATTGACGGCCCTGGTGAAGATTGATAACGTCCCGTTCCACATGTGGCCCTCTCTCGAATCGCGCGAAAATTTGGTTGAAATAATAACCAGACGATTTCGTCGGCCTGACGTCATGAAATTATATATCGACGGCACTGGAGAATAACATCAAGACATTACTTCGCAGAGCCCTGTACAAGCGCCGCCGTTTTCCAGTCAACCGCACGATCATCCGGAGTTGCGTCTCCGCCGCTGCCGCGCTGGCGTTCGTCGCGTCCGTCCTCACCGCAGGTGTCGCCGCCAACGCCGAGTCCCATGCGCGCGCGTCGGCCGCTAGCGTCTCGGCTGTCGAGGCACGGCCCAACGACGGCTCCGGATATTGGCCGGACTTCTCGAACACCGGCTATGCCAACACTCCGGCCAATGCCGGCGGTCTGGGCTTGGGCGCATACCCGGGCCACCTCACCGACTATGCGTCGAATATGAGTGCCGGCAAACCATTGACACTCAGGTACCCGGATAACAGCGTCATCTCCTTCAAGCGCTTCCTGGCTCTGAAGGTATATATCTTCGGCGACAATCTCACGTTCGTCGGCTGCTCGTTCGAGGGCACCAACCCCGACGACAATCTCGTCCAGATCTACTCGGACAACAACATCAAGTTCCTGTACTCGACGTTCAAGCCCGACTCCTACTCGATGCCTCCCGGCAACGACGGCACCGTCTCGTCATCCCATTCCAAGCCAGGCACGCCTTTCGACAAGTCCTGGCAGTATGCGACGACGATGAAGGAAGCCGTCGTCGTCATGGACCACAACGACATCTGGGGCAACGCGGGTATGCAGATGGTGACGGGCTTCCCCGGACGCCCGTCGACCTGGACGAACAACTACATCCATGACATGGCCGATACGTCACATGACGTCTATCACCACGACGGCATAGGCCCGCAGAGTGAAGGCAATGGCGGCCCCATGATCATTCGCCACAACACTCTGGCCTCTTTGGGCAACACCAATGCCCTGGCCCTGCAGGGCAGCGGTGTCTACGATCGCATCTCGTTCACGGACAACTATGTCTCCGGCTGGGGTTACGCCCTGAGCATCGGCGTCGACGACAATGCCACCAACATCACCGTCACCGGTAACGTCTTCTCGGCCGAACTCGAGCAGTTGTACGGCTTCCTGTACGGCAACATCTGGGGCGGATCGGCCCGCGGCTCCACCTGGCGCGGCAATCTCATCCAAGCCCGTGCGGGGGACGGCAACCGAGCCTATTCGACGGCCGACAACGGCAAGTATCTATGGCCGACCGGTGCTGACAGCCATACCGCCGACTACACAGGCTGAGTCTCTTCCCAACTGACGGCGGCCGCACGACCGCGCTGCTCTTCGCGAACCCGGCAAACGCGAAGAGCAGCGCGAGCCGTAGGACACGAGCTTCGACGGCACGATGGCTGTGGGTGCGGAAGGAGGCCTGCGTCAAGGCGGGCGCACGGTTGGGCAGGGGCTCGGGTCGGCGGCCCGGGAACGACCTCCATGGTCACGGGACCAGCTTCACCTCGGGATAGCGCGGGGTGGGTCCGTCGAACAGGTGGGTGGGCCGTCCCTTCAGGTGCTGATCGAAGAAGGCGGTGACGTATGCGCGCTGGGCTGCGATGGAACGCCGCGGATCGATCGTTCCGATGAGCTCTGTGATCGGAAGGTCCTTGAGTTTCCCGGCGAGTTGGGGGAGAACCGCCTGCAGGTCGGTGAACGAGCCGTGTTGCGATCCGGTGAAGCGCAGTTCCCGTTTCCAGCCGGTCGACCTGCTCCAGAAGGACTTCCACGTGGGCTCGCTCTGCCGGGTCTTCGACCCCGACGCCATCTGCAGGAAGGGCTTGGCGAGCCCGGTCCTGGCGATCGGTCCGACGTATTCGCCGTCGAGGTTCACTCCCGCGTCGACGCGCCGGTCGTCATGCGCGAGTTGTGCCGCGACGGACCCGGCCAGGGATTGGCCGAGCATCCCGATTCGGGACAGGTTGAGGGATTCCCGTAGCCCGGCCGGCAGCGGCGTGCCGTGCGCGTCGGGGTTGCGCCCTTGGGAGAGGCCCCCGAGGCGGTCGAGGACGAACGACATGTCCGTGAGACGAGCCCGGGAATGTTTCCTGAGCAACTCCGCGATGACCTCCTCGGTCAGCTTGTCCGGCAGGGGGAGGGCTCGTTCGACCCGTCCACCGGGGAACTCCACCTGGTCGGCCTCATAGGTGTGGTCGACGCTGACCACGATGTAGCCGCGGCTCGCCAGCTCCTCGACCAGCGCGGTGCCGAGCGTGCGCGGGCCCCCGTCTCCAGAGGCGAACAAGATGATCGGGTACGCTCCCGCTTTCCTGTCCACCGGGGCGCCGATCCGGGCATGCGTCAGCGTCGCGGCCCAATCGACCGCGCCCGGCTTGATACTCATCTGGGGCGCGGAGTTCCTGTCCCAGTCGGCCGCGGCGAGCCGTGACATGTGCGGGGCCGGGGGCAGACCCGCCGCTCCTGTCGCCGGGTACCAGATACTGACCATGAGCTCGCGGTAGGGCTTGACAGGCATCAGCGGGTCGGGGCGTGACCGGTCCACCAGGTGCAGAGCGACCGTGCCGATGGGCTGCCCGCCGGTGGGCGCAGGCAGGGTCAGTCCGATCTTCGCCGCGTGCGTGACAGGGGTGGCCGTCACGGCCGTCGTGTCGGCGCGTGTCGCGGATTCCGCGGTGGCCGGGGTGAGTGCCGTTGCGGCGGTGACGAGAGCGGTGGCGATCCCCAGCCCGGCGATGGTCCGTCCGCGACGGCGGGAGCCGGGTTCGGGAGTGGAAGCCGACATGCGGTCAATCTCCTCACGGGTTGTCGGTGTGTGCCTGAGGAGACTTCCAGCGGGCTGCTCGCCTGCGCTAGCGGCCAGGGGATGATCCGACTTTGCGACGTCAGACGGACAAGAGGTGATCATCATCCGGGAGGATGAGGCGGCCCGCCCCGCATGGACGGAGGAGGAGCCCGCGCCGCCACGGGCCTCTGTGCGACTCGCGAGGTAGCGGTGTTCCGTCCTGAGGTGCAGTTCCGCCTCGAGGGTCTCAGCCGGTGGGCTCATGCGCTCGCCCGAGTTCGGCGCCTAGCGTGGGGCTCGTTGAAACGGCCTATCAGAACAGGCACGACATGGTGATCACATCTGGTGTGGATCCACGCGCCGGCTCGGCGTCGGGGCCCTGGGCAGGCGAGCTCCGCTGGGTGCCGTACGTCCACTATTTTGGCCTCATGGAGTACCTGGGTGCCGCCCTCAGGCACGGCACCGTCTCCTCGCTCGCGGATCGATGCGGGACGGCCTGCTGGTGAGGCCTGCCGTCTTCGCCTCCACGCCGTTGCGGGTGCAGGCATTGCTGCGGTTCGGCGTGCGACTCCCGTCCCTGACGCTCGACGCGCTGCCGGCGGCCGCGCTCTTCGTGGCGACCCTTGGCCCCGGTCAGGTCCTTCAGGGCCAGCCGCGGCTGCTGATCCTTCAGGTGGGCCTGCTGCTGCCCCTGATATGGCGACGCAGGGCACCGCTGGCGGTGTTCGGCGCGGTGGCCGCCGTGGCCTTTGTCCAGTGGCTCGTCGGCGTCCAACTGCCCGCCGACGTGGCATTGCTGATCGCCCTCTACACGGTCGCCGCGCACTGCGACTGGCGTCGCACGCTCCTGACCGGAGCCGTCCTCGAAATCGGCATTCTGCTGGCGTCCGCGCGCTGGGCACCCCACGGTCAGTTCGTCCTCTCGGCCATCGCGCTGACCGCGATGGCCGCCGCCGCGGCCGCCACCGGTACGAATCTGCGGACCAGACGTGCCTACCTGGCGTCGTTGCAGGAGCGTGCGCTACATCTGGAGCGCGAGCGCTCGCAGCAGGCGCAGCTCGCGGTCGCCGAGGAGAGAACCCGCATCGCCCGCGACGTGCACGACATCGTCACGCACAACCTGTCGGTCATGGTGGCGCTCGCCGACGTCGCGGTCTACACCCAGAACCGCTCACCTGACAAGACGAGCGCCGCCATCCAGCAGATCTCCGGCACCGGGCGGCAGGCTCTCACCGACATGCGGCGCTGCCTGGGCGTTCTGCGGGCCGATGAGCCGGACGCGCTGCGCCATCCGATGCCCGGCATCGCACAGCTGGAATCCCTCGCCGACCAGATACGCGCCACCGGGCTGCCGACCCGCCTCACCCTGGAAGGCGATTGCGCCCCCGTCCCCGCCGCGGCGCAGCTCACCGTCTACCGGCTGGTGCAGGAAGCCTTGACCAACACGCTCAAGCACGCGCCACCTGGCACCCACGCCGAGGTGCGGGTGCGCGTGTCTCCGGAGGCCGTCACCATTGACGTCACCGACGACGGCCGTACCGCACAGACCGCCGGTCCGTCGTCTGGACACGGCATACCCGGCATGCGCGCACGAGCGGCCGCATATGGCGGGAAACTTCATGCCGGTCCGCGTCCGGGCGGCGGCTGGCGCGTCTCGGCCCGCCTCGATCTCGACACGACCGCGGACGGCGCCTCGTGACGAGCCGCGTCCTGGTCGTCGACGACGAATCGCTGCTGCGCATGGCGTTCGGCATGCTCCTCGAAACCCAGTCGGACATGGAGCTGGTCGGCGAAGCGGGAGACGGTGCCGAGGCCGTACGGCTGGCACGGCAGCTGTGTCCCGACGTCGTCCTGATGGACGTGCGCATGCCCGGCACCGACGGAATCGAGGCGACCCGCCGGATCATCAGGGAGTCCCCGCAGTCGAAGGTGCTCATCCTGACCACCTTCGACCTCGACGAGTACGCCTTCGCAGGGCTGAAGGCCGGGGCGTCCGGCTTCCTGCTCAAGAACACCCGCCCCGAGGAACTGCTCACGGCGATCAGGAACGTCGCCGCCGGCGATGCGGTGGTCTCCCCGCGGATCACCCGCCGCCTGCTGGAAAGCTTCGCGCACCAACTCCCCACCGCCGGGGAGACCCGGGCGGGCGACGAGCGGCTGCGCCTGCTCAGCCCGCGCGAGCAGCAGGTGCTCGTGCACCTGGCCCGAGGCCTGTCCAACACCGAGATCGCCGCGGCGCTGCACCTCGCCGAGGCCACCGTGAAGACGCACGTCAGCCGGATCCTGCTGAAGCTGGAGCTACGCGACCGGGTCCAGGCGGTGATCTACGCCTACGAGACCCGCCTCGTCCGCCCGGAGTGACGGCGGTCCTGCCGCCGTGACACCCCGGGTGACCCAGGCGAGAAACGACTCAGGGAGCCCCTTGAGATCAAGGGACTCCCTGGTCAACGGCAGTACAGTAACGCCGCCTGCGCTCGGAGGAAGTGTTACTCGCTCACCGCCTGGTCGTGGTCGTGGTCGTCACCGCCGCCACCGGCGCCGGGGGTGGTGGAGCCGGGGGTTCCGCCGCCGGGCAGTTCCTTGCTGTAGGCGTAGACCACCGCGGCGGTGGCGACGGCGCCGGAGTTGATCGCCAGGGCCTCATCGTTGATGTTGGCGATGGAGTCGCACTCCTGGTGGTAGCACTTGTCGTAGGCCACCCCCGCCTGGCCGCCGAACTTCGCCGCCTCGGCCTCGGTCTTGATGCCCTCGGCGCCGGTGAACAGGCCGCCGGCCGGGATGCCGACCTCGATGAAGGGGCCGTAGTCGGAGCGGCCGGTGAAGTCGGTGCCGACGAACGGCTTGCCGATGGTGGTGTAGTACTTCTCGAAGAGCTTCTCGATCTTGTCGGAGCCGGCCGGGCCTGCCGGGGCGCCGACACCGTCGGAGTTGTCACCGTCGTAGATGCCGAAGGTGTAGTTCGGCGAGGCGATCATGTCGAAGTTGAGGTACAGCTTGATCTTGGCCTTCTCCTCGGCGGAGAGGCCGGCCACGTAGTGCTCGGAACCGAGAAGGCCGAGCTCCTCGGCGCCCCAGAAGTGGAAGCGGAGCTTGTTCTTGGTGGGCAGGGGCGCCAGCCTCAGCGCGGTCTCCAGGATCGCCGCGCTGCCGGAGCCGTTGTCGTTGATGCCGGGGCCTGCGACCACGCTGTCGAGATGCGCGCCGAGGGCGACGACCTTGTTGGCGTCGCCGGAGCGGTGCTCGGCGATGATGTTGCGGGTCTTACGGTGCAGGTCGCTCTCGGTCCTGGTCTTGACCTGGACAGCGGTTCCCGCCGCGGCGAGCTCGTTGCCCGCGGCGAAGGTCGTCCCCACGACCGGGATGGTGAAGGGGGCGCCGGCGGTGCCGGTCAGCAACCCGTCGCGGCCGGGCTGGCCCTCGTTGAAGATGATGACGGCGCTGGCGCCCGCCGCCTGCGCGTTCTCCGCCTTGACCTGGAAGGTGCAGGTGCCGCGCTGGAGAAGGGCTATGTTGCCCGCGGTGAACCCGGCGAAGTCGCTCGCCTCGCAGCCGGAGGTGGAGCTCGGCGCGGGAGTCGGCGGGAGGACCAGGTCGACGCTCTGCACGGTGCCGGTGACGTCGCCCGAGCCGGAGTACGTCATGGTCGCGAAGTCCGTCGCGGGGACGTAGGTCTTGGGCGTGGGAGCGGTCCTGGCCAGGGCCGGCTTCTCCAGCTCGCGGAAGAACGGGAACTCGAACTCCTGGAGCGTGACCTGGTAACCGGCCTTGCGGAGCTTGCCGGCGACGTAGTCCACCGACTGGTCGAAGCCCGGGGTGCCCGAGGCGCGGGTGCCGCCGTTGGCGTTGGCGATCTCCTGCAGCTTCTCCAGGTGCCGCTTCACCATGGGTGCGGTGATGCTCTTCCTGAACGCCGTGGGGTCGGGGTCCGCGCTGGCCGGGGCGGCCCAGACGAGGGGGAGAGCCATGGCCGATGCCGCGGTGACGGCGGCCAGTACGCTCCGATACGCGCGTTTGCGCATGCGAGACTCCTGTATCAGCAGTAGAGCCGGACAACCCCCGTATTCGCGATAAACGGAACATAGTTGCACGAATGCGATCTTGAAAGGCCCGCTTCGCATTTGTTATCGAGCGGAGTCAATTCAGTCGCCGTTGAACGCGAAGCCCGCAGAGCGCGCTGTTGCACGGCTATGGTGATCAGGTGTCAGGCAGGCCACCCGGGTGGATCTTCATGGCTGTGATCACGGCCACCGCGCTGGTGACCTTGTGGCTGGCCAGCGTTCCCGAGTGGTACGGCTTCCAGATCACGGCTGTCGCGATCGTCGTCTGGTTTCCGACGATCTTGATTGGGATCGTCCGACCCGCACAACATCGGCTTCTACGACACTGACCGCCTGACACATGAGCAGCGGGAGTTCGGCGGGCAACCTCGTCCGAGGCCGTGTCGCTTGCTCATCCGGCTGCCATCGTGGGGCTACTCTGCCATCAACTGATGGTCATGAACGTCAGCCAAGTTCGGAATCATAGGCCCCCTCCCCGGCCCCGAGGAGACCCATGTTTCGACGACTCGGCCTCATCATCGCGACCTTTCTCGCCACCCTCACCGCCCCCGTCGCCACCGCCACAGCCGCCGCCGACTCGGCGACGATCAACGTCGCCCACCGTGGTGCGTCCGCCTACGCGCCGGAGAACACCATCGCGGCCTTCGAGCTGGCCGACGACCAGGACGCCGACCTGTTCGAGCTCGACGTTCAGGAGACCAAGGACCACGAGCTGGTCCTGATGCACGACACCACTCTGACCCGTACCACCAACGTCGAAAGGCTCTTCCCCGGCCGCGCGCCCTGGAGGGTCGGTGACTTCACGCTCGCCGAGATCCGCAGACTGGACGCGGGGTCGTGGTTCGCGGGGAGGTTCAGGGGCGAAAGGGTGCCCACGCTGGGTGAGGTACTGCGGGAGATGACCGGGAGCGGGCTGGGCCTGCTGCTGGAGGTCAAGGCACCGCGCCTCTACCCGGGCATCGAGTCCCGCGTCGCCGACGAGCTGCGCCGTAACAGCTCGTGGTCGAGCCGGCTGGTCGTGCAGTCGTTCGACTGGGGCGCGATGCGCACGTTCCACCGGGCGATGCCGCAGATCCGGGTGGGCCTGCTCGGCACGCCGTCGACGGGGGACCTGGCCGATCTGGCCACGTTCGCCGGCCAGATCAACCCGCCCTACGGCGATCTCACGGCCGACTACGTCAGGCGCGTCCACAGCCACGGCATGGAGGTCTTCACGTGGACCGTGGACGACCCTGACGTGATGCGCCGGATGATCTCCTATCGGGTGGACGGCATCATCACCAACAAGCCCGACGTGCTGGGCGAGATCACCGACCTCTAGTCGTAGCCGTACGGCTCTCGGGGGCGGTGGAACGCCTCCAGCCTGTCAGCGCGATGCCGACACCTTCAGCCCTGACGAGCCCAGCCGTACGTACCGCATCGTGCCCCCTAGCGAAGTTCCCAGCGATTGCCGTAAGGATCATGGAAGACGGAGCCGTCGAGCGTCACGTCCGCGGCCCGCAGCCGCTCGCGGTCGACGTCGTCGGTGCGCAGGACCATCCTCCCGACGGGAGCGTCGGCGCGGACCAGCAGGATCGCGGTCTCGTCGGCGCCAGGCGGCCGTACGGTCGCCCGCCGCTCCTCGCCCTCGGCGACGTCCTCGCGCGCACAGGACCAGCCCGCCCGAGAGCAGCAGGGTCAGCCACCACGCCCAGATCAGTCCCGAGCGGCGGACCCTGAACAGGTCCCTCCCGCGAGGCTGGCCTCCGGGCTGGGAAGTGGCCCAGATGTCGTCGATGATCCCTTTAGGGACGAACAGGTTGATGACGGGGAGGATCCAGCCGAACACCATGAACACGGCGGCGTAAGTGTGGAGGACGCCAGGGGAGATCGCGTAGGCGTAGGCGTTGGCGCGAGCGCGGAACAGTCAGGTCAGGAAGCCGATACCGGCCATGGCGTAGATCCCGGACGACCACAGCAGGGCCTCGGACCGGTCCACGCCGCCGACGAAGGGCGCCGTGACGGACGTGATCGTGGCCACCCCGATGAGGACGACGGCCGCGGTCGCGTAGGCCCGGATCGGGCGCAGGGGGCGAACGGGCACCGCTGACACGCTCGAGGTCATGACCTTCCTTCGCCAGGGCTGGGTGCGGGCCAGTATGCCCGATCATGACCGGGCCGGTAAGACTGGAGGACGGCGAACGGAGGCCAGGGTGGCGGTCAAGGACGGCGACGGGTGGGTGCTGTGCGAGCGGGGACACAGGCACTGGGGTCTGTACGGCGCGGCGGGCCTGCTCGCCGTCCACCGGGACGACGACGGCGTCGCGCGAGTGCTGATGCAGGAACGGAGCGTGTGGAGCCACCACGGCGGCACCTGGGGCCTGCCGGGCGGAGCGCGCGACAGCCATGAGGGCCCGGTCCACGCCGCGCTGCGCGAGGCCCATGAGGAGGCGGCGCTGTCGGGGGACGGGCTGCGCGTGCGCGACGTCTATCGCGACGACCACGGCGGCTGGACGTACGACACGGTGATCGCCGAGGCCGCGAGGCTGCTGCCCGCCGTACCGGGGAACGCGGAGAGCAAGCGGCTGCGCTGGCTCACGATCCCGGAGATCGCCGAGAAGAAGCTGCACCCGGGGTTCGCCGAGACGTGGCCGGAGATCCAGGACCTCCTGCGGCCCGGTCTGGTGATCCTCGACATCGCCAACATCGTGGGCGCGCGGGCCGAGCACGGCTGGTGGAAGGACCGCAAGGGGGCGGCGGCCAGGCTGCTGGCCGAGGCGGCGGGGGCGCGCCTGCCGCACCCGGTGCTCATCGAGTGGTCCCCCGACGTGGTCGCGGTCGTGGAGGGCGCCGCCCGCGGCGTGCCGCCCGTCGAGGGCATCGCGGTCGTCGAGGCGGACGGCAACGGCGACGACGCGATCGTCGACCTCGTACGGCAGGCGAAGCCCTGGGAACGCGCGCTCGTCGTCACGGCGGACAAGGAGTTGAAAGAGCGGGTCACCCGGCTCGGCGCGCTGGTGAGAGGGCCGAAGTGGCTTCTGGACCGGCTCTGAGCTGACACCATGTGTCCATGTCCGTCCCCAGGACGCTCGAGATCCCGCCTGACGAATGGGGCAGACCACGCTCCGGCAGTCAGGTGCCGTGGCTCTTCCTCGGCGTCATCGCCGTCCTGCTCGCCGGCAGGTTCCTGCTCGCGCCCCGCCTGACCGATCCAGGGCTGCAGACCTGGGCCACGATCTTCGTGGCGATCTGCGTGCAGGCGCTGCCGTTCCTGGTGTTCGGGGTGGCGCTGTCGGCGGCGATCGCGGCCTTCGTGCCCGAGGGCTTCTGGACCAGGGCGCTGCCCGAGCGGCCCGCGGTCGCGGTGCCGGTGGCGGGCCTGGCGGGGGCGGTGCTGCCCGGCTGCGAGTGCGCCTCGGTGCCCGTGGCGTCCGGGCTGATCAAGAGAGGGGTCACGCCCGCCGCGGCGCTGGCGTTCCTGCTGTCCTCGCCCGCGATCAACCCGGTCGTGCTGGTCGCCACCGCGGTCGCCTTCCCCGGCCAGCCGCTGATGGTGCTGGCCCGCTTCGCCGCGTCCCTGGTGGCGGCGGTGTGCGTGGGCTGGCTGTGGCTGCGGTTCGGCAGGACCGAGTGGCTGCGCAACAGGAGTCACCACCACGGCTCGTTCCTGGAGGCCATGCGCCACGACCTGCTGCACGCGGGCGGATTCCTCATCGTCGGCGGCCTGGCCGCCGCCACGCTGAACGTCGCCGTGCCACGCGAGTGGCTGACCGCGGTGGCGGACGTGCCGTGGCTGTCGGTGCTGGTGCTGGCGGGCCTCGCCGTGCTGCTGTCGATCTGCTCGGAGGCCGACGCGTTCGTGGCCGCCTCGCTGTCGGCCTTCTCGCCCACCGCCAAGCTGGCCTTCATGGTGGTCGGGCCGATGGTCGACCTCAAGCTGATCGCGCTGCAGGCCGGCACGTTCGGTAAGGCGTTCGCGGTCAGGTTCGTGCCCGTCACGCTGGTGCTCGCGATCGCCGCCAGCGTCCTCGTCGGATGGATCCTGCTGTGAGCCGGATGTCGCAGAACCTGGTCCTGATGCTGCTCGGCGGCGCGCTGCTGCGGATCTCGGCGTTCTCCACGACCTACGTCAACTACGTCAAGCCGGGGTTCAGACCCTTCCTCGTCGCGGCAGGCTTGGTGATCTTCGTGATCGGGCTGCTCGGCCTGATCCGCAGGGCCGCCTCCACCGGACACCACCATCACGGGCCCAAGGTGGCCTGGCTGCTGTGCCTGCCGGTGTTCGCCGTCTTCCTGATCGCGCCGCCCGCGCTCGGCTCCTTCGCCGCCGCCAGGTCGGACGCCCCTCCACCGCCCGCGCCCCAGGCGCTCGACGCCTACGCGCCGCTGGAGGGCGACCGCCCCGCCGAGATGCCGATGAGCGAGTTCATCGGCAGGGTCTTCAGCGACTCCAGCCGGACCCTCAAGGACAAGCCGGTCAAGCTGACCGGGTTCGTCACGCCCGCCAAGAAGAAAGGCCAGTGGTACGTCACGAGGATGCAGCTGGCCTGCTGCGCCGCCGACGCCTACGCGCTGAAGGTGATCGTGCGTGACGCCCCGCCGCCCGAGCCGGACACCTGGGTCCAGGTCACGGGGACGTGGGTGCCGGTCGAGATCGACGAGAACGCCACCGGCGTCATCTACGCCGAGCTCGCCGCCTCCGACGTCGAGCCGGTGGAGGCGCCCTCAGAACCGTACGAGTAGCTCGGCGGCCTCCTCCTCGACCTGCGCCGCCTGCCGTACCAGCTCGGGGGAGGGGTCGCGGGCCACCTGCGACCAGAGCTCGCCCGCGACCCGGTAGAGGGGCGCGGCGGGGTGGCTGCCCGCCTCGTCGAGGAAGTCGGCGTACAGCGGCCTGGTGGCGCCGGGCGCGGTGTACTCCGTCAGCTGGTGCTTCTCCTTCTTGACGGCCGACCACAACGGCACGGAATGCTCAGGGGAAGGCGGCGTTGAGCCCGGTCACCTCGAGTACCCGCCGTAGTACGCCGTGAACCCCCGTGAGGCGCAGGCTGCCGCCGCGCTCCCGCACGTGGCGCAGGTGCTCGATCAGCACCCACAGGCCGCTGGAATCGCAGAACGCCAGCGCTGAGGCGTCCACCACGAACGTGAGGACGCCCTCTGCGAGTAGCTGCGAGAGGCGCTCGTCAAGGATCGATGCGGTGAGCTTGTCGAGGTCACCCTCCAGTCGCACCACCGCAGCCCCTGAGGAGCGCTCCACCTCGACATTGAGTTCTGCCAACGGGGTTGCCTCCCGCGTAGGAGCCTTCTCCCGAAGGTACACCCCTGCCGCGACGAGCGTTAGCCGCTAAGGTGGTGTGCGCACTGGAGGGTTCGCATAGTGGACGAGTGCAGCCGCCTTGAAAGCGGCCAGGTCAGCGATGGCCTCAAGGGTTCGAATCCCTTACCCTCCGCTCACGCTCCCGCCAGGCCGTCCCCGACGGCGGCGGCGAGCTGCAGATAGGCGTCCCTCGTCGGCTCCTGCAGCCGGTCGAGGTCGATCTCCGCGCCCTCCTCCAGATGCGGGTCGTACGGCACGCGGATCACCGTACGGCAGCGCGCCGCGAAGTGCGCCTCCAGCTTGGCGATGTCCACGGCCGACTTCGACCTCGGCCGCACGCTGCACAGCACCACCGTCGCGTCCCTGACCAGGTCGCCGTAGTGGTGGGCCTCCAGCCAGTCGAGCGTCGCCGAGGCCGCCCGCGCGCCGTCCACCGAAGGCGAGCTGACCAGCACGATCTGGTCGGCCAGGCCGAGCACGCCCGACATCGCCGAGTGCAGCAGTCCTGTGCCGCAGTCGGTGATGCAGATGGAGTAGAAGTTCTCCAACACCTGGGCGACCTGCTGGTAGTCGGCGGCGCTGAACGCCTCCGACACCGAGGGGTCGCGGTCGGAGGCGAGCACCTCGAGCCTGGAGGTGGCCTGCGAGGTGAAGGCCCTGATGTCGACATACCGCTTGACCTGCGCACGCTCGTTGAGCAGGTCGCGCACGGTCGCCGAGGTCTCCAGCTCCAGCTTGTCCGACAGCGTGCCGCGGTCGGGGTTGGCGTCGACCGCGATCACCCTGTCGCCGCGGACCTGCGCCAGCGTGGCGCCCAGGCCGACCGTGGTGGTGGTCTTGCCGACGCCGCCCTTCAGGCTGAGCACGGCTACGCGGTGGTGCCCGGTCGAGACGGGCGTGCGCGCCCTGGTCACCAGCGCCCTGCGGCGGCGAACGTCGGCCGGCTCGCCCGGCTTGATCCAGCCTGCCGACGCCTTGTAGACCAGGCGGCGCCAGCCCTTGGAAGGGGCGTTCCTCCTGCCGCGCAGCAGCGAGTCGGGGTCGAGGCTCTCGGCGGTCGGCCGGTCGCCCGCGGACGGGCGGGGCGGCGCGGTGAACACCGGTACCGGGGGCTGGGAGTGGCGCCGTACGGGGAAGGGCTCTTCCTGCACGACCACCTCCACCGAAGGCTCCTCGGCCCAGGGCCGCTCGTCGCGGCGCTGGAAGTGGTGTTCGAAGGACTGCCGCTCGACTTCGCGACGCTGGGCGTCGTGGCGCCGGGGCTCGTGGCGCTCGAAGGCGGTGCGCTCCACCTCGTGGCGCTCCACCTCGAGGCGCTCGTCTTCGCGGCGCTCGGACCGGTGCCGCACGGAGTCGGACCGCTCGGACTGATGGCCCTCGGAGTCGCGGCCCTCGGACTGATGGCTCTCGGAGTCGTGGTCCTCGGAGTCGTGACTCGAGGCCTCGCGATGCTCGGCTTCGGGACCTTCGGCCTCGGGGCGCACGCCGAAGGTGAACCGCTCGAAGGTCGGCTCCTCCTGGCGCGGCGGCTCGAGCGACGGCTTGGTGTCGACGACCTCGCCCTGGACCGTCTCCACGTCCGCGATGCCCTCGAAGCTCTCGGCGGACGGCTGCGGCCACGGCGGCTGCGGCCACGAGGGGTCCGTGCGCTCCTCGGGCGGCAGCGGGTCGAACATGCTGCCCTCGGACGCCGTCTCGCGGGGCTTGTCGAAGGCCGTCATCCGGTAGGAGTCGGTGTCGTCAGGTCGCGGAAGCGGCTTCAACGGGGCCATGAAGGCGTCGTCGTCGTCCCTGCCGAACGCGGGAGGCCTGTCCACCTCCACCGCCGCCTCGAACCACTCGGCGGCCTCGGCCTCCTCGGCCGGCAACTCCTCCGCCGCCTCCGGGCCGTACACCGAGTCGACCGCGGCGCGGAACAGCGGCGGGGTCGGGGTGTCCTGCTCCGTGGGCACCGACAGCCATGGGTCCTTCGGGTACGGCGAAACGACGGTGTCGTCCGTTGTCACGGAGACGGCGCCGGTCTTGGCGCTGACCTTGACGGGTTCCTCGTCGTTCTCCTTGATGGCGTCGAGCCAGGCGAGCTGTTCCTCGAGAGATTCTTCACGATCGTGCCTTGCCACCGTGTTCCCCCTCGGGACGGGTGTAAAGGTGCAGCAAACACATTGCAGATTAACGCCCTGTGTTCCATTGAATGCAGGCAACCCGCAACTTCACTGCCCGGCTACGGTGGGTCGCATGCGAGCGATTGTCATCACCAAGCCCGGTGGACCAGAGGTTCTGGAGTGGCGGGAGGTGCCGGATCCACGTCCTGAGCGGGGCGAAGTCGTGATCGATGTCACCGCCTCCGCGGTCAACAGAGCCGATGTGATCCAACGGCTAGGTTTCTATGACCCTCCGCCCGGCGCCTCCCCCTACCCGGGGCTCGAATGCTCGGGAGTGATCTCCGAGGTTGGCCCGGACGTCGTCGGGTTCGAGGTCGGCGACCGCGTCTGCGCTCTGCTCGGCGGCGGGGGCTACGCCGAGCGCGTGGCCGTACCGTGGCAGCAGGTGATGCCCGCGCCGGAAGGGCTGTCGCTGACCGAGGCCGCGGGGCTGCCGGAGACGGTCTGCACGGTCTGGTCGAACGTCTTCATGACCGCCAGGCTCAGGCGCGGCGAGACGCTGCTGGCGCACGGCGGTGCCAGCGGCATCGGCACGACCGCGATCCAGCTCGCCAAGGCGTTCGGCTCGCGCGTCGCGGTGACGGTCGGATCGCAGGAGAAGGCGGAGCGGTGCCTGGAGCTGGGCGCCGACGAGGCGATCAACTACCGGACCGAGGACTTCGCGGAGAAGGTCCAGGCGGACGTGATCCTCGACATCATGGGCGCCAAATACCTCCCAGGGAACATCAGAGCCCTCAAGACGGGCGGACGCCTCGTCGTGATCGGGCTGCAGGGCGGCACGAAGGGTGAGCTCGACCTGCACGCGCTGACCAGGAAGCGCGCCGCCGTCCACGGCACCACGCTGCGATCCAGGCCGACGGACGAGAAGGGCGTGATCGTGCGTGGGGTCGTCGACAACGTGTGGCCGCTGGTGTCGGCGGGCGCGATCAAGCCGGTCGTGTACGCCGTGGTCCCCATGGCCGAAGCCGCCCGCGCTCACGAGATGCTCGACTCCGGGGAACATGTCGGGAAGATCCTGCTGCTGGCGCGCCCCGAGCCGTAGCAGCCGGTGCCGCGACCGCTCGGGCGACGGCACGGAAAGATCAGGATGCGGCGGAGGGCAGTCGCGTCCCGGCTCACAACACCTCAAGGCACTACGCGAGTTACAGGTAGGTTGAGAACATGAACGCTGAGGAGAACACCCCCCACATCGTGGTGGTGGGACCCGAGGGCTTCAGCGCCCAGGGCGATAGCGGTGAGCAGGAAGAGCGGTCGGTCACCAACCTGGTGGAGCAGCCCGCGAAGGTGATGCGCATCGGCAGCATGATCCGCACGCTGCTCGAGGAGGTCAGGGCGGCGCCTCTCGACGAGGCCAGCCGCAAGCGGTTGAAGGAGATCCACGAGAGCTCCATCAAGGAGCTCGAGGACGGTCTCGCGCCCGAGTTGGTCGACGAGCTGGAGCGGCTGTCGCTGCCGTTCACCGATGACAACGGCACGCCGCCCAGCGACGCGGAGTTGCGCATCGCGCACGCCCAGCTGGTCGGATGGCTTGAGGGGTTGTTCCACGGGATCCAGACCACGCTGTTCGCGCAGCAGATGGCGGCCCGCGCCCAGCTGGAGCAGATGCGCAAGGCGCTGCCTGGCGGGATGACGCAGGACCAGCATCGGGCCAGCGGCTCTGGTCCCTACCTGTAGATCTTTTCGAGCACGAGCGCCACGCCGTCGTCGTCGTTCGCCGCGGTCACATGGTCGACCGCGGCGAGCACGGCGGGGTGGGCGTTGGCGACCGCGTAGGAGGTGCCTGCCCAGGCGAGCATGGGCAGGTCGTTCGGCATGTCCCCGAACGCGATCACCTCGCTCGGCTTGATCCCGTGGGCCGACGACAGCGCCGCGAGAGCGGAGGCCTTCGTGACGCCGTGCGCGCTCATCTCGACCAGCGCTCTGCCGCTGGAGTGGGTGGTGGTCACCAGGTGGCCCACGAGCTCGTGAACGGCCGCGTGGAGGCTGTCAGGGTCCATTCCAGGGTGGAGGGCGAGAAGCTTGGCGCAGGGGCGCGAGGTGAGCGTCGAGGCGCCGACCCTGAGGCCCGCCACCGCCTTGCTGTCGATGCCGCCGAGTCTGAAATCCGACTCATGCGCAAATCCGCCTTCGTACTCGACCGAAAATGCCAGATCGGGCACGTTCGCTCGAAGCTGAGCGACGACCTCTTCGAGGACCTCGGCTTCTATGAGGTGGGACTCCACTATCCGTTCGGTGTGGAGGTCGTAGAGGAGGGCTCCGTTGGCGCAGATGGCCAGTCCGCGATGCCGTACGGCGTCGGCGACCACGCTCATCCACCTGGGCGGACGGCCGGTGACGAAGACCAGCGTCGAGCCTGCCCGCTCGACCTCGGCGAAGGCGGCGGCGGTGCGTGAGGACACGGTTCCGTCGGCGCGCAGGGCGGTCCCGTCGAGGTCCGTGGCGACCAGTCGAGGGGTCGAAGAGTGGCTCGGCATAACAGGTTCCAGTTTGCACTGTGATGCCGCTCTCCAGAAATCTTCCTAGGGAGGGGAACACCAACGCGGCCGAATGGTGTTAGATGTGATGGCGTTGTATTAGCTGATCCCGTAGTGAAAAACGGCATGTGATTGTCTGAGCCACCCCGGGTGCTTGCTGTACGACCAACCGGGATTCGCGAGGTGCGGGTCCCATAGATTCACATCCTGAGGGAGAGCTTTTATGGCTCAGGGAACCGTCAAGTGGTTCAACGCCGAGAAGGGCTTCGGCTTCATCGCCCCGGACGGCGGTGCGCCGGACGTGTTCGTGCACTTCTCCGAGATCGTCGGCAACGGCTACCGCAGCCTTGAAGACGGGGCGCGGGTCGAGTTCGAGATCACGCAGGGCCAGAAGGGGCCGCAGGCCTCCCAGGTCCGTGCCATCTGACCTGATAGCTACGAGGTGAGAGCGGGGACCATCCGGTCCCCGCTCTTTCTCGTCTCAAGGGGAGGCCGGGCGTTCAGCGGTACACCAGCCCCGACAGCCGCCACGCCAGCTTCTTCCTGAAGACCGGCAGCACGGCCAGCGTCCTCAACAGGGCGTTCCGCAGCGGGGATGACCAGGACGTCCGTGGTGCTGTTCATCTCGCACTCCTTCAGGTCAACGCTTGTTGGCATCACTATGACCCGGCTCGGCTGGCCATGTCAACACTTGTTGGCCTACAGTTGTTGGCATGAGGAGAACGTCCGAGGACACCAAGGCGGCGATCCTGGCCGCCGCCCGCGAGCGCTTCGCGGCCGACGGCTACGAGAAGGCGACGATCAGGGCCATCGCCGCGGACGTGGGCATCGACCCGGCCATGGTGATGCGGTACTTCGGCAACAAGGAGAAGCTGTTCGCCGCCGCCGCCCACTTCGACCTACACTTCCCCGACCTGCCCTCGTTGGCGCCCGAGGAGGTGGGGCACGCGATGGTCAGGCACTTCCTCGCGCTGTGGGAGACGAACGAGGCGCTCCAGGTGCTGCTGCGCACCGGCGTCACCAACGAGGCGGCCGCCGAGCGCATGCGGGAGATCTTCGCCACCCAACTCGGGCCCGTGGCCGCCCGCCTGTGCCCCGACCCGTCCTCCGCGCCCGTCAGGGCGGGCCTGGCGGCCTCCCAGATCCTCGGCATGGCACTGACCCGCTACATCCTGCGGCTGCCACCGGTGGTCGCCATGACCCACGACGAGATCGTCGCCTGGCTCGGCCCGACCATCCACCGCTACCTGATCGATTGACGGCCCGGCGAACCGCCCTGTCGCCCCGCCGGGCCGGTCCGGCGGCCTTCGTCCTCACCGGAGCGCCCCGCCGGGCCGGTCCGGCCGGCGTCGTCCTCGCCGGAGCCCGTTCGCGGTCCTCACATGCCCTGAAACGGGGCAGAGGCGGCATCCCAGGCCTGGACTCCAGCGACGAGCCCTCGCTCGTCCTGGTCGATCCCACGGGCCTCCTGGGCATCCCGGCCCGCGCCCGCCGGTTCACTTGCGGAAGTAGGCACGAGCCGACGGGAGCACGAGGAGGATGACGACGGCCAGCGAGACCAGGGGTGTGAAGAAGAGCCGGCCCTCTGACACGGCGAACAGCCAAGCGGGGTAGACGCGCTCGCTCGCGTCGAGGACCGCCTGCGCGTTCGCGCCGTCGCCGAGGACGGACTGGAGGTACTGCGCCTTGGACGACTGGCTGATGAGGATGAAGACGTCGAGGGCGAGAAAGAGCGGCTGGACGATCAGGGTCAGGTTCCGGCCCGTGCGTCTGCCGGCCAGATTGAGCCACGCCAGGATCGCGCCGATCAGGGCGGTGGTGACGGGCACCACCAGCGCGTAGCCGCCCTCGTCGAAGTGGAGGTCGTTCGCGGCGAGGATGGAGGGCGACAGGCCCTGCCTGACGAGTTCGGCCTCGGCCGCGGCCTGGACGTCGGCGCCGTAGACGAGCCCGGCGACGGGTGAGATCAGGAAGGCCAGGGCGAACAGCAGCTGCAGGACGCCTGCGAGGGTGACGGTGCGGGGACGGCTCTTGGTGATTTCCATGGGAGAGACGATCGCGCCACCCGCTGACGCGGCACTCTCACGGCGCTGATAGGGGCTGACACGGCGATCCGCGGGGCTTCGCGCGTGAAGAGCTTCCGCGGCCCCGCTCGTGAAAGCCGGGCCGCGGAAGGGCGCCGCTACTTGACGGGCTCGAGCACGTCGAGGCCGACATAAGGGCGCAGCGCCTTCGGCACCACGACCGAGCCGTCGGCCTGCTGGTGGGTCTCCAGGATGGCGACGATCCACCGCGTGGTGGCCAGCGTGCCGTTGAGGGTGGCGAGGAACTGCGGCTTGCCGTCCTTGTCGCGGAACCTGGAGCCCAGCCTGCGCGCCTGGAACTCGGTGCAGTTGGACGTCGAGGACAGCTCGCGGTAACGCCCCTGGGTCGGGATCCACGCCTCGCAGTCGAACTTGCGCGCCGCCGACATGCCCAGGTCGCCGGCCGCGGTGTCGATGATGCGGTAGGGCACCTCGATCTTGGCCAGCATCTCCTTCTCCCACCCGAGCAGCCGCTGGTGCTCGTCGTCGGCCTCCTCGGGCCTGCAGTAGGAGAACATCTCGACCTTGTCGAACTGGTGGACGCGGATGATGCCGCGGGTGTCCTTGCCGTAGGAGCCCGCCTCGCGGCGGAAGCACGACGACCAGCCCGCGTAGCGGAGCGGCAGCTGCGAGCCGTCGAGGATCTCGTCGCCGTGGTAGCCCGCCAGCGACACCTCGGACGTGCCGACCAGGTAGAGGTCGTCCTCGGGCAGGCGGTAGATCTCCTTGTCGTGGGCGACGTGGAAACCGGTACCCGCCATGGTCTCGGGCTTGACCAGCACCGGCGTGATCATCGGGATGAAGCCCGCTTCGATCGCCTGCTGCATGGCCATGTTGAGCAGCCCGAGCTGCAGCCGCGCGCCGACGCCGCGCAGGAAGAAGAAGCGCGAACCCGAGACCTTGGCGCCGCGCTCCATGTCGATGGCGCCGAGCAGCTCGCCCAGCTCCAGGTGGTCACGCGGCTCGAAGTCGAACTGGCGCGGCTCACCGACGGTCTCCAGCACGACGTAGTCGTCCTCGCCGCCGTGGGGCGCCTCGGTCGAGACGATGTTGGGGATGGTGGCGACGAGCTCCTGCAGCTCGACGGCGAGCTTCTCGGCCTCGGCCTCGGCCGACTTGACCTGCGCGGCGAGATCCTTGGCCCGCTGCAGCAGCGCCTGCTTCTCCTCGCCGGAGGCCTTGGAGACCGACTTGCCCATGGACTTCTGCTCGGCGCGCAGAGACTCGAACGAGGTCAGCGCGGCGCGTCGGCGCTCATCCAGGTCGAGCAGCGTGTCGACGACGGCGTCGTCCTCACCGCGGGCACGCTGCGAAGCCCGTAGCCGGTCGGGGTCCTCACGAAGGGTACGCAGGTCAATCACAGACCAAGGCTACCGACCCGTCGTGTCCGCCCGCGCCTGCTTTCTCCTCAGGTACGGCGAGCGCGTGAAGCCCACCCAGGTCACCGCGGTCGTCCGTCCGGGGAGGCGCTCCTGCCGCGCACGTGGCCGGGCGTGTCAACGGCGCCCTCTCGAACCGGCCGAGCCCGTGCGCGTGGTCACCGATCCAGGCCCCTCGGGACTCGCGGTGGCCGAGGTCAGACCTGGCCCGAGCGGATCCGGGTCAGCCAGTCGCCGGCCTCGGCGAAGTCGGCGTCGGCCGTACCCCGCTTGACCTGGGGAGCCACCCCGTCGGCTCGTGGATAGCTGCCGAGGAAGCGGACCTCGCCGCAGATCCTGTGCAGCCCGGAGAGCGCCTCGCCGACGCGCGCGTCGGACACGTGGCCCTCGAAGTCGAAATGGAAGAAGTAGCGCCCGATGCCCTCGCCGGTGGGCCGCGACTCGATGCGGGTCAGGTTGACGCCGCGCACCGAGAACTCGGTCAGCATCTCCAGCAGCGCGCCAGGGTGGTCGTCGGCGAGGAAGACCACGAGCGTGGTGCGGTCGGAGCCGGTCGGCTCGGGCAGCGGCCCAGGGCGGGACACCCTGACGAAGCGGGTCACCGTGTCGGACCTGTCGCCGATGTTGGCGGCGATCTCGACCAGGCCGTAGTGCTCGCCCGCGATGCGGGCCGCGATCGCTGCGTCGTACGGCGAGCCCGGCAGCGACACCTCCTGCGCGGCGGCGGCCGTGGAGGGCGCGGCGACAACGACCGCGTCGGGCAGCTCGCGGGCGATGTACCCCCTGCACTGCGTGATCGCGGCGGGGTGGGTGAAGACGCGCTTGATGTGCCTGAGCTCGGTGTCGGGCCTGGCCAGCAGGGAGAACTGCACGGGCAGCAGCAGCTCGGCCGAGATGAGCAGGGGCTCGCCCCACGCGAACTCGTCGAGCGTCGTGGTGATCGCGCCCTCGAGCGAGTTCTCCAGGGGAACGACCGCTCCGTCGGCCTCGCCCGCACGGCACGCGTTGAGCGCCGCGCTGACGGTGGCGCAGGGCAGGCGCTCGGCGTCGGGCTCCATGAGCCGCAGGGCCTCTTCGGTGAAGGTGCCCTCGGGCCCGAGATAGGCGAGACGAGGAGACATGACTACAGAGTAGTCAACGCCTCGCCATCTGTGGTTCGAACTCAGGGCCGAGACCGAGCCTGGCCGCGCGCACGGCCTCCTCCTCCTCGGGTGACAGCGGCTGCGCGCCCTTGCCGCCGATCACGGGACGCACGTAGGTGCGGGTCTCGGAGCGCCCGTTGATGGAGGTGAGCACGATGCCGTCGCCCAGGCCGTTGATCATGGCGATGGAGAACGAGAGACGGCCCGTCATCTCCTGGAGCGCGTCGTAGCGGTAGACCGCCACGTCGCGGATGGCCTTGAGGTCCCCTCTGCTCTCGCTGGCCTGCCTGGTGATCATCTGCTGGCAGTCGTCGACGGCGGCGCGCGCCCGCCTGAGCGCGAGGTAGCCGATGACGACGCCGCTGATCCCGGCGAGGACGCCCACGACGATCCAGAGAGTAATCAACACATCACCAAGAGTGTCACAAGATCTGGCGTCGTTTGGGCAACCAGACACCCAGCAGCCAGACGAGGGCGATCGCGCCGAGTCCGAAACCGTTCTGCACGATCTTCCCGACGACGGGGCTCACGACTGGGATGTCCGCCGCCTTGATCGCCACACCCCACCAGGGGATCGGCACCACGTAGAAGAGCCACACGCCGACCGCGACGCGGAGCCGTACGACATCGCTTCCGTTGCCCACCAGCGCGCCCAGGACGACGACCACCCACGCCAGGTGGTGGATCCACGCGACAGGCGACAGCAGCACGGCCATCAGGCCGACCAGCGCGACGGAGGTCATGAGGTCGCCCCTGTCGAGCGCCTGGCGGGCGAAGCGGAAGCCGTACCACGCGACGACCGCCACGAGCGCGAGCCAGAGCGCCGAGGTCAGCCAGTCGTTCAGGTAGAGCCTGATCAGCATGCCGCGCATCGACTGGTTGGTGGTGGCGGCGTTGGCGCCGAGACGCTCGGGGTCGAGCAGCGCCCTGAACCAGAAGTCGGCCGCGTCGCGGGGGATGACCGCGAACGGCATGAGCGTGAACAGGGCCGTGCTGAACGCCGCCATCCAGAACGTCTTCCACTGCCTGGTGACGAGCAGGTAGATCAGGAAGACGCCGGGGGTGAGCTTCACGGCCGTGGCCAGGCCGATCAGGAGCCCGCGCGGCCACCACGGTCGCTTCGCCACGCAGTCGGCCAGGCACAGCGCCACGAGCATGATGTCGACCTGCCCGAAGCGCACCTGGTCGCGGATCGGCATCAGGTAGGCGCACGCCACCATCAGGAACGCGAACACCAGCGGATTCCTGTTGACCTGCCGGAACGCGAAGCCGACGGTCACGGCCAGCGCGGCGAAGACGCCGGCCGTCCACACCCACTGCGCGGACTCCCACGACATCCACGCCAGCGGTACGGCCAGCAGCGCCGCCACCGGCGGGTAGGTGAACGGCAGCAGCTGCGGCGCGGGGGTGATGAAGTCGTAGACGGGCCGCCCCTCCAGCACCATCTGCCCGCCCGTGCGGTAGACGTCGAGGTCGACCAGTCGCTGGTCACCGGCGTTGGTCAGCCACGTCTCGACCAACGGCCACACGGCCAGCGCGACGAGGACCGCGGCCAACGGCCACAGCCACCACCATCGCCCGAACGAGGGCACTCCACCACCTGTCACGATGTGGCACGTTACCGTGGCTCCAACCGATCGAGGGCGCTGACTGTGCTGACCACCGGGGGTCCCGCCATGCCGCACCGCACCCTGGCACGCCTGTGCCTGGGCCTGCTCGCCGTGCTCGCCGCCGTCATGGGGGCGAGCCCTTCGCTGGCGGCCGACGCCCCCGAGCGGGGGCGGGTGGCGATCATCGGGGTGCCCGGGCTGGTGTGGGGCGAGGTCCACCAGGCGATCACCCCCCGGCTGTGGCGGCTGGTCGGCGAGGGAGCGTCGGGTTCGCTGTCCACGAGGGTGGTGCCACCGCCGAACCGAGGCACCTCGTGCCCCATGGCCGGATGGCTGACGGTCTCGGCCGGCCAGCGCGCGGGAGCCCCCGGTTGCGTCATGCCCCGCCCTCCCGTCGGCGGAGCCGTCCCTGACTGGGCGGCGCTGACCGCCTTCCAGCGGACGACCGGCTACAACGCGATGCTCGGCACGCTCGGCCAGGCCGTGGCCGACGCGGGCGGCAAGGTGGCCGCCATCGGCCCTGGCGCGGCGCTCGGCGCGGCCGACAGGACGGGCAGGGTGCCCCACTACGCGGAGACGCCCGAGGCGCTGGCCGACCCGGCCTCCTTCGACCTCGTGGTGATGGAGGCCGACTCGCTCGCCGCCGCATGGAACCTGGGGCCGCGCGACGCCGACGGCATCCCCGCCGATCCCGACCCGACCCAGGTGGTGGCGGCCATGGTCGGTGTCGACCGCACCATCGGCGCCCTCCTCGACCGGCTGCCGGCCGACACCACCGTCCTGGTCGCCGGCGTGTCCGACACCTCCGGGACCGCCCAGCTCCACGTCGCCGTCGCCAAGGGAGGTCCCTTCCCTCACGGGCTGCTGACCGCCGCCTCCACCCGCCAGGACTCGCTGGTCACGATCACCGACCTGACCGCCACCGCGCTGCGCCTGCTCGGGGTCGAGCGCCCCGACGGAGTGGTCGGCAGGACCTGGGAGCACGACGGCGCCGCGCCGTCCTCCGTCGCGGAGACCGTCGCCACACTCGCCGACCAGAACCTCGCCAGCAAGGTGCTCCGCGAAGTGAGAGGGCCGTTCTTCGCCGTCTTCGTGGCGGTGCAGGTGCTCTTCTACGCCATCGCCGCGATCGTCCTGCGCCGCCGCAGGTCATCAGCGGGGTCGGAGAACGCCGACGCGGCGACCTCGCGGGTGCTCGTCGCCGTCCAGGTGGTCGCCGTCGTCAGCGGGGCCATCGCGGTGTCCACCTTCCTCGCCCAGCTCGTGCCGTGGTGGAGTCTGCCCGGCGCCATGCTGGCCCTGATCGTCACCATCCTCGGCTTCGCGGGGCTCATCACCGGGCTGGCCTTCGCGGGCCCGTGGCGTGCGCACGTGCTCGGACCGCTCACCGTCGTGGCCGCCATCAGCTCGCTTGCGCTGGTCCTCGACGTGATGACCGGCTCCAAGCTGCAGGTCAACGCCGTCACCGGCTACGAGCCCGTGACCGGAGGCCGCTTCTACGGCTTCAGCAACATCGCCTTCGCCGTGTGCGCGACCGGCACGATCCTGGCGCTGGCGGGCGTGGCCCAATGGTTGCTCGGCCGTCTCGGCAGACCCCTGGTGGTGCTGCTGTGCGCCGCCTACGGGGCGCTCGCCGTGTTCGCGGACGGCTGGCCGGCGTGGGGCGCCGACTTCGGCGGGGTTCCCGCGTTCGTGATCGGGCTGGCGGTCTTCCTCATCCTGCTGTCGGGCCGCAAGGTGTCGCTGCTGAAGCTGCTGCTCGTCGGCCTCGCGGGCGCGGTCCTCATCGGGACCATCGCGTTCGCCGACTGGCTGCGGCCCGCCGACCAGCGCACCCACCTCGGCACGTTCATCCAGCAGATCATCGACGGGCAGGCGCTGACCGTGGTGTGGCGGAAGTTCAGCTCCATGATCGGCATCACCGTCGGGAACTGGCAGCTGACCCTGCTGTCGCTGGTGGCGCTGGCGTTCCTGTTCTTCGTGCTGGACCGGCCTTCGCGGTGGGGCGCCTCGGCCCTCGGCCGCGCCTACGGCTTCGCGCCCACCCTGCGCGCCGGCCTGTTCGGGGCGCTGACGTGCGCTTTCGTCGGGTTCCTCATCAACGACTCCGGCATCGCGATCCCCGCCATGGCGCTCACGGTCGCGGTGCCGCTGACTCTGGCCGCCTGCGTGCGCGCGCTCCAGCTCGCCACGCCCACCACCCAAGACCCGCCGTCAACGCCAGCAGCGTCCACGGCACCACCTGCGACCTGACGACGGTCGTCAGCCACGCCAGATCGGCGGGCTGGCCCTCGACCCTGGCGGGCAGGTAGGCCAGCGACAGCAGCGTCAGGTGGGCGACGAGGAAGAGCTCCACTCCCGTGGCCGCCAGCATCGCCACCAGCGCGAACGCCAGCCCGTCGTACCAGGGCAGGATGTACGGCGTGGCGAACACGTACGCCACGATCAGCACCGCGGCCACCCCGACCCCGTCGGCGGGTGGCCGGTGGAGCCTGAACAGCGCCCACGCCAGCAGCGCCATCACGACCAACGCGCCGACCTGGATCTCGCCCCTGTAGGCGCTGCCGGTGCCGACGACGGCCTGCAGCCAGCCCTGGACGAGCCTCCAGAACGAGGCCAGCGAGATCGACTTGCCCGCCCTGCTCACCTGGTCGAAGGCGTGGCCGCCGGCCCACACATAGCCCGCGCCCGCCACGGCCAGCGCCGTCCCGGCGACCAGCGCGAGCCGCTTGGGACGGCGGCGCAGCTCCCACGCGGGGCCCAGCGCGACGAGGCCCGCGTTGAGCTTCACCGCCACGCCGAGCCCGAGCATCGCTCCCGCCCCTGCTGTGCCGTTCAGCACCAGCGCGGCCACCATGAACGCGATCGCCAGCGTGTCCACGTGCAGGCCCGCGACGAGCTGGTACAGCAGCAGCGGGTTGGCCGTCCACAGCAGCGCCGCCCGCCACCGCAGGGCGGGATCGTCGCGGGTGAAGCGGTCGAGGAGCAGCCCCGTCGCGATGAACGCGGCCGAGTTGACCAGCGCGAGCACGAAGATCGTCAGCCGGACGGAGTCGCCGCCGATCCAGCTCGCCAGCGCCTGCACCGCCGTGGCGACGGGGCCGTAGACGCTGGGCTCCTCCCGCCACGGCTGCTCCACCGCCGCGGCGACGGGATCGCCGGGCAGGTCGACCGCGCCGTGCGCGTAGGGGTCGAGGCCGAGTGTGACCATGCGCCCGTAGGCGGCGTAGTTGAGATGGTCGGCCGAGCCCGACGGCGGGAGGAAGGCGAGCACCACGGCGGCGGCACACCCCGCCATGACCAGGCCGCGCACGTATCGCGCGGTGGGGATCCTGCGGCTTCTGAGCGCGGCGAACAGCCCGAGCCCGCCGACGACGACGGCCAGCGCCCCGAGCGCGACGACGAGGTGGGACGCGGGGTGGACGTCCAGCGAGTACGGCGGCTGCCATCCGGGACCCGCCAGCGGGGGAACCATCGCCGAGGGGCCGAGCAGCCCGATCGTGACCGTCAGCAGGACGGACACGGCTATGAGCACGGAGGCGCCGAACGCGGCCGACGTCGGCCTGGGCTCGGTTCCCGCCTGCGATGTCACCCGGAAATTCCAGCACATCATCAGCAGCACTCACGCCCGGACCGTGCCGACCGGGCGGAACCACCGTCCCCACCGGCGCAGGGAGCAACGGTCGCCCCCCAGGAGACCTCGGCCGGCGGAGGCCTGGCGTCGAGAGTCAGGCACGCGGGAGCCCGTCCGGCCGAAGAGGGTCAGAGGCGGATCTTCGCCAAGTTGTCCCTGATCATCGGCTCCCGGGTGGCCAGCGCCCGCGCCACGTCCCGAAGCTGCCTGGCCCTGTGCACCTGCGCACGCCAGTCGGTCCCGGTAGCGCGATGGGCCATGTCCACCTCGACCTCCACCACCCTGAACCCCTTGCGCACCAGGTCGATGGTCAGCGCCGTCTCCACGCCGAACCCGTGCGCCAGCGGGCGAGCCGCCTCGAAGGCGTCCCTGGTCAGGCAGCGCTGGCCGTTGAGCGGCTGGGCGGCGGTGAAACCGGATGCCCGTTTGATCCCGTCGCGCGCCAGGCGGACCACCATGCCGTGGCCGCCCAGCTTGACCCGGGTGGCGAAGACCGCGATGGTCATGTCCGCCTCCCCTGCGCGTACCGGCTCCACCAGGGCGGAGGCGGCGTGGGCGGTGTCGCCGAGGTCCGCGTCCAGGAACAGCAGGTGCCTGGGCGTCGGCCCGTCGAGCAGCCGCACCGCCTCGGCGCCGCTCTCCATGGCGCCGGCCTTGCCACGGTTGCGGCTGTGCCGTACGACCCTGGCGCCCGCCGCGCGCGCGACCCGGCCCGTCTGGTCTGCCGAGCCGTCGTCGACGACCACGACGAGATCGACGCCCGGCAGGTCCATGGCCGCGGCCACGGTCGCGCCGATGCGTTCGGCCTCGTCCTTGGCAGGGATGACGACCGCTGTGTCCGTCACGAGCCCTCGGAGATCAACAGCTCCTCAGGCACTTCCTCGTGCACGGTGAAGACCGAGTCGAGGCCCGTGACCTGCAGAATCTTCCGTACGGCAGGCCGCGGCGCAGCGACCTCGAACTGGCCGCCACGCTCCCTCACCCGCTTGAGCGCCGAGAGCAGCACGTTCATCCCTGTGGAATCGCAGAAATCCACGAGGGACATGTCAATGACCACACGGGTGGGCCCTTCCTGCAGTAGCCGGGTGAACTCCGACTGCAGGCGGGGCGCCGTGTACAGGTCGATTTCACCGGCGATCGCCACGAGGGCGTGGCCGGCATGTGATCGAGTCGAGACCTTGAGCTCCACATGGGCAGGCTAGCGGCGCTGAGGCTCTGGGTCACGTTCTCACGCCGATAGGGAGCGGTCGGGTTTTTGTCCCCCGTTTCGGCCTCATGAAAACGCAGAGTACGCGAAGCTTGACACTACGAAGCCGGTGCGCCGGGCCCGTCGGGGGAGGAAGTCGATGAACGATGATCACCTAGAGGACCCGCACCGCCGTCGACTACGCGAGCATCTGGAGGTGCTGATGCTCCGCGCCGAGAAGTCCGCCTCGTGGCGCGAGGAGACCAGACGCCTGCGCAGCCTGGTCAACTTGGATGGCTATGTCCCCGTCCGCACCCGTTTGTCCTCAGAAGATCTCGACTTCCTCGCCGACGCCCGCGACGACCTGCTGATGTTCGCCCAGCTCGGGCTGCGGCTGCTCGACCTTCACCAGCCACGCGACGCGGGAGGCATCACCAGCGACGCGGCCCACCCGATCCTGCGGTGCCGCAGCTGCATGTGGCGCTGGCCCTGCCCGACGTACCGCGCGTTCTCCGACTCCGTCGAGGAGTCCAGCGACCTGTCCGCGTCGGCCTGACGGGCCTGCCCCACCCGTTTCGCCGTGGCAGAGGAACGCGCCGACCGTAAGACTCGCTGACGTGCCCGGTTTCCCCTCGCTGGCCGGCAAGGTCCGCGACCACAGCCTCCCGATCGGCCATGGGCTGCACGCGCTGAAAGAGTGCGCGCGCCATTTCTCCCCTTACGGCTTTCGCGCCACGTGGTATCACCTCACGGTCAGCGCCCGGATCCCGAAACGGCCGGAGCGCGACCCCGACTCCCTCGAACGAGCCCTGGACGAACGTGAGACCGCCCGCCGGCTGTGGCTGCTCCACATGGACGAGGTCGCGCGACGCAGGCGGATGGCGAAGGCGAGAGGGCACCGGATCCCGCGAAGGGACGACGAGGCGTATCCACCCGGGTGGTCGCGCCACGCGGATACGTCAGTTCGCCCGATCCCGAAGAGCGCGCGCGGATGGACGGCCGATGGCGTCAGATCTGGGCCCGAACGTGGGCGACGCCGTGGGGCTTCACCCGCCTGGAGTGAGCGCGTCGCACCGGACGGCTCGGTCCACGCCGTTCACCACACCGTGCGCTAGCGGTTGCCGAACGTCATCGCCCTGGCCGCCGCGTAGCGTTCGCGCAGCCCTGGGGTGGGGTCGGCCTCGTGGGTGGCGGGAGAGCCCGTCGACCAGGCGGGAGGTTCCGGGCCGCCCGACAGCAGCCATGCCGCCTGTCTCGCCGCCCCGTCGGCGACGTACTCGCCCGGTGGGGGAACGACCACGGGACGGCCGAAGACGGTGGGGGCGATGCGCCTGACCGCCTCGGACCGCGCGCCGCCGCCGATCAGCAGGACCCGCTGGGGTGACAGGCCGAGCGCGTCGAGGGCGTCGGCGAGCCCGCACAGCATGCCCTCGATCGCCGCGCGAGCCAGGTGGGCGGGCGTGGACGTGGACAGACGCAAACCGTGGACCGCGCCCGTGGCGTCGGGCAGGTTGGGGGTGCGCTCCCCCTCCAGGTACGGCACCAGCGTCAGCCCCTCGGCGCCAGGAGGCGCCTGCAGGGCCAGGGAGCCCAGTTCGTCCAGCGAGACGCCGAGCATCGCGGCGGCCGCGTCGAGGACCCTGGCCGCGTTGAGCGTGCACACCAGCGGCAGGAAGCGCCCCGTGGCGTCGGCGAACCCGGCCACCGCGCCACTGGCGTCACGGCTGGGTGCGTCGGCGACCGCGAACGCGGTGCCGGACGTGCCGACGGACACGACGACGTCTCCGGGCCGCGCGCCCACGCCCAGGGCGGCCGCCATGTTGTCGCCCGTGCCCGCCGCAAGAGGGATCCCCTCGGTGATCCAGGCACCCTGGGTTCCTGAGGAGATCTTGAGAGCGCCGGTCGTTCCGGGGGAGTCGAGGGGGCCGAGGACACGGGGGAGCAGGGGGACCGCGCCGAAGGCCGCCTTGAGCAGGTCGTCGCGGTAGGCGCCGGTGACGGGCGACCAGTAGCCGGTGCCGGACGCGTCGCCCCTGTCGGTGGTCAGGGTCTCCAGCCCGTGGGCGCCCGTGAGCCGCCAGGTGAGCCAGTCGTGCGGCAGACACACGGCCGCGGTGTGGGCGGCGTGGTCGGGCTCGTGGGTGGCCAGCCACCGCAGCTTGGCGATCGTGAACGAGGCCACGGGCACGCTGCCCACCGCGTCGGCCCAGGCCCGCGCGCCCAGCGAGGCCACCAGGTCGGCGGCGGAGGCGGCGGAGCGGATGTCGTTCCAGAGCAGCGCGTCGCGCACGACCCGGCCGGTCTCGTCGAGGCAGACCATGCCGTGCTGCTGGCCCGCGACGCTGATGGCGGCCACGTCGTCGAGGCCGCCCGCCTGCGTGATGGCCGTCTGGAGCGCGGTCCACCAGTGCTCGGGGTCCACAGAGGTGCCGTCGGGGTGGGCGGCGCGGCCCTGCCGTACGAGGTCGCCGGTGGCGGCGTCCCTGATGACGATCTTGCAGCTCTGGGTGGAGGAGTCGACCCCCGCGACGAGCGTCACCCCCGAACACCCAGCAGGTGTTCGAGCGCGAGCTGGTTGAGCCGGCTGAAGTGGTAGCCGCGCGAGGCGTCGGGCGCCTCCTCCCGCAGCAGGTCGTCGTAGGTCTCGCCGGGCGCGAGCGTGGGGACGGCCAGCTCGGACACCCTGCTGGCGGTCATCGCCTCCCGCACCTCGGGGTCGGCCCTGAACGCGGCGGCCTTCTCCTTCAGGATCAGGTAGGTGCGCATGTTGGCGGCCGCGGACACCCACACGTCCTCGGCGTCCTCGGTGCGCGGCGGCTTGTAGTCGAAGTGGCGAGGACCGTCGTAGCCGCCATGCTCCAGCAGGTCGACCAGGAAGAAGGCGCTCTTCACGTCGCCGTGGCCGAAGACCAGGTCCTGGTCGTAGCGGGGCCCGTGCTGGCCGTTGAGGTCGATGTGGAAGAGCTTGCCGTGCCACAGCGCCTGCGCGATGCCGTGGACGAAGTTGAGGCCCGCCATCTGCTCGTGGCCGACCTCGGGGTTGAGCCCGACCATCTCGGGGTGCTCGAGGGAGTTGATGAACGCCAGCGCGTGGCCGATCGTCGGCAGCAGGATGTCGCCGCGCGGCTCGTTGGGCTTGGGCTCGATTGCGAACCTGATGTCGTAGCCCTTGTCGATCACGTAGGAGGCCAGGACGTCCATGGCCTCCTTGTAGCGGGCCAGCGCGGACCTGATGTCCTTGGCCGCGTCGGACTCGGCTCCCTCGCGCCCTCCCCAGCACACGTAGGTGGTCGCGCCCAGCTCGGCGGCCAGGTCGAGGTTGCGGATGACCTTGCGGATGGCGTGGCGGCGCACATCGCGGTCGTTGCTGGTGAAGGCGCCGTCCTTGAACACCGGATGGGTGAACAGGTTGGTGGTCGCCATCGGCACCTTCAACCCCGTCTCGCCCAGCGCCTTCTTGAACGCCGCCACCGCCCTGTCCCTGTCGGGCTCGGTGGCCAGCAGGTCGTCGTCGTGGAAGGTGACGCCGTAGGCACCCAGCTCGGCCAGCCTGTGCACGCTCTCCACCGGGTCGAGCGGCGCCCTGGTGGCGTCGCCGAACGGGTCGCGCGCCTGCCAGCCGACCGTCCACAGGCCGAAGGTGAACCGGTCTTCAGGGGTGGGCTCGTACATGGCGTCTCCCAATTAGTTTGGATTACCGCCTAATCCTGTGTCGGATGTCCGTGGAGGTCAAGGCGTCACAGCCCTGACGGGTCGCGTCCCACGCTGATCTCCTCGGCGATCCTGCGGATCTCGGGCGCCGAGATGCCGGGCGCGTGAGGAAGATGGCTGGTCAGCGCGGCCATCACCACCGGCACGGGCTGGCCCGCGAACCTGGCCGCGATCAGGTGGACCGCCTGGAAGAGCTGCTTGTCGTCGTGCATGCCTCGCCCCTTCTCGAGAATTCCCCCGGGGTACGGTACGGCGTGCCACCGACAGTTTCGCGCTACGACTCCAGGGTTTTCCGCACCGCCGTGCAGATGTCGTCGAGCTGGGCGACCTGCTCAGGGGTGAGGGCGTCGAACAGGCTGCGCCGTACCTCCTCGACGTGGCCGGGCGCGGCGGCGGAGAGGGCCGCGAACCCCGCGTCGGTGAGCTGGGCGACGTTGCCGCGCCGGTCGGCCGCGCACGGGTCGCGGCGCACCCAGCCGCGCTCCTCCAGCCGGGCGACGGCGTGGGAGAGACGGCTCTGGGAGGACTGCGCCCTGCGGGCCAGCTCGTGCATGCGCATCGAGCGGTCGGGCGCCTCGGAGAGCGCCACGAGGATCATGTAGTAGGTGTGCGGCATGCCCGCCTCGCGCTGGAGCTGCCGGTCGAGCGCCTCCTGGACGAGCTGGGTCACCGCCATGTAGTTGCGCCAGGTGCGTTGCTCGTCGTCATCCAGCCATCGGGTCATGCTCTCGAGTTTACTTGAACTCTCATCTATATTGGTTGTCATGCCGGTACAACGCCTGAACCATGCGGTGCTTTACGTTCGCGACGTCGAGCGAAGCGTCGCCTTCTACCGCGAGGCCCTCGGCTTCGAGGTGGTCATGAGCATGCCGGGGGCGGCCTTCCTGCAGGCGGGGGGCTCCAGCAACGATCACGATCTCGGCCTGTTCCAGATCGGCGCGCAGGCGGGCCCCTCGTCCGCCGGGCGCTCGACCGTCGGCCTCTACCACCTGGCTTGGGAGGTGGACACGCTGGAGGAGCTGCGGCGCATCGCGGGCAAGCTGAGCGAGCTCGGTTCGCTGGCGGGCGCGTCCGACCACTCCACGACCAAGGCCCTGTACGCCAAGGACCCCGACGGGCTGGAGTTCGAGGTCTCGTGGCTGCTGCCCGCCGAGCTCATCACCGAGGAGGTGCTCGCGGGTCGCTCCACCATCAAGCCGCTGGACCTGGCCGCCGAGATCGAGCGCTACGGGGGCCGGACGCGCGGGGGCGTGGGCGTGTCCTTCGCGTAACCTGGTGCTATCCGAACAATCTGTTTGGAGCACGACCATGCGAAGCGACCCTGATCACGTACTCGACGCCATCGACGGCGTGGTGGAGGACTGGGAGAGCCTGAGCGCGGACTCGATGCGCTGGGCTCCTCCGGAGGAGAAACCGGACAGCACGCCGGAGCTCCTGCGGGAGATGTCGGACACCTTCGGCCCCCTCGCCGCCACGTTCATGCAGGCCCTCAGGCCGCTGGGGGAGGCGGTGCTGCGGCCCTTGGCCGACTTCTTCGACAACGCCGGCTTCATCGGCGAGCAGGCCGAAGGGATCTGGGACGTCGAGGAGCAGGAGACCGCCTGCCAGTGCCTGTGCTTCAGGCACCCCGCGCAGCGCGACATCTGCACCGGCACGGCCGCCTCAGGCCTTCGGGTCTGCGCCGCCTGCCGTGAGGCCCTCTGACGCGCGCTCCCCTCGGCGATCGAGGGTGAAGACGGTCAGAGCGGGATCGGTCGGCAACCTGCCCGCCTGTCGCCAGCCCATGGCACGGTAGAGCGCGGCGGCGGGGGAGTCGGGCAGGGTGATGAGCCATGCGCTCGGCCGGCCATCGACGGCGGCGGTGAGCAGGGCCTTGCCGATCCCCTTGCCCTGGGCGTCGGGGTCCACGAACAACTCGACGATCTCGAAGGCGCCGCCGGTCAGCTCGGCCGCCCCCGCGGGGCCGAAGGCGGTGGTGAGGAGGCCGTAGACGCGCTCGTCCGGCAGGTCGGCGGGGGAGGGCCAGCCGTAGCAGACGCCGATCAGGCGGCCGTCGTCGTCGGTCGCGGTCCATACGGTGAAGCCGGGCTTGGCGGTGGCCGCCTGGAGCCGGTCGGGGTAGGCGTCGAGCTGCGCGGGGGACTCGGACCACGGCGGGCCCGCGTAGCACCGCCGGTACAGCTCGGCGATCGCGGCGGGGTTCGGTTGCTCCGGTCGGCTGATCATCCCTTCCATCTTCCACTACGGCGAGGCGGGGCGCGCGCTCGCCCGCCTGAGGCGCGATGCGGGCAGGGGTCGTTCGGGGGCGGGGTCGGGGTCGGGTCGGGGGTGTCTCAGGGGTGACGCCGGATGGCGCGAGGGACGCGCAGGGCCATTCTCGACCTATGGCCCCGCTGAAGAGGTTGTATCCGCTCCTCGCCTGCTCCCTGATCCTCTTCTCGGTCATCGCGATCGTGGTCGGGCAGTTCGACCCTGACCCCTACCTCGACCCGATGAACGTGACGATCAGCGAGTACGCCGTGGCCGACCGCGGGGGCGTCACGGAGATGGCGATGGCGGCGATGGGCCTGGGTTCGTTCGCGCTGCTGGCAGGACTGCGGGCCGCGGGGGCGCCCGTCAGGGGCATGCCCGAACGGCTCATGATGGTGTGGAGCGGGGCTCTGATCGTGGCGGCGATCATCCCCACCACACCGCTCGGCATGGACATGACGCTGACCGCGCAGATCCACCGCTACGTGTCGGTGGCCGCGTTCGTCAGCCTGCCCGCGGCGGCGGCGCTGCTGGTGCCGAGGCTCGCCGCGGACGAGCGGTGGAAGGCCGTGGCCAGGCCGGTGGAGTGGCTGGCGCTGGCAGGCGGTCTCGGCCTGCTGGCGATCACCTACGTGGCGCTGCCCGGCGACAGGGTCATGATCGGTCTGGTCGAGCGGGGGCTGCTGGCGGCCGAGGTGGCGTTGCTCGCGGTGCTGGCGGCGCGGTTGGTCCGTCTCCAGTGGGTCCGGATGAGGGCTACCTCACTAGCCCCGATTTCCTGACATGTCACAACTTTCTCACGAATGAGCCAAGATATTCGCCTAGCTCGGTGCTATTCTCTCCCGCGATCTCTATACGGGAGCGGGTGTCATGGCATCGAGCAGATCCATACGATTCAAGATCGCTGCCCTGCTCGTCGTCCCCTTGGTGTCTCTCGTCGCGCTCTGGGGGTTCGCAGCCAGCACCACCACCGGTGAGGCGCTCAACCTGCTGAAGGTCGACACCATCTGGACCGGCGTGATCAACGGCGCGGACAGCGTGGTGTATAACCTCCAGCAGGAACGGCTGGTAACCGCGGAGCGGCTGGCGCGCACCGCGTCGGGTCCTGCCGCGCTGGCCAAGGCCCGCACCGAGACCGACAAGGCGCGCAGGAGGCTCGTCGCGAGCGCGAACGCCGACGACACGCAGTCGGCCCTCTCGAATGACATGAAGGCCCAGCTCAGGGTGGTCTTCGCGCAGATCGACCGGCTGGACGACATCAGAAGGCTGGCCGACGAGGGCCTGCTGGCCCCCTCGCGGCTCGTGACGGACTACGCCGCGATCTCCGACGCGATCTACCGCCTCTACGGCACGTTCGCGCTCAGCACCGACATCACCCTCTACCAGCAGTCCAACGCGCTGATCGCGGTCGAGCAGGCACGCGAGCTGCTGCACCGCCAGCACACGCTGGTCGTCGCCACGAGCGGCGCCCTCACCGCGCCCGACCGCGAGCTCATGGCCAGGCTGGAAGGCGCCCGCACGCTGCAGTTCGACAAGGCGCGGAGCGAGCTGGACGGCGAGCTGCGCCAGCCGTTCGACACGCTGGCGGGCTCGCCCCAGTACCTCGTCATGCAGGGCTCGATCACCTCCATACTGTCGGGCGTCAGGCATGACGTCTCCGACTGGCGCTCGACGGCCGACCCCGTGCTGAAGACCTACACCCAGGGCACATGGGACGCGGGAGACGTGCTGCTGGCCAGGATGGAGCCCGCGGGCATGGCCATCCTGGTGCGCGCGGTCATCGCGGGCGTGCTCGGCCTCATCGCGGTCGCGTTCTCGATCTTCATCTCCATCAGGGTCGGCCGCGTCGTCACCACCGAGCTGGCCGCGCTCCGCCGTACGGCGCTGGACCTGGCGGAGGTCAGGCTGCCGCGGGTGGTCGCGCGGCTGCGCGGCGGCGAGACCGTCGACGTGGCGGCCGAGGCGCCGCCGATCGTCGTCGCGCCCCTGGCGACCAGCGAGATCAAGGACCTGGCCACGGCCTTCGACAGCGTGCAGAGCACCGCGGTGGAGGCCGCGGTCGAGCAGGCCAGGATGCGCGAGGGCGTGGCGCTGGCGCTGCGCAACCTCGCCCGCCGCAGCCAGGGGCTGCTCCAGCGCCAGCTCAAGCTGCTGGACGGCATGCAGCGCGACGCCGAGGACCCCGAGGCCCTGGAGAACCTGTTCAGGCTCGACCACCTCACCACCCGCATGCGCCGCCACGCCGAGGGCTTGGTGCTGCTGTCAGGCGGTACGGCGGGCCGCAAGTGGCGCGGCACCATCCCCGTCGAGGACGTGCTGAACGGCGCGGCCGCGCAGGTCGAGGACTACACCAGGGTCCGCGTCTACCCGATGCCCGAATGCGGCGTCTCGGGCGGCGCCGTGGCCGACCTCATGCACCTGTTCGCCGAGCTCATCGAGAACGCGACCGTCTTCTCCTCGCCGGAGAACGAGGTCTCGATCAGGGGCGAGGCGGTCGCCAGGGGCTTCGCGGTCGAGATCGAGGACCGAGGGCTCGGCCTGTCCCTCCAGGACCGGCAGGCGATCAACGCGCGGCTCGCGGGCCCGCAGGAGTTCGACGCCTCCCAGACCGAGCGGCTCGGCTTCTCCGTCGTCGGCATGCTCGCCGCCAGGCACGGCGTGAGCGTGACGCTCAAGCAGTCGCCGTACGGCGGGACGACCGCGATCGTGCTCATCCCGAACGCCCTCACCGAGGCGCTGGCGTCCATCGAAGGGCCCCCGATCCAGGACAGGGTGCGCCCGATCAAGAAGGAGGGCGCGGCCGACCTGCCACGCAGGACCCGTACCTCCCGCCGGGTGGACGTCAGGGTCGAACGGATCGACGTGCCCGAGCCCGCCGTCAGGGGACCGTTCGAGGACGCCAAGCCTCGAGGGCCCTTCGAGGCCGTCAAGGTGCGGCCGCTGGCCGCTCCCACGCTCGCCGAACCGGTCGAAGAGGCCCCTGCGTCGCTTCCCCGCAGGGTGCGGCAGGCCAACCTGCCGCCCCGCCTGGCACAACCCAGCCCCCCGCCCCAAGAACAGCCCGCCGACGAGCGCTCCCCCGAAGAGACCAGGGCGTTGCTGTCGTCCCTGCAGTCGGGGTGGCAGCGTGGCCGTCAGGACAGCGAACAGGATGGGTCATGACCGAGCGGAGCGAGGGAAACGATCGCGGCACGGGGGCCGAGATGGAGTGGGTGGACGAGGAGGCCGGGCCTGTCGTCAGGCCCTACGCGATGACCAGGGGGCGCACGAGGTCGTCGTCATCGTCGTCGTTCGACCTGCTCTCCGTGATCACCTCGACCGGCGCGCCCGTGCCCTCCCAGTCCGATCTGGGCTCGCAGCATCGGCGGCTGCTGGAGTACGTGACGCTGGGCCGTACGGGACCTGTGGTGGAGGTCGCGTCCGAGACGGGGCTGCCGGTGGGCGTGGTGCGGGTGCTGCTGGGCGACCTGCTCGATCACGGGCTGATTCTGGTGCGGCCGCCGGTGCCGGCGGCCGCTTCTCCGACCGAGAGCCTGCTGCGTGAGGTGATCAACGGGCTCCGGGCGCTGTGAGGGTCCTGAGCGAGTGCTCGACGAGCGAGATCATGACCTCCTTGGCGGAGGCGCGCCTGCGCACGTCGCACAGCAGCACGGGCACGTCGTCGTCCAGGTCGAGGGCGATCCGCACGTCCTCGACGCTGTGGGTGGCCGCGCCGTCGAAGCAGTTGACGGCCACCACGAACGGTGTGCCGCGCTGCTCGAAGTAGTCGATGGAGGGGAAGCAGTCCGTCAGCCGCCGAGTGTCGGCGATCACGACCGCGCCGAGCGCGCCGTAGGACAGCTCGTCCCACATGAACCAGAAGCGTTCCTGCCCGGGGGTGCCGAACAGGTAGACGACCAGGCCCTCGCGGATGGTGATCCGGCCGAAGTCCATGGCGACCGTGGTGGTGGTCTTGCCCTCCACGCCGTCGAGGTCGTCGACACCGGCGCCGATGTCGGACAGCACCTCTTCCGTGCGCAGCGGCTTGATCTCGCTGATAGCGCCGACCAGGGTGGTCTTCCCCACGCCGAATCCGCCGGCGATGAGGATCTTCAGCGCTACGGGATCCTCAGAGAGCCCGGAGTCCATTGATCACTTCCTTGAGAATGCGCTCACTCGGACGTGGCCCTGCCGAGGAGGCCACCGAGATGAGGCCGTTGTCGCGCAGGTCGCCCAGCAAGACCCGGACGACGCCGACCGGCAGGTCGAGCTCGGCGGCCACGTCGGCCACCGAGATGGGGGTGCGGGCCACGCGCAGGATCGCGTTCTGCTCGGGCCCGAGCCCCGCGGCGGAGCCCTCCACTGAGGCGGGATCCGTCGCGGTCACCATCGCGATCAGGTCGAGGTTCTCCCCTGACGAGCGGGTTCTACCCCGGATCAGAGCATAGGGCCGGACGAAGGGTCCGGCTTCCTCGTCCATCCACTGGTTCATGACACGCGGGGATTAGTCGAGATGTGCTGCCCGACGCGCTTGACCAGCATCGCCATCTCGTAGGCGATATGGCCGACGTCGGCGTCGGAGTTGGCCAGTACGGCAAGGCAGGTGCCCTGCCCCGCGGCCGTGACGAACAGGAACGCCGCCTCCATCTCCACGATGGTCTGGCGCACGTCGCCACCGCCGAAATGCCGCCCCGCACCGCGGGCCAGGCTCTGGAACCCGGCGGCGACGGCCGACAGGTGCTCGGCGTCCTCACGGGCAAGACCCCGCGAGTAGCCGACGGCCAGGCCGTCAGTGGACAGGATCACCGCCTGTCTGACGGCGCCCACCCTGGTCGTGAGATCGTCGAGGAGCCAGTTCAGCTCGCCGGTGTTCGCAGTGGGTGTCGTCATAGGTCCCCCTCCTGGGCTTCTTCTTCTCGGCCGCGCTCGGTGCCCCGCTGGAAGGCGGAGAACAGGTCGCGTACCTCGTCTGGCGATCTTTCTGGGCGTGACTCTGGCTCTGGCTCGGGGGCCTTCAGTTGCTGTGCGATGTTGGCCTGCCTTACCCGCCTCGGCAGACCCTTGTGGGTCGTGGTCGTGCCGCCGACCAGCGCAAGGGGTTTCCTGTCGCGCTTGGACGGCTCGGCGGACGGCAGTGCGGGCCGCTCCACCAGCAGACCGCGCGGGATCAGCACGATAGCGGTGGTTCCGCCGAACGGCGAGGCCCGGATCAATACGCTCACGCCGTGCCTGGCCGCGAGCTTGGCCACCACGAACAGACCGAGCCTGTCGCTGTCGGCCAGGTCGAACTCGGGCGGGTTCACGAGCAGGCCGTTCAGCCTGGCGTACTCCTCGGGAGCGAGGCCGAGTCCCCTGTCCTCGATCTCGATCGCGTATCCGTTGCTCACCGAGTCGCCGCGCACCTGCACCGTGGTGTTGGGCGGGGAGTAGATGGTGGCGTTCTCCAGCAGCTCGGCCACCAGGTGGACGACGTCGGCCGCGGCGGCGCCGTCGAGGGCGGCCTCCGGCAGCTGCTGGACGGCGATCCTGGTGTAGTCCTCGACCTCGGCGACGGCGGCCCTGACCACGTCGATCGTGGGCACAGGCTTGCGCCACACCCGTCCAGGCGCCGAGCCCGACAGGATGATCAGGCCCTCGGCGTGCCGCCGCATGCGCGTGGTCAGGTGGTCGAGGCGGAAGAGATCCTCCAGCTCGTCAGGGTCGTGCGTACGGCGCTGCATGCCGTCGAGCAGGCCGAGCTGGCGGTGCAGCAGGCCCTGCTTGCGCCTGGCGAGGTTGAGGAAGACCAGGCTGATGCCGCGCCGCAGGTTCGCCTGGCCGACCGCGGCCTCGACCGCGGTGCGCTGCACGGAGGCGAACGCCTTGGCCACGTCGAGGATCTCGGCGGCGCCGCTGACCTTGAGCGGGGGCGCCTCCTTCCTGACGTTGACGTCCTCGCCCGCGCGCAGCCTGGCGACCAGCCGCGGGAGCCGTACCTCGGCCAGGTCGAGAGCCGCCGTCCTGAGCCCCGCCAGTTCGGCGGACAGGCGGCGGCCGAACCTGACGGAGATGATGATCGAGGCGATGACGGCCAGCAGGCCGACGCCGCCGGCCACCGCGATGCGCACCATCACCGTGGTGGACACGCCCGCCGAACGCTCGGCCAGCACGCGGGCGGACGTGGCGCCGAGCCGGTCGAGCCGCGCCGTCACCTCGGCCACTGGCTCGGTCCATTCCTCGGCGTTGGGCGGCGGTCCGCCCGCGATCGCGATCCGCGCCTCGGCCTGCGAGAACCGCGAGAAGGCCTGGGAAGCGAAGAACCGCTCGTACGGCACGCGGAGCTCGGTGTCGAGCGTCGACAGCGCGCGGGTGTGCAGGAACTTGCGGGTGGCGACGTACTCGGTGAAGGCGGCGGCCTCGGCCTCGGCCATCTTGCCGTTGGTGAGCACGGCGCCGACGAGGGCGCTCTCCCTGGAGATGACCTCGCGGGCGTTGCTCATCGCCTGCAGCGCGCTGGCCTGCTGGAAGATCGGCAGGTCGGGGACCGCGGTCAGCTGCTCGTAGAGGCGGAACAGCGTGTCGAGCAGGTGGTTGTAGTCGTTGATGGTGTGGAGGCGGGTCTCCAGGCCGGCATCGAGCGAGGCGCGGATGGAGTCGAGCCTGTCGAGCTCCTCGGTGGTGTCGCGCAGCGTCTGCCGCAGCCGGTCGTCGTCGGTGGCGGCGACGGCCGCGGCGAAGGCCGCGAGAGAGGTGTCGGTGCGCTCTCGCTGGGCGGTGAGCTCGCGGCCGCGCTTGCCCGCCGAGGTGGCGGAGGCGGCCCGTTCCGACTGAAGCTGGAGCCCGAGGTCGGTGGAGGTCACACCGATGGTCTCGTACAGCCTGTTGGCGCGGAACAGAGCCTGGCCGTCGCTCACGGTCAGGTTGAGGACGAAGCCCCAGAGCGCGCTCAGGGACAGGAGCGGCAGGAGCAGCAACAGAAAGATCTTGAACCGAATCGACCGGTTTCTCGAGCTCATGTCCCAACCTCGGAGTACCGAGGCGATTTCCACGCTTTGTGTAAATACACCTCGGAAGATCGCACAGGAGACTAGCACCGATTATGTCCGTGGCGCAGTGGAGGAACCTGGAGATTAGCGGGAATATCGGGACTCGCGGGGGACGCCGCGCTACCGTGATCTCGCGGGAGTGTCCTGACCTGTGCTTTCGCGTCACGCTCCGGATCCGGTCGCTGACAGGTCTTCGGAGACGGCGGTCCGCCGACAAGGGTTCGGCCGCAGGACACCCGGAGTTCGCCGTGGCATGGCTAGGGTCCGTGGGCTGTGAGCGACAGGGATCCTTACTTCGACAACGCCAAGTACCTGGCCATCGTGCTCGTCGTCTGCGGGCACATGATCGAGGATCTGCGTGAGGAGCCGATCGCGCACGCGCTCTACTTCTACGTCTACATCTTCCACATGCCGCTCTTCATCACCCTGAGCGGCTACCTGTCACGAAATTTCACCTTCTCGTCGGGCAAGGCGAGGAAGCTGATCGCCACGCTCGCGGTGCCGTACGTGCTGTTCGAGCTGGCCTACTCGGTGCCCAGGCTCCTGCTGTACGGCAAGCTGGAGCTGAGCCTGCTCGACCCGTACTACCTCACCTGGTTCCTGATGTCGCTGTTCCTCTGGCGGCTGTCCACGCCGGTCTGGCAGCAGCTGCGCTGGCCGCTGGCCGTCGCGGTGGGGCTGTCGTTGCTGTCGGGGACGAGCGCGCTGCCCGACGAGCTGTCGATGAACCGCACCCTCGGCCTGCTGCCGTTCTACGTGCTCGGGCTCATGCTCAGGCCCGAGCACTTCGAGCTGCTGCGCAGGCCGTACATGAAGGTCGTCGGAGGGGCGACGCTCGCGGCCGGGCTGGTGGCCGCGCTCGCCCTGCACGACCTCGTGCCCACGGAGTGGATCAGGTGGCGGCACGCGAACACCGCGATCGGCGTGGACGACCTGACGGGCAGCCTCATCAGGCTCGGGATGCTGGCGGCCGGAGCGGTGCTGGTGGCGGCGTTCATGGCGGTGACACCGCGGCAGCGCACCTGGTTCTCCGGCCTGGGCTCGGCGACGATGTACGCCTACCTGCTGCACGGGTTCGTGGTGAAGGCGGCCGAGCGCCTCCACCTGGGCGTGCCGCTGTCGATCGCGCTCGGCGTGGTCGTGGCGACCGTGCTGTGCACGCCGCCGGTCCGCGCGGCCTTCGGATGGGCGGTCGAGCCCAGGATGTCCTGGGCGTTCACCGCTTTGCGGCGGCCCGTGCGATAGCGCGCAGCCAGAGCAGCCCTATCACCGAGATGACCACCAGGCCCCCCAGGTCCAAGACGGTGTAGATGTGCACCTGGGCCTCGGTGACCTCAGGGACCTGGCCGATCCGAAGCTGGTCGAACTGCCACTTCTTCCCGGTGAAGAGCAGCGTGAGCGCGATGGCGATGGCGTTCATCGAGTCCCACAGCCCGTGCAGGGCGGAGACGCCCAGGTAGGTGAGGATCACCCGGGGGGTGAAGCGGTTGCCCGCGCCGAACAGCACGCCGCCGATGATCGCCGTCCACAGGCCGTGACCGACCGGCGCGAGAAGGCCGCGCAGCACCTCGGTCTCCACCAGCTGCGAAAGCGACAGACCGACCGGAGTGAACAGCGCGTTGAAGGCGTAGCCCGCGCTCTCGAAGGCCGCGAACCCGAAGCCGACCGTCGCGCCGAGCACCAGGCCGTCCCTGGCCGTACGGCGGACCATCCTCCTGGTCACGATGATCAGCGCGGCCAGCTTCACGCCCTCCTCGATGAGCCCGACCCCGAGGTAGGCCCAGACAGAGGGCCTGAGCAGCCAGCTCTCCAGCAGGGAGGCGCCGAGCACGCCCAGCAGGCCGCCCACGACGAAGGCCCTGAACAGCAGCTCGACCGTGACGTCGGCGGTCCTGCCGCGCCCGTAGGCCCACACCACGAACGTCACCGGCACCAGGAAGCTGCCCAGCAGCACGAGGGCGGGAATGAGGTTGGAGTTGGCCGTCCACGCGGTGACGGCGACCGTGGCCACCCACAGAACGAACCCGGCCAGGAAGATCTTCAGCCATTGTCTCATCGCTGCAGCTCCGTCACCGCTCGGTGGGCCGCGGTGATCGCCGCGTCCGCGTAGGCGGCGGGAACGGAGTCGGAGTTGGCGATGGCGATCCTGCCGAACCGCCTGCGCGCGGTCTCCGCGGGAAGCGGCCCGTCGGGATAGAAGGCGTTCCACGGCCGACAGTACTCCGGCGCGTAACCGTGACCCCATCTGTTGACGGTGATCGCCTCGATGTCCCGCTCGGGGTCGAAGCCGCCCGCGCCGAGCAGCCGGGTGAGCTGGTCGCGGATGGTGTACTCCATGAAGCTGAACGGCGTCTTGATCAGCACATGCCTGCCCGCGACCGCGCCGTGGGAGGGCGCCATGCCCGACTGCGCGGGAGTCGCGATCATGTGGACGCCGATCGGCTCGCTGGGATCCCTCGGGCACGCGTAGCCCGGCATGCTGACCGGGTGGTCGAGCTCGGAGACGCACCAGTAGGCGCCGGTCCAGCGCGTGTGGTGGACGCCCACTCGCTGCCAGGCCGTCCAGTCGCGCAGCTGGACCATGGCGTACAGCAGCGGCATCTTGACCGCCTGGCGCAGCGCCTCGCGCTGCTCCGCGGGCAGCTCGGGGACGAGGTAGGGGATCATCATGTTCCAGCAGGCCATGATGACCGCGCCCGCGCGGACGGTCCTGATCGAGTTGCCGTCGAAGTAGCCGACGGTCGCGCTGGTGGCGGCGTCGGCGCCGCCGCCGTTGGCGACGGAGACCACCGGGCTGGACAGCCTGAACCGCACCTGGTTGCCCGACAGGTCGAGCGCGCTGTAGTCGAAGGCGGCGGTGGTGATCTCGTCCATCTCGGTCGCGTCGGCGAAGCCGGGGATCATCCTGCCGACCATCATCCGCACGAGCGCCTGGTTGCCCTCGGGGAAGTGGTAGACGTACGGGTCGTCGGCGCCCCACTGCTTGATCATGGTCGGCGAGTTGAACCTGGACGGCTTGCCGCTGTCGAGCCCGAGGCCATGGAGGCCGGGGTAGTCCCAGCCGCCGGCGCTGCCCCACGCGTCGATGGCGCCGAACGAGGTGGTGTCGTAGGCCCATTCGTCGCTCGACATGGTCCTGCAGAACCGCTCCACGTCAGGGTGGACCTTGGCGACCTCGAGGAGGTAGCGGGAGTAGGTCAGCGCGGCCAGCCGCTCCTCCTTCTGCTCGTGCGACAGGCCTCGCAGGTAGTCGGGGGGCCGCCGGTAGAGCCTGACCAGGTCCTTCTTGGCCTGTTCCGCGATCGGCAGCTGGGCGGCCAGTTGCTCGGGGGTGAGCCAAGGGGTGAGCTTGACGAGCCTCTCGGCGGTGAAGCTCTCCCTGTCGCACATGACGCTGTCGGTCATGTCGAGGTCGCTGTAGAGCTTCCGGTCGAAGTACGTCTTGAACTTCTCGAGCTCGACGCCGAGCCGGTCGAGCAGGGCCTTGCCCTCGGCCGTCCAGGCCGAGGGCGCCTCGATCGACTGCGAGCCGCCGTACCCGATGAGCGGGCCCATGCGGCCCTTGGGCGCGAACTCGTTACGGCGCGCGTGCCCCCCGATCTCGTCGTGGTTGTCGAGGATGAGGACACGGGCGCTCGGATCGTTGCGCAGCCACTCGAAGGCCGCGCTGACGCCGCTGATGCCGCCACCGACCACCACCAGGTCGTAGCTCTCGCCCGTGGGCCGCGCCGCGCCCGCGTACTGCCAGAACCTGTCGTCGCGGAGCGCGTGCGGGACGCTCAGCGCCGCCGGGGTGTTGCCCTGCAGTCCTGTCATGCCCGGGGGGAACTTGACCTCCTGGGGGACCTCCAGGCCGTCGGTGCCGATCCTGCCGGGCGCGGCGACGTCCCTCCCGCAGCTCGCCAGGGATCCCAGGGCGGCGGCCCCCGCCGCCATGGCCACGCCGTCGAAGAAGTCGCGGCGCGAGATGGGCCGGCTCATGCCGAGTTCGCGCGCCCGGCGCGGATCGATCTCCATGCCATGATCATCACGAGGGTCAGAAACGCATTCCCATGGCGCGCGGCGTTTCTATGAACATTTTACGCGTATTCGCCGATCTCCTCGGAGAGGTTTTCCGATGCCTTAGAAAGGAGGGGAGTCAGGGAAATGGGGAAAGCATGTTGAAAGCATTTTCCGGGATATGTGCGGCACTTGTGTCGATCTCCGGATGCGGCCTTGGATCGGTCCCGCGAGAGCCCGCGCCGAGCGCCGCCGGGACCCCGGCCCCCGTCCGCGATCTCGGTGCGGCTCTCCTTCCCGCCCCGCCGGGCATGCGCGTCGCGTACGGTCCCGAATCGGGTCCTTACGGCACGCTTCGCGCGACAAGGGAGGGAGTGGCCGCCATGCGGCAGAGCTCCTCGTGCGCGCCACGGCTGGACCTGGATCGCCCCGAGGTGCGCACCGCGCCCGCCGCCGTCGTGGCCTACAGCTCTGACGAAGGCTCCGTCACCCAGGCGCTGGTGGACCTGCCTTCGGCCTTTCCCGGCGAGCTGCCCGCGGCGTGCGCCTCCTACCAGGCGGTCGTGGAGGGGGAGACGGTCAGCTACGTCACCAGGACGGTCGACCTGCCGCCGCTCGGCGACCAGTCGCGCGCCCATGTCACGGCCGTCACCGGCGGCGGTCAGCGCCTGGAGGTGGGATCGGTGGTGATCAGAGCGGGGACAGTTGTGATGAGCCTGCTAGTAGTCGCACGAAAAGTGAAATATGACGGTCTAGCCGACCAAAGCCGCGAAGCTTATGAAAAGTTGACGCTTGCCATGAATGGCGACGGAGCATGACAGAGAGCTGACAGGCGGTTGCCAGCGCGGCCTCAGAAGGTGGCTCTCACCCGATCCACTCTCTGGAGGTCGTCATGGAGAACGTCGTCATGAAGAACGCTGTCGTCGCGGGCGCCGGGCCCGTCGGGCTGGCCGTCGCCGCCGAGCTGAGGTTGCGCGGGGTCGAGGTGGTCGTCCTCGAACCGCTGCTGTCGATCGACCCGCGAGTCAAGGCGGGATCGCTGGCGCCCCGCGCGGTCGACGCTCTCGATCTGCGCGGCCTGGCCGACCGCATCCCCTCGTCCGCCCTCCCGTCGACGGGCGGTCGGCGCGGGTCGGCGCCCCGGGGGCACTTCGCGGGCATGTGGGTGCTCAGGGAGAGCGCCTACTCCTCGAAGGCCGCGACGCTCGTCCCTCAGCAGGCCCTCGAACAGCTCCTCGGCGACCACGCCGCGGCCGAAGGCGCCGAGATCAGGCGCGGCCACACCCTCACCGGCTACACCCAGGACGACGAAGGCGTCACCGTCCAGGTCGAAGGCCCCGAAGGGCCCTACGAGCTGCGGACGGGGTGGCTCGTCGGCGCGGACGGCGGCCGCAGCCCTGTCCGCAAGGCCTCCGGCGTGCCCTTCCCGGGCACCGACGGCGTCATCACCGGCTACCAGGCGCTGGTCGAGCTCGACGACGCCGACTTCGTCCCCATGGGCTGGAACAGGCTGCCGGGCGGCCTGGTCGTCAACGGGCCCGTCCCCGGCAGGGTGCTGGTGGTCGAGTTCGACGGGCCGCCCGCCGACCGCGACGCCGCCATCACCGTCGAAGAGCTCCAGGCCGCCCTGCGAAGGGTCAGCGGCACCGAGGTCACCGTCCTCGAAGCCAGGTCCCTGACCCGCTTCACCGACAACGCCCGCCTGGCCGAGTCGTTCGTGATCGGCAGGGTCCTGCTGGCGGGCGACGCCGCCCACGTCCACTCCCCCTTCGGAGGACAGGGGCTCAACCTCGGCCTCGGCGACGCGTTCAACCTCGGGTGGAAGCTGGCCGCGGTCATCAGGGGCGAGGCGGGGCGGGAGCTGCTCGACACCTACACGGCCGAGCGTGGACCGGTCGCGGCCAAGGTGCTGGAGAACACCAGGGCGCAGGTGGCCATGATGGGGCCGGGGCCGTACGTCGACGCGGTGCGGGAGATCTTCGCGATGCTGCTGGAGTCGGACGACGCCAACAGGCGGCTGACGGACCTGGTCTCCGGCGCGGGCCTGCGCTACGACCTCGGCTCGGCCGACGATCTCGTGGGCCGCTTCGTCCCCGACCTGACGGTCAAGACCGCCGAAGGGACGTTCAGGGTGGCCGAGCTGATGCGGTCGGGCAGGGGACTGCTGCTCGTCCTCGACGGCAGGGCCGTACCCGAGGCATGGGCGGGGCGGGTGGAGATCGTCAGGGGCACCTGCGACGCGGCGCCCGCCGACGCCCTGCTCGTCAGGCCTGACGGGCACGTGGCGTGGACGGCGGGCGACGGCTCGCTCACCGAGGCGCTCACCAGCTGGTTCGGCCCCCGCTGACCGCTCGCCCGCCTGGTCGCGGCGGGCGGTGCGTGGACGGTGCGCGGCCGGTCAGCGGGCCCCGCCACTCTGCACCCATGACGAACACCACGAAGCACGTCCTGATCTCCGGCGCCAGCCTCGCGGGGCCCGCCATGGCCCACTGGCTCCTCAGGTACGGCTACGCCGTCACCGTCGTCGAGCGGGCCCCCGCCCTGCGGAAGGGCGGCCAGGCGGTCGACTTCCGCGGCGAGGCGCACATGACGATGCTGGAGCGCATGGGCATCCTCGACGAGGTCCGCCGCCGCCAGACCGAAGGAGGCCCGCTCGTCATGATCGACGCCGAGGGCAGGCCGCAGCTGAGCCTGCCGGCCTCCTTCACCGGCGGCAACGTGGAGATCACCCGCGGCGACCTGTCGCACCTGCTCCACGACCTGACAAAGGACAGGGCGGAGTACCTGTTCAACGACTCCATCGCGGCCATGACCGAGACCGCCGACGGCGTCGACGTCGTCTTCGAAAGCGGCTGGACGCGCAGGTTCGACCTGGTCATCGGCGCCGACGGGCTCCACTCCAACGTGCGCAGGCTCACCTTCGGCGACGAGTCGCAGTTCCTGAAGAGCTCCGGGTACTACGCCGCCCTGTTCGACGCGCCCAACCACCTCGGCGTCAGCGGCAAGTCGCTCATGTACAGCGAGCCCGGCCGCGGCTCGCTCGTCTACGCCTCCGAGGGGGACCAGGACTCCGTCACCGTCGTGTGCGTCTTCGCCTCGGACTCGCTCGACTACCACCACCGCGACATCGCCACCCAGAAGCGGCTGCTGGCCGAGGCATACCGAGGGGCGGGCTGGGAGCTGCCTGAGCTGCTCTCGCACCTGGAGGAGTCGGACGGCTTCTACTTCGACTCCATCAGCCAGATCCACATGGACCACTACACCAAGGGCCGGATCGCGCTCATCGGCGACGCCGGCTACGGCGCCACCATGGGCGGCATGGGCGCGGGCATGTCCCTCATCGCCTCCTATGTGCTGGCGGGTGAGCTCGCGGCGGCGGGCGGCGACCACAGGGTCGCCTTCGCGCGCTACGAGGAGCAGATCCGCGGCTACGCCAAGGCCTGCCAGCGGGTCGCCGACGGCGCGGGCGGCTTCTTCGCCCCGAAGAACGTCCGCCGGCGCAACCGCATCTACAAGGTCCTGACCTCGAACTTCCTCATCGGCTTCCTCGAGAAGATGACCACCAAGGCGGCCAACTCCATCAAGCTGAAGGAATACGCGCTGTAATGCCCCGGTGCAGGCCGGCACTTTCTGCGCGCGAGGAATGTCCCTGTAACCATCGAAGCTCTCGAACCACTTCTCTGTGTCAGCACACCCGAGACATGAGGGAGTTGGGCGGTGACGGATGAGCGAGAACGGTTCACCACCATCTACGACGAATGCCGCCAGCGCGTGTGGGCCTATGTGGTCGCACGGGCGGGCAGGCAGGTCGCCGACGAGGTGGTGAGCGAGACATTCGCCATCGCGTGGCGCAAGCTCGACCAGCTACCGGGCAACGCGCTGCCGTACCTGCTGGGGATCGCGAGGAACGTCCTGCGCGACAACATCAGGGACGAGATCAAGCGCGAAGGGCTCAACCACGAGCTGCGCGAATGGGTATCGGGCGACGTCGCCGACCAGGTGGCCGAGCGCCTCGGAGTCCTCAAGGCCATGGCCAGGCTCACCCAGGACGAGCGCGAGCTGCTCGTCCTCGTCGCCTGGCAGGGACTCTCGACCCGCGACGCCGCCAAGGTCGTCGGCTGCTCCGTGCCCGCCTTCAAGGTGCGACTCCACCGCGCGCGCAAGCGCCTGCAACGCGAGATGGAACAGCCCACCGCCCCCGCCATGTCCAGGCTCGGCCTCAAGGAGGAGTGGTCATGAACCCGATCGACGAGCTTCGCGCCGCCCGCCCCGCCCACCTCGGCGACACCCCGACCGACGAGCGGACCAGGCGGTCCGAGCTCGCCTACGCCATGTCCCAAGGCCCGATCGCCAGGCGCAGGGGTAAGTCCCGCCTGGTGTGGGGGCTCAGCCTGGCAGGCGCCGCCGTCGCCGTCACGGCCGTCGCCGTCCTCACCGCAGGCACCGGAGGGGGTACGGCTCCGCGCGCGCCGTCGGCCGCCCCCGCGTCCAGCTCTCCGGTCAAGCTCACCGCCCAGCAGGTGCTCCTCGTCGCCGCCACTCGCGCCGAGCGGCAGCCGGCCACGTCGGGCGAGTTCTGGCACACCGAGACGCTCGGCAGGAACCTCTTCACGGCGCCGGGCGGCTACGTGATGGTGACGGAGCAGCGCGACGAGATGTGGGTCAGCAAGCGCGGGCAGTGGTCCCGCTCCCAGTACCTCGGCGCCAAGCCCGCCACCGACGAGGACAGGGCCAAGTGGGCGGCCGCGGGATCTCCCGCGGAGATCAAGGTCGCCGTGCCGGGCAAGGGCGTGGGAAGACTGGTCCCCGTCGCCGCCAACAAGCCGTACACCAGCCACCACACGGGCAAGGAGGTGTTCTGGCTCGGCCGCAACGTCACCCTCGCCGACCTGGCCGCGCTGCCGGACGACGAGGCGGGGCTGAAGGCCTGGCTGCTGAAGTACTACGAGGGCAAGGGCACCGAGTCCGACGCGCCCATGGCCGAGGACGCGTGGCTGTTCCAGGTGACGGCCGGGCTCATCACCGACATGCCGGTCAGCGCCAAGGTGCGTGGGGCCGCCTTCCGGATGCTGGCCGCGCTGCCGTCCGTGACCGCCGTCGGCGAGGTCACCGACGCGCGAGGACGATCGGGTACGGCGATCGCCATGGAGACCGAGTCGAGCGCCAACGGAGCGGACGGCGACAAGGGGCTGCTGCAGGACCGGTTGATCATCGATGAGCAGACCGGGGTGGCGCTCGGGCGCGAGAGCGTCGTGGTGAAGGCTGGCGGCCACCAGGCCGGTCTGGCGCCCGGCACCGTGTGGAACACCGCCACCGTCGTGCGCGCGGAATGGACCGACTCACGCACCTCCTGACGCCTTCCCGTGCCGCGGGGTTACGGAGTTGTCCTTGCCGCCCATCCAGTAGTTCCAGATGCGCGCCGCGTGGGGGACGTCGGGCTTGATCCGGGCGGCCAGGTCCGACCGCGGGTGTCCGCCCTTTCCTCCCGGGCCCGAAAGTTTTCTCCTCTCGCTGTCACACTCCTCCGTCCGGGGTCGTCATATCAGTGACGGCCGAAGCGCAGCCCCGCTGGGCAGGACCGTCATCGACAGAACGAGCGGACGCACAGGAGAATGATCATGGAAGCACGTATGGGCAACCCGGCCGTGGTGGTCCCCGGCGCGATGAAGGCCCTGCTGGCCGTCGGCGCCACCGTGGAGCAGGCGGGCGTGCCGAAGCAGCTGATCGAGCTCGTCAACCTGCGCGCGAGCCAGATCAACGGCTGCAGCGTCTGCGTCGACATGCACGCCCGTGCGCTGAAGAAGGGCGGCGAGAGCGACGAGCGCCTCTGGTCCGTGGCCGGCTGGAGGGACGCCCCCTACTTCACCGACGCCGAGCGCGCGGCCCTCGCCCTCGCCGAGGCCGCCACGCGGCTGAGCGACCGGCCCGAGCCGGTGTCCGATGAGATCTACGAGGAGGCCGCCAAGCACTACGACGAGCAGCAGCTCGCCGCGCTGATCCTCGGGATCGCCACCGTCAACCTCTGGAACAGGCTCAACGCCTCCACCAAGCAGGTGGCGGGCGCCTGGGGCTGACCGCCCAGGCGGCGGCCCCGACCCCCGTCACCCTGACCGCGTCATCGATCACCGGCCTTTCGGCCACGTCCGACTTGCAGCTGGTTGCGATTGACCGGCGGATTTGGGTGTTTTGGTAGTGGCATGGAAGTTGATCACCTAGGCTGACGACCCGTGCGCAAAAAGATCATGGCGGCCACCCGCCTCTGAGCGGCTCGCTCGATCGCGGCAAGACGTCGGCAGACGGCCATGCGGCGCACCGGATCGTCGGGATCAGCCGTGGCACGGGGAAGCGTTTGTCGCCCCGGCTTCTTCCGGCCTGAAGAGAAAGCAGCACCGCCCTCTCCGTTGGGCGGTGCTGCTTTCTGGTTTCTCGATCCGGCAAGCCATCGAAGCTCCAGCAAGCCATCTAAAAGGGACGTGCAACCACAAATAGGTAGAAACGGTCTCAGGTTCTGCGCCACAGAGAGGAGACCGCGATGACCTGCATCCACGGACTGCGAGCGCCTCTGCTCGGCCTGCGCCTTCGGCCGTCCAGGCAGGACGGCGGCCTGATCGTCGCCATCGTGATCTCCGGGCTGTGCGCCTTGGGCTACCTGGCCTCCCTCATGCCGAGGCTCGGCGGGAGCGTCGCCGACCTCGTCCTGTCGATCGCCGTCGGACTGGCACCCCTGCCCGTCCTGCTCGTCGTCGTGCTCGCGATCGATCAGCTGACTCCGAAACCGCGGCTGAACCTCGTCTTCGCCTTCGCCTGGGGCGGAGGAATCGCGCTGCTCGCCGCCGCCGTCCTGACGAAGGCCTCCGGCGGCGGCACCGCGACGACGCCGCTGTTCGAGGAGATGGCCAAGGGGGCCGCGCTCCTGTGGCTGCTGTGGTGGCGCAGGCACGCGATCACCTCCCTGACCGTCGGCATCGTCTACGCCGCTATGGCGGGCCTGGGGTTCGCGACCGTCGAGAACGTCACCCTCTACCTCACCGCGTTCGCCAGGGGAGGCCACGGCGACGTGCTCACCATGGTCGTCCATCACGGACTGGGGATGGGGATCGCCCACCCCCTCTGCGCCTCGCTGGCCGGGCTCGGCATCGCCTACGCGGTCATCGCGCGAGGTGGGACACGGTTCCCGATCGCCCTCGCGTCCTGCGCGGGCGCCGTACTCCTCCACATCCTGTGGAACGACACGGTCTTCTCCGCCTCCCACCTGCCGGCCGGGCAGAAGCAGGCCTACGTCGTGTGCGCGGCGGTCGTCCTCGTCCTGACCGCCGTCATCGTCCTCGAACACCGGCTGCTGGTCGCCACGATCGGCCGCCACCTGCTCCTATACCGAGCCACAGGCCTGGTCACGCCCGATGACATCGCCATGCTCTCCTCGGGACGCGCCCGCTGGCAGACCCTTCACCAGGCACGGACGCCGTCGGCCCGCCGCGCGATGGCCGACTACCAGCGGGCCGCGACCGAGCTGGTCATCCTGCACCAGCGGGCCGAACGCGACAACGTGCCGCCCAACGACCACGACCGCGACGAGCGGCTGGCGGTCATGACACAGGCCCGAGCCCGCCTCCGCGCGGCAGCGCTGTAACCCGGGATTCGCTACGCCGTACTCGATCTGCGGCGCAGCGCGACCGGCCCGCCCGCGATGACGGGCAGCCGCATGGGGACGGGCCTGCCGTTATCAGGCCGTGCCCGGTGACGAGGTGTCGCCCGCGAGTCGCGGATTCCGGGCGGAGCTGACCGGCCGTGGCGCCGCGGTTCGGCGCGCTTCACCTTGCAATGCTCTGTTCAACAGAGTATGTTCGCCGCCGTGCCGAGACGATCATCAGAAGTCAGCGAGCCGATGTACTTCGTGCTCACCGTGCTGCTCGACGGTCCGCTTCACGGTCACGCGATCCTCAAGCGGATCGGCGAGCTGTCGACAGGTCGGGTCCGCCCGACGGTCGGCACCCTCTACGCCATCCTCGAACGCCTCACCGCTCGCGGCGTGCTCGCCGTCGATCGCGAGGAGACGGTCAACGGTCGCGTCCGCCGCTATTTCCGCATCACCGACGAAGGGGCGGCCATCGTGCGGATCGAGGCCAGACGTATGAACGAGGCGGCGGCCCTGGTCCTCGACCGTGAGGCTCTCGCGTGACGCGGCTCGAGCGGCGCTACCGCAGGCTGTTACTGGCCTACCCGGTGGGCTATCGCAGGGCGCACGGCGACGAACTCGTCGACATCCTGCTCGACACCGCCGAACCAGGGCAGCGGTCTCCCGACGTCAGGGAGGCAGCGGGGCTGCTGCTGGGCGGGCTGCGCACCCGCGTCGAGCACGCGGCGCCCGGCCTCGCCTGGCCCGACGGCCTGCACCTGGGCGTAACCGCGCTGGCCGTCGCCAACCTCGCCGCGCTGCTGCCATTCGTCGCCGCGATCCCGCTGTGGACGGCCCTGTCCGCGCTCACCGTGCTGGCCGTCCTGCTGGGAAGGGTACGGCTGGCGCTGCCCCTCCTCCTCCTCACCGGGGCGAAGGCCACGGCGGTCGCGGCGGGGGCGCAGTTGTTCGATCACGTCCTCATGCCGATCACGTCCGACGCCCAGTCGCCGAGCGGCCTGTTCGCCACAACCGGCCCGGCTGCCGTGGCCACCTCCTACGCGCTCGCCTTCGCCGGGTCGCTCGCGTTGGCCGCGCGCGGCCGGCCGCTGAAGGCCCGCTCCTGGGGGTGGTGGTGGCTCGCGATCGTGCCCGCCATCTGGACGGGACCCGTCCTGATGAACGACTCGAACTTCCCGATCAGCCTGCCCCGACTGGCCCTCGAACTGGGCCTGCTGGTGTTGGCAGTCTGCGCGGCCCGCATGGCGCGCGACCCGCGGTGGGGCATGGCGGCGCTGGTCTACCTTCTCTCGGCCACGGCCATGATCGCGGAGAACAGCTCGTACCTGACCGTGCGGCATCTGGCCTACTGGGCCGTGCTCGCCCTTCCCTCCGTCGCCGCAGTCCTCGTGTCACGCGACCATCGCGGACCCGTCCTGCGCTGACTCTGCCATGTCCTGTTTGGAGATCCCATGAGAGCTTTCGTCGCGGCGGCCCTGGCGCTTGCCGTACTGACCGGATGCGCCACCCAGGCGCCCGAGCCCGTCGCCTCCAGCGCCACCGGCGCGGGGAAGGACGCCAAGGAGACGAAGTGGAAGCTGGAGAGAGCGAAGGCCGACTGCATGAAGCAGAAGGGCTTCAAGTACATCCCGTTCATCATGAGCGAGCCCAAGGAGACCGAGGCACAGAAGAAGATGGCGCACGGTGACTACGCCGCGGCCAAGGAGTTCAGGACCAAGTACGGCTACCAGGCTTTCGCGCGGTACATCTATCCCCATGACTCCGCCTCCGGCGCGCTGGTCCCTGAAGACTTCGGGGAGGATCCCAACGCGAAGGTCAGGATGAACGAGGCGCAGTTCAGAGCGTTCGAGACCGCGAAGCAGGCCTGTAGCACGAAGGCCTTCAAGGTGGTGCTGAACAAGGACGTGAGCAGCATCATGGACGTGGCGAACCTACAACGCGACCTCTCTGATCGGCTCACCGCCCGGCGGCTCGACGGCGACTCCGAACTGGTGCGGCTAGCCGTGACGTTCGGCGACTGCCTCAAGGCGAAGGGCTACGCGGTCACCTCGCTCAAGCCGAGTGACCTGGCCAAGCGGGGCGAGAAGGCCATGTTCGCGGAACTCGACAAGCTGGGCGACGACTCCCATGGCTTCCCGGAGCTCACCGCCGAACAGGCCAGGCCGCACTTCGCCAAGGAGGTCAAGGACGCGCTCGACGACCTCGAGTGCGGCAAGGAGTTCTACGCGCGCTACTCCCCCATCTCCACGGCCATCCGCCAGGAGGCGGAGGAGCAGATCCCGTGGTGAGCCGGACGGTACCGCAGAGCGTCATGCGCGCAGGACCGGCCGGCTCCCTGTCCCCTGTCATCGATGGTCGGCTCCGCGTCCAGCCCGTGCGAGGGCGAGAACGCTACTCTGACCTTCCCGGTCAGCCAAGGAGCCGATCGCCTGTCGTACGGTCGAGGGAGACAGGTGAGGGGAGGACCGACGTGGTCCCAGGCTGCGGCAACTGCGATTGCTACGTAGACGACAGAGTGATCTTCAGGCCCCCGGACGAACGCTGAGCCGACAACCGTGGTGGAGGGCCCGGTCCCTCCACCACCTCGTCCAGGGAAGCCGTTGCGACCGTCCGTGCCGTCAGAGCATGACGTGGGATTCAGGGTGTCCGACGAAGGAGAACTGCGCGACCCTGTTCAGCTTGATGTCGTCGGCCTGCCAGGTGTGCATGGCCGAGTCCGCGCTCCGCCAGTACACGAAGTTGAACCGGTCGGCCGAGTAGATCTTGACCTTGTCCTCCTTCAGGCGTCGCACCAGGTGGGTGTCCTCGCCGCGGGTGATGTCCGCGAAGCCGTACGAGCGGAACATGTCCGCCGTGCCGAGGAACGTGCCGCCCTGCACCAGCCACGTGTACCGGTGCTCGAGCCCGGGCAGCCGCAGCATGGTCGTGTTGGTGCCCTCGAAGTAGGTGTAGTGGGCGCCCTTGCCGACCAGCTCGGCCTCGGAGTAGTCGAACGCCCGCACCAGGTCGGACAGGTAGTGCTCGCCGTACAGGTTGTCGTCGTCCATCTTGGCGACGAGCTCGCCGTCGGCGGCCGCGATGCCCAGGTTCATGCACGCGCCCAGTGACATCTCGGCCGAGGCGGGCAGGACGACGACGTCGGAGATGCCTGCCATGCGGGCCTTGTCGGCGACGACGACGGGGTCGATGTCGAGGCCGTGCAGGACCATGACGAGCTGGAGCGGCCGGTGGCGTTGCTTGGCGACCGAGCTGATGGCGTGCTCGATCTGCGCGGCGCGGTTGGTGGGCAGGACGACGGAGATGGAGCGCGAGCGCGACTGGGTGGGGCGGCCCATGAAGCCGAGGATCTGGTCGACGCGGTGGGAGAACAGGTGCTTGTCGAAGACCTCGCGCATGGCGAGGTGGCCCATGCGGGCGCGCAGCTCGGGGCTGTTGATCAGGTGGAGCACCTGATTGAAGGATTCGATGGGCTCGCGGGCGATGGGCACGAGCGGGCCGAAGGTCTCCTCGATGGCGCGTGACCAGCCGGAGACGACGGGGGTGGCGCACGCCGACAGCTCGAAGACGCGGCGCGCGCACATGGTGGGCGAGTCGAGCACCGAGTTGACGTTGAGGAAGACCTTGTACATGCGGTAGGCCGCGAGCATCTGGTCGTAGGGCAGCTCGCCGACGATGTGCGGCTCGTACTTCTCCGGCCACGCGTACTTGTCGTCGACGGAGCCGTTGCGGGCGAAGATGTGCAGGCCGAGCTCCCTGATCGGGTCGATCACGGTCTCCATCTGCTCGCGTCGCTCGGGGTGCTTGTCGCGGAAGTACATGCCCGCGAAGACCACGTCGTGCAGGCGGCCCTGCTTCTGCTGGATGGGGTTGTGCACGCGGGGCTGGGCGGCGAACTGCAGGACGTCCACCCGGTCATGTCCCAGAACTTCACGATATTTCGGGACCATGTCGCCGTCGCACGTGAACACGTAGTCGAACAGCCTGGCCGTGTCGATGAAGAAGTCGAAGTTGGGCGGGTCCTCCTTGTTCCAGAAGACCGTGGGGACGCCCTCGGCGCGACACCATTCGATCAGGTCCCTCAGCTCCTGCTTGGGGGCGTTGGTCCCGGTCATCTGGTAGCGCCAGCGGCCCTGGTTGCCGTGCCAGGCCGACTCGCAGAAGAGCAGGTCGGGCCGCTTGTCCTCGAAGATCGCCGGCCAGTCGCGCAGCCCGAACTCGATCTGGTCCCACTCGTAGCGGAACGCCATCCTGGAGAAGTCGTCCAGGATGACCGCGACCTTCAGGTCGGGCCTGTTGACGGGCCCCGTCGGCCACTTCACCGTGGGCACCTCGACCAGCGGACGGCGCTTGCCCGCCGCCTCGGTCACCTCCGAGACCGGCGTCGGAGCGGCGGGCGCCTTCTCGTGCGAGCGCACCGCCGCCACGACCTTGCCAGGGCTCTTCGACGTCAGCGCCTCGCCCAGCTTGAACGAGCGCTTCGCCTGGGTGGCCTGGAGCTTCCACGTGGAGTACTCGGCGCGAGCCTCGGCGATCTCCAGCCGCCGCCGCAGCTCCCTGATCTCCGCCTCGTACCTCTCGACGAGCTTGCGCTCCTCAGGGAGCCAGTTGATCGGCCCGAGTCGCTGGAAGGTCGGCTCTTCTGAAGACATCCGCTCGCCCTAACGTGTCAAAGGAGGTCTGTCATGGTACGGCTACAGCCGCCCGTTTCGTGAGGCAGGCGAAAGGTTTTCCCCTTTCAGCCACGATGCGACGACCCGTGCGATTCTCGGCCCGGCGGCGCCGTCCCACAGCACGGGCAGCTCGCCCGCGGGGGTCGTGGCTCCGTCGGACAGCGCCTTGGACGCGGCGGCGGGCAGCCCCGCGGGCGTGACGAGCTTGTTGGTGCCGTGGGTGACCGTGATCGGCCGCTCGGTGTTGGGCCTGACGGTGAGGCACGGCACGCCGAGCATCGTCGTCTCCTCCTGCACTCCGCCCGAGTCGGTCACGACCAGCGCCGCGCCCCGCACGAGCGAGAGGAAGTCGACGTAGCCGAGCGGGTCGACGACCTTGACGTCCGGCCCGTCGACCAGCCCGACCGCGGCCAGCTGGGCACGCCCGCGCGGGTGCATCGGCACCACGAGCGGGATCTGCGCGGCGACGTCGAGCACGGCGGAGACGAGTTCGAGAGCCGCCTCGGGGCTGTCGACGTTCGCCGGGCGGTGCAGCGTGGCCACGGCATAACGAGAAGGTATGCCGAGCCGCTCGACGACGGGGGCCGGGTCGAGCGAGGGGAGCGCGGCGAAGAGGCTGTCGATCATCGGGTTGCCGACCAGGTGCGTCTTGGCGGCGGGCACGCCCTCGGCGGCCAGGTAGGACAGCGCCTCGGGCGAGGTGGCGAACAGCAGGTCCGACAGCGAGTCGGTGACGATCCTGTTGACCTCCTCCGGCATCGCGCGGTCGAAGGAGCGCAGCCCCGCCTCGACGTGGGCGGTGGGGACGCCGAGCTTGGCGCAGACGAGGATGGCGGCAAGCGTGGAGTTGACGTCCCCGTAGACGATCACGAGGTCGGGCTCCTGCGCCATGAAGACCTCTTCGAGGCCGACGAGGAGAGCCGCGGTCTGCTTGGCGTGCGTCCCCGATCCGACTCCGAGGTTGGCCACCGGAGAGGGGAGTCCGAGGTCGGCGAAGAAGACGTCGGACATCAGCGCGTCGTAGTGCTGACCGGTGTGGATGATGCCCTGCCGCACGCCCAACTCGTCGAGCCCGCGGACCACGGGGGCGGCCTTCACGAAGTTGGGACGGGCGCCGAGGACATGGAGGACCAGGGGGTTCTCCCTCATCTACCTCGCCTTTCATAGCGGAAGGGGAAAAACGTTGCCTATGGTACGGTCACCGCGTGGTATCCGACGCCAGACCAAAGGTTTCCGCCAAGTCGGCCAGGGCCGGAGTCGGTGGACTTCTCAAAGGGTTCATCCAGCACCCCGTCATCGTTTCCCGCGTCGTCCTCGCGAAGGTGAAATCCGACCCCGTCCGGGTCGCGCAGGCGGCCGCTGACGCGCTTCCCCCGAAGCTGCGCCCCGTCGTGGGCAAGGTCGCCTGGCCCGCCGCCCGCAAGGTACGGCGCGCCGTCCGCAAGGTCGGCATGCGCGTGGTCAAGGCGCCGTGGAACGAGGCGAAGGCGCACTGGGACGCCGGACGGGTCGCCGAGGCCGCCGAGGTCCTGGAGCCGCACGCCAAGTACCCCTTCGTGAGCCGCAGAGCCGCCTACTACCGGGGCGAGCTGGCCGCGATCAGCTCTGACCCGATCCCGCCGCGTCCCAAGGTGGCCGTCGGCGAGCGCGTGGCGGGCAGGGTGCTCCACGTGGTGACCAACGCCCTGCCGTACACGCAGGCGGGTTACACGGTGCGCACGCACAGGATCGTGTCCGCGCAGAAGGAGAAGGGCCTCGACCCGCACGTCGTGACCAGCTGGGGCTGGCCGATGCTGCAGGGCCACGCGGACGCCGCGCCCTTCGAGGAGCTGGACGGCATCCCGTACCACCGGCTGCTGCCGGACGGCAGGCAGGAGATGCCGTTCGAGACGCGCGGGCGGATCATCCTGGGCGCCGAGCGCATCACCGAACTCGTCGCCAAGCTGAAGCCGCAGGTGCTGCACGCGGCCACCGACCACCGCAACGGTTCGATGGCGCACGCCGTGCGCGAGCGCACCGGCACGCCGTTCGTCTACGAGGTGCGCGGCTTCCTGGAGGAGACCTGGGCCTCCCGCGACCCGATCCGCATCGGCAGCCAGCGCCACGTGCTCCAGCGCGACCGCGAGGCGTTCCTGATGCGCGAGGCGGACGCGGTGGTCACGCTGGCCGAGACGATGGCGCAGGAGATCGTGGAGCGCGGTGTCCCGCGCGAGAAGATCCGCCTGGCGCCCAACGCGGTGGACGACTCGCTGCTGACGGCCGACTACGACGGCGCGGCCTTCCGCAGGTCGATGGGCATCGGCGAGGACGAGATCGTCGTCGGCTCGGTCTCCAGCATCGTGGCATACGAGGGCTTCGCGACCCTGCTGAGAGCCGGCGCGCTGCTCAGGGACGACATCAGGGTCCTCATCGTCGGCGACGGCACCGAGCGGGACAACCTGCTGGAGCTGGTGGAGGAGCTCGGGCTCAGGTCCGCGATCCTGCCGGGCAGGGTCGGTCCCGAGGAGGCGCTCCAGGCGCAGGCGGCGATCGACATCTTCTGCTGTCCGCGGGAGGATCTGCGCGTCTGCCGACTCGTTACGCCATTGAAACCCGTCGAGGCGATGGCGCTCGGCAAGCCCGTCGTGCTCAGCGATCTGCCCGCGCTGTCCGAGCTCGTCGGCTCCGAGGGAGCGGGCCTGCTCGTCTCGCCCGGCGACCCGGAAGCGCTCGCCAAGGCGCTGTCCGAGCTGCGGCAGGACCCCGCCAGGAGGGCTGAGATGGGTGAGGCTGGAAAGGCGGAAGTGGCGGCCAAGCGTACGTGGAGCCGCGTTGCCGAGACCTATCGTGACCTTTACCGATCTCTTGCAGACCGATGACCTACAAGTTCGCTGTCTGTTCTGACGGGTTCAGTCGCATTAGGCGTGAGCTAGGTGGACTTGAGATAACCTTTGCGACCATGAAGTGTTCTAAGGCGATGTCGTGACGGATTTCGACCTGGCGGTAATCGGCCTGGGTTACGTCGGCATGCCGCTGGCCAAGGAGGCCGTCGCGGCAGGTCTGCGGGTCGTCGGCGTGGACGTCGACTCCCGCAAGATCGACGCGCTCAACGCCGGTCAGTCCTACATCGACGACCTGACCGACGCTGACCTCGAGCACATGCTTGCCAACGGCTTCAGCGCCACGCTCGACGATTCGGTGCTGGCCACCAGCGACACGATCGTCATCTGCGTTCCCACGCCGCTGGACGAGGACCACCGTCCCGACCTGTCGGCGGTCGAGGGTGCGACCGCGTCGGTCGCGCGCAACCTGCAGCGGGGCACGCTCGTCGTCCTGGAGTCCACCACGTACCCGGGCACCACCGACGGGGTGGCCAGGCCGCTTCTGGAGACCTCGGGCCTCGTGGCGGGCGTCGACTTCCAGCTCGCCTTCTCGCCCGAGCGCATCGACCCGGGCAACCCCAAGTACGGCCTGCGCAACACGCCCAAGGTCGTCGGCGGCTTCACCGACACCTGCCGCGACCGGGCCGCCGCCTTCTACGGCCAGTTCATCGAGCAGATCGTGCCCGTCAGCGGCACCCGCGAGGCCGAGATGGCCAAGCTGCTCGAGAACACCTACCGGCACGTCAACATCGCCCTCGTCAACGAGATGGCGATCTTCTGCGACGAGCTGGGCGTCGACCTGTGGGAGGCGATCGAGGCCGCGGCGACCAAGCCGTTCGGCTTCCAGAAGTTCCTTCCGGGTCCCGGTGTCGGCGGGCACTGCATCCCCGTGGACCCCGGCTACCTGTCCTACACCGTTCGCAAGCTCGGCTACCCGTTCAGGTTCGTCGAGCTGGCGCAAGAGATCAACGAGCGGATGCCGTCGTACGTGGTCAACCGCGTACAGCGACTGCTCAACCGGCACAAGAAGGCCGTGAACGGCTCGAAGGTGGTGCTGCTCGGCGTCACCTACAAGCCGGACATCGCCGACGAGCGCGAGACCCCCGCCCTGCCCGTCGCGCGGGCGCTCCTGGAGCTGGGCGCGGAGCTCACGTTCGTGGACCCGCACGTCAAGAAGTGGTCGGTGGACGGCACAGAGGTGCCGCGTGAGGAGGACCTGGCCGAGGCCGTAGTGAACGCGGACGTGACGCTGCTGCTGCAGCAGCACGCCGCCTTCGACCTCGACATGGTCGAGGACAAGGCCAGGCTCGTGCTGGACACCCGAGGCGTGCTCGCCGAGGGTGAACGCGTCGAGCGGCTGTAGCGACAGGGGGCTGCGCGCAGTGCACGTGCTCGTCATGACGGTGGTGCATAACCCCGAGGACGCCCGGATCCTGCACCGGCAGATCCGCGCCCTCGTGGATGCCGGTCATGAGGTCACGTACGCGGCGTCCTTCTCCGCCCACGGCGTGGTCGCTAGGCCGTGGGTCAACGGCATCGACCTGCCCAGAGCGGCCCAGCGCAAGCGCCTGCGGGCGGTGTGGGCCGCGCGCAGGGTGTTCAAACGCCTGCGCGACAAGGTCGACCTGGTCCTCATCCACGACCCCGAGCTGCTCTTCTCCGTCTGGGGCGTCCGCCGCAGGCCGCCCGTGGTCTGGGACGTGCACGAGGACACCCCCGCGACGCTGTCGCTCAAGCCGTGGCTGCCGTCGTTCCTGCGCCCGCCCGTGCGCTTCCTGGCCCGTCTGCTGGAGAGCACGGCCGAGCGCCGGCTGCACCTGCTGCTGGCGGAGACCGCCTACGCGGGCAGGTTCAAGCACGCGCACCTCATCGTCCCCAACGAGACGTGGGTGCCGGACGCGGTCACCCCGCCGGGCGACGACAGGGTGGTCTACCTCGGCTGGCTGTCCAGGGCGCGCGGCGTCCAGGAGGCGATCGAGGTCGGCAGGCTGCTGCAGCCGTACAGGGTGGCGGTGGAACTGATCGGCTACGCCGACCCGCAGTCGCGCCCCGCGCTCAACCAGGCGGTGGCCGATGGCGTGCTGGAGTGGCGCGACTTCATGCCGAACGACGAGGCGCTCAAGCGGCTCGACGGCGCGCTGGCCGGCCTGTCGCTGCTGCACGACGAGCCCAACTACCGGCACTCCATGCCCACGAAGATCGTGGAGTACATGGCCCACGGCATCCCGGTGATAACGACGCCTTCGCCGCGCGCGGTGGAGCTGGTCGAGCGGTACGAGAGCGGGATCGTCGTGCCGTGGGAGGACCCGAAAGCCGTGGCCCAGGCCGTCCTGTCGCTGAGGGACGACCAGCGCGGACGGCACGCGATGGGCGCGCGCGGCTACGCCGCCGCCCGCGCCAACCACCACTGGCCGACCTCGGCACGCAGGTTCGTCTCCCAGCTCGAGTCCTGGGCGGGCGTCAAGAAGTAGCGGTTCATCTCCTGCAGATCACGAGGGCGGTAGGTTCCTGAACGTGCGCTGGCTCATTGTGCTCCTGGGTGCGGCGATCCTTGCCGCCATCGCGGCGGTGGTCGTCGTCCTTCCCGACAAGAAGCCGATCTCGAGCGACACCCGGGCCTCCGCCGTTCCCTCCACCTCGAAGAAGGCGCTGCCGCAGCCGACCGCCAAGGAGCTCGTCGACAGGTGCGGAACCTTCGACCTGCAGGACGTCAAGCCGTACGCGGTCACCGGCTACTGGATCACGCCGTCGAGCAACCCGTGCACGTGGCGCCACCAGATGGAGGAGATCCACGCCGCCGGCGGCGACACCGTCATCAGGATCGGCTACGGCCTGCAGTACCGCACGGTCAAGGACGGCCGGATCCTGACCAGGGACGGCGAGGTCGACCCCCGCTACACCGACTGCGAGGGCTGCTGGACCCAGGCGGACGACGACCTCAAGCAGGCCAACCCGGGCAACAGGATCGGCCGCACCTTCGTGTACCGGACCGACGAGGCGTTCGGCCCCGGCCTGTTCCGCTGCCCGCAGATGGAACGCGCCATCGAGGCGGGCAAGCGCGTCTACTACCGGCTCATCGCCCCGCCCGACGGCTCCGACGACGCCACCTGCGATTTCACCAAGACCGGACGGACCTACGACCTGATCCTGATCGCCGCCGCGAAGGACGACAGTCTCGAGCAGCTGCTCGACCTCGGCGACAAGTTCGGCGTGCAGGTCTTCCCCTCGCTGCCCATGGCGCCGCGCGACTCGAACGTCGCCACCAAGGCCAGCTCGAAGCACCTGCCCGTGCTCGTCACGCTGACGCGCAGGATCCTGCAGGACTACGGCGACCGCTTCAGGGACAGGGCCTCGCTCGGCGGCTTCTACCAGCCCTTCGAGCTGCAACTGGGCGCCACCATGGCCACCAACCCGACCCTGCAGGTCTACTCCGAGCAGCACACCATCATCGAGCAGGAGCTGCCGGGCAAGCCGATCCTGGTCAGCCCCTACATGGACGCGCGCAAGCGGGTGCCGTTCGGCCAGACGCCCAAGCAGGTGGCCGAGGGCTTCAAGGCGCTGGCCAAGTCAGGTGTCGGCATCATCGCCCCGCAGGACAGCAGGGGCACGGGCAAGGTCGGCCTGTTCTGGCCGGACCAGCGCGACAACGAGGTCGACCCGCGCCTGCGGCCCGTCGTCGGCGAGACCACCTATGACACCGCCTACTACGGCTCCACCCGCGACTACTACCGCGAGATGGCCGCCGCCCGCGAGCAGCTGGTCGAGGACGGCTTCGAGGTGGAGCTGTGGGCGAACGTCGAGTCGTTCGAGCCGTCGGCCGTCACGCCGTGCCAGCCCCAGGGCACCCGTGGCGCCACCGACAAGAAGCGCCTGGACGCCGCCGTCGCCATGACGGGCCGGTACGTGCAGAAGGTCGTCTCCTACATGTGGAGCGACTTCTTCACCTGCGGCGACACCCCGCTCAAGGACCAGGTCATGGCCGACCACCTGCGGCCCATCGCGGTCGACGCGGTCAGGACGTCGCCGAACGAGGAGGACGGCGTCGAGGTCCGCGGCTACAACCTGGAGCCCGGCGGCACCATCCGCCTCACCTGGCCCGGCGGTTCGGCCGAACTGCTGATCAGCGCCACCGACGCCCCCAACGAGGCCATGGCCGACCGCATCGTGGTCGCCTGGGTGCCCTTCGACTGGTCGCAGGTCCCGCTGGGCGTCTGGGTCTCGGTCGGGGTCGTCTCGCCCTCGGGCCTGGAAGCCACGGAGCCGCTGCACGTGCGCGTCAGCGTGTAACGTGCCTGGCATGGTCCCCAGCGTCCCGGTGAGCGTGGACCTTGTCGTGCTCACTGTCCGTTGCCAGGCGCTCTCGGCTCTGGTGTGGCGCCGCGACAACCCGCCGTTCCTGCGCAGGTGGTCGCTGTCAGGCGGGTTCATCCAGCTCGACGAGGACCTGCCCGACGCCGCCCGCCGGATCCTCGCCGAACGCGCGGGACTGCCGGGCGCGCCCGTCCACCTGGAGCAGCTGCAGACCTACGGCTACCCCGACCGCGACCCGCGCCAGCGGGTCCTGTCGGTCGCCTACCTGGGGCTCGCCCCCGACCTGCCCGCCTCGGAGAAGGCGCACATGGCGTGGGTGCCCGTCTACGAGCTGAACGTCATGGCCTTCGACCACCGGCGCATCATGCTCGACGGCATCGAACGGGCCAGGGCCAAGCTGGAGTACACCTCACTGGGCGCGGCGTTCTGCCCGCCCGAGTTCACGGTGGCGGACCTGCGGCGCGTCTACGAGATCGTCTGGGGGCGGCCCCTCGACCCGCGCAACTTCCACCGCAAGGTGACCAAGGCAGAGGGCTTCCTGGTGGAGACGGGCTCGACGACCACCCGCGACGGAGGCCGCCCCGCCAAGCTCTACCGCCGCGGGCCCGCCGAACTCCTCCACCCTCCGATGCTCAGGTCGCTCAAGGAGTGATCAGAGCCGCTCGATCTCGGTGAGGTCGATGTCGATCTCGTACGGCACGCTCACCTTGAACTGGGGGCCCACGAGCACAAGAGTGCCATCGATCAGCTCGCTGTGCGGCGGGATCTGCGGGAGTCTGTCCAGGTCATCGGCCGTGAACCCACCCGGAGGCGGAAAAATCCACCCAGGCGGCGACTCCGTCTGCTCGGTGGGCAGCAGAGCACTCATGTCATCCTCCCGATCGGGCACGGCTCGCCTCCAAGCATCGCATCGTGACGTTCTCTGTGCCCCAACGTACGCCCTGCACACGCCTCATCCGGTGCGTGAGCGGTCGGGCAGGCGGCGGGACCGTCGGGCGGAATCCTGCCATTCCGGCCGCGGACTACCATGGGGCCATGCCTCGTTACCGTGCGATTCTTGACTCGATGCCCCCATACAAGGCGGGCAAGGCCGTGGTGAGCGCCGACGGGCGGTCGTTCAAGCTCTCCTCCAACGAGTCGCCCTACGACCCGCTGCCTTCGGTCGTCGAGGCGATCGCCGAGGGCGCGAGGCAGATCAACCGCTACCCCGACCCCGGCGCGGTCAGGCTCACCGAGACGATCGCCGCCAAGCACGGGGTGCCGCCCGAGCACGTGGCGCTGGGCGCCGGCTCGGTCACCGTGGCCCAGGAGCTGTTCGAGACGTTCGGCGAGCCGGGCGTCGAGGTGATCTACGCGTGGCGCTCCTTCGAGGCGTACCCGCTGCTGGCGGACCTCGCGGGGGTCACCTCCGTGAAGGTGCCGCTGGACGGCGAGGACCACGATCTCGACGCGATGGCGGCGGCCGTCACCGACCGCACCGGCATGATCTTCGTCTGCAACCCGAACAACCCGACGGGCACCTCGATCAGGCGGGCGGAGCTCGAGGCGTTCCTCGACAAGGTGCCCTCCGACGTGCTGGTGGTGCTGGACGAGGCCTACCGCGAGTACGTCCGCGACGCCGACGTGCCCGACGGGCTCACCCTCTACAGGGACCGGCCGAACGTCTGCGTCCTGCGCACCTTCTCCAAGGCGTACGGCCTGGCGGGGTTGCGCGTGGGTTACCTGATCGCGCACGAGCCCGTGGCCGCCGCGGTCCGCAAGACGATCATCCCCTTCGCGGTCAACCACCTCGCGCAGCTGGCCGCCATCGCCTCGCTGGAGGCTCCGGCGGAGAAGGAACTGCTGGAGCGGGTGGACTCGGTGGTCAAGGAGCGCACGAGGGTCCGCGAAGCGCTCATCGCGCAGGGCTGGACGGTGCCGCCGTCGGAAGCGAACTTCGTGTGGCTGCGGGTGGGCGAGCGGACGCTCGACTTCGCGGCGGCCTGCGCGGTCGAGGGCGTGGCGGTGCGGCCGTTCGCCGGTGAGGGGGCACGCGTGTCGATCGGCACCCCCGAGGCCAACGACGCCTTCCTCCAGGCGGCGGCCGGCTTCCTGAAGTCCCTCCCGTAACCGCACGGGCCTTCGCCTGGCGCGGGTCGACTCGGGCCGGTCCTGTACGTCATCGGTTCAGGTGAGGTCGTGGCGCTTGAGCCAGCGGGCGATCGCCTGGCCGATCGCGTCCGGCTGGTCCTCTGGCGCCTGGTGGCCGGCCGGGCCGATGCTTTCGACTTCGAGGCTCGCGGCGTGTTCCTTGGCCCAGGCCGCGATCTCGGGTGAGCCGATGCCCACCCCGTCCTCGACGGTGAGCAGCAGCTTGGGCACGTCGGGGGTGTCGGCGAGCCACTGGCCGTAAGCGTCGACACGGTCCGCGACGTCGGCGGGCTCGCCTTCGATGGGGATCTGGCGGGGCCACTGCAGGAGTGGCCGCCGGGAGGCGGGGTCGGTGAAGGGCGCCCGGTAGACGTCGTGGTCCTTCTCCGCGAGCCCCTTCTGGATGCTGAACGGATGCGGCAGGGCGCCCTCGATCGCGAAGTTCTCCCGCAGGAGCATGGTCTCCCCGATGCCGGGGGTGCGCAGCGTCCGCATGTGCTCCACCACGTTGGGCGGGAACTCGTCCCAGCTCTGCGCCCGCAGGAAGGTCTCCATCAGCGCGATGCCCTTGACGCGCCCGGGGTGGCGGGCGGCCCAGTCCATGCCGAGCGCGCCGCCCCAGTCGTGGCCCACGATGACGACCTCGCGCAGGTCGAGCGCCTCGAACCAGGCGTCCAGGTAGCGGGCGTGGTCGACGAAACGGTAGTCGATATCGGGCTTGCCGGACTCGCCCATCCCGATCAGGTCGGGGGCCAGGACGCGGGCCCGGTCGGCGACGTGCGGGGTGACGTTGCGCCAGATGTAGGACGAGGTGGGGCTGCCGTGCAGGAACACCACCACGGGCCGGTCGGGCCGGCCGGTCTCGACGTAGGCGATGTGGGAGTCGAGGATCTCGACGGTAGGCATGATCGTGGGTCCCTTTCCGATGAGCGGGGGTCGTCAGTTCTCGGCGTTGAGCCGGGCGGTGATGAGGGTCAGCACGCGGCCCGCGGTCTCCAGGTCGCCGGGCGGGATGTCGCCGTAGACCCGGGCGATGATCTCGTCGATCGCGCTGCCGATCTCGCGGTGGCGCTCCTGCCCCGCGGGGGTGAGTTCGATGGTGGGCGCCTCGCCGGGCTGGACCTGGAGCAGGTGCGCGGCGGTCAGCTCGGTGAGGGCTGCCAGCGCCGCCGCGTCGGGGATCTTCAGCGCGCCGGTGATCCGGCCGATGAGCTGGGCGCGGTCGATGGTGCCGCCGCTGAGCGCGGTGAGCTTGAGTGCCACCCACTGGTGCTTGGTGGTGCCGGTGCGGCTGAGGACGCGGTCCAGGAGCGGCTTGTGGGCGTTCTCGGCCTGGCCGACGATCTGCGGGTTGAGGGTGGTGGGCATGGTCACTCCTTGAGAGCCGGGGTGTCGGTCGCTGACACCTAGAACATAATGGCACTCAGTCTCGTTTAATAACAAGCCCCATTAGAGTCTCGCTCTCTCCGCGACTCACGGAGCGCCGCCGTACACACCCTGTGGAAAAGGAAAGAGGGCCGTCCTCCCGGGGGATGGACGGCCCTCTGGCCAGGTCATTCCAGGCGTAACAGGCGCGACAGCGTGATCAGGTGCGAGGCGTTCGTCGCCGTGTGGTTCGTGTACTTCGTGGCCGCCAGCGTCCACACCTGCCGGTCGAACTCCGAGAGCTCCAGCCACGAGTGCAGGTAGTAGTCGACCCCGTTGGCCGCCCCCGTCCCGTCCACGTACAGGCTGAACGCCGGCGCGCTCGTCGACCCGTTCCACATCTTGCTCTTGAGCGTGTTCTTGAACGCCGTCATGTCGGCCGCCGTGAACACCTGCGCCCGACGGTAGAACTCCACGAAGGCCGACAGGTCCACGTTCCCGTGCGAGAGGTCCTCCTTGGTGGTGGTGTACGTCCCGTAGTTCCAGACGTAGGCCCCTGCCGAGTTGGTCAGATGCGCCTTCGCCCACTGCGCGACCCTGGTGGCCCTGTCCAGGTAGGTGGGGTTGCCGTTGACCTCGTGCAGCACGGTCAGCAGGTTCGCGAAGCCGAGCGGCATGTTGAACGGCAGGTCGTCGTAGCTCCTGACGTGGCTGAACGTGTCGACGTTCGGCGGCTGCTGGTAGGACGTGCCGTTCCAGGTGTTGCCGAGGTAGCCGCTCTGCTCCCACCGGGGCACGATCTCGTTCTCGAGGAACGCCCGATAGGTCGCGGTTTTCGCGCTGTATCCGGACAGGGCGGGGGTCTGGGCCACCAGCCGGATGAACTCCGCCATCGGGAGTCCGATCATGGCGTCGTGCACGATGTAGGGGAAGATCCCGTTCAACCGTACGTCGTCGAAGTACGCCGACCCGCTCACCGTGTACGACGCGTGCTCCAGCCACACCTCGGGCGCCCGGCCCGCCGGGATGTCGCAGCTCGTCTGCTTGAGCTGCCACGCGGTCGACGCGTACTCCAGCATGCACAGCGTCGTGGACCCGTCGCGCAGCACGACCCGCCCGACGACCGAGCCGGTCCGCTTGCCCCACGCCCGCAGGACGTGCCTGGTCCCGCCCGCGTAGCTCGCGCCGATCTTCTGCCGGAGCTTCTTCCACTTCGTCTGGTCGGAGACGACCCGCACGGACTGGGTGCCCGTGCCGCCGCCCGGCACGTCCGTGGTGCGGTAGACGTGGCTGCCCGTGTCCTGGAACCTGGTCCAGTTCGCGGGCAGTGTGGCGTCGCCGCTCGTGGCCGTCTCGAAGCTCGGGTTGGCCAGCTCGGGTGGTGAGTACTGGCTGGTGCTCCAGCCGCTGAAGCCGTCGTTGTCGATGTCGTCGGCGTTCGCGATGATCGTGTCGGCGTGCGTGACGATCTTGTCGAGCCAGGTGGTGTCCTGGGTGGCGGCGTAGACGTCGAGGTAGCTGCGCAGGATGTAGCTCTCGCCCCACGCCAGGTTCGCGCTGTTCGGGTCGGTGTAGACGAGGTGGCCGATCGTCGCCTCCAGCGCCTTGTACTTGGTGAGCCACACACTCTCGGCGGCCGAAGCGGGGGCGGGGGTGGCGGTCAGCAGAAGGGAGGCGGCGGCGATCAGCTTCAGTAACATCATGCCCCCCTGCGCGCGTGCCAGTTGAGGTAGGCGACGCAGCCCAGGTAGGAGCCGAGCTGCGGCTCGACGGCGCGGGCGTCGTAGATCGAGCGGGAGTGGCTGAACACCGCGTCGTCCCACTGTGCCACCGCCATCCAGCGGGGCGCCTGCAGGTACTGCCCCGCGCTGGTGGTGCTGCCCGTGCCGTTCACGCGCTGGAAGGCGGTGGGGAGGCCGTCGCCGCCCGTGGTCGCCAGGTTCTTGCTGTAGGTGCGCGCGAAGCGGGCCATGTCCTGGCCCTTGTAGAAGAGGTGGTTGCGGAAGGCGGCCGCGGCGAACTCCACGTCGATGGCGCCGTGGCTGAGGTCCTCGATCCCCTGCCCCGGGTTGCTCGACGGCGTGTACTCGGAGACGTCGTCGGTCTTGGCGAACCCGCTGTAGACCTTGCCGAACGTCGGCCAGTACGTCCAGACATAGGCGTCGTCGGCGTCCACCTTGAGCTCGCGGGCGAACGTGCGCGCCATCCGCGTGGCGCGGTCCCTGTAGAACGGGTCGCCGGTGGCGGCGGCCAGTTCGGCGTAGGTCTGGCCGAGCGCGAGGCTCTGGTTGGTGGGCTGCTCGGTGCCGTCGTTGCCGAGCGGCGTGCCCTTGTTCCACACGAAGTACCCGTGGCCGTCGTCGGTCTGGCGCCACTCGTCGTCGTGGACGGCCGCCGCCTCCCTCGCGGCCTTGAGGTACTCCACGGCCTTGCGCCGATACGCCGGTACGGCCAGCAGCCGCGGGCTCCTGAAGACGGTCTTCGCGAACGACGCCATCGGATAGGTGATCATCCCGGTGTGCACGGTGAACACCACCGGCTGCGAGGTGAACGGGGTCGGGCCGAGCACGGGCGTCGCGTTGCCCGAGGGGGAGGGCCTGAGCTCGCGGGCCGTCACCAGCGTCGGCGTCGGGAACGCGTCGAAGATCCTTCGCACCGCGTAGTCGGGGGCGGACGGGTCGAGCGACAGGTCGGGGAAGGTGGCGACCAGGTTGGTCTTGTTGTTCTTCACCTCCAGGGTGAAGCGGCCCTCGCCGGTGCCCGCCCGTACGGTCGCCACCGCGTTGTCGGCGTAGGTCAGCGCCGTCCGCACCTCCAGCAGCGGCGTGCCGTCCGCGGCCTCGAGCGTGACGCGGCCCGCGGTGTAGGGCGCCATGGCCCGCCACGCGGGCAGGGAGAGCCCTCGGTAGTCCTTGACGCCGCGCACCGAGTCGCGGTTGGCCAGCACCAGGTCGATGTTGGTGGTGAGCCGGTCGAGGTAGTGGGTGTCCTTGTAGGCCTCGTACATCCTGATGAATCCGGCCAGGACGTACGACTGGCCCCACGCCAGACCGCCGTGCTCGTTGGTGTCGGTGGGCTGGCCGCCGTTGCCGCTCTCGTGGAAGACCTTGTCGAACAGGTCGAAGGTCTCCCTGGCGGTGTAGTCGTATCCGGCCGCCGCGGCGGCGTGTGCGGTGCAGGGAAGGCCGCCGAGGGCGCCGAGCGCCAGGGCGCCGAGGGTGAACTGCCTGCGGGAAGGGTGCATGTGAGGACCTCCGGGGGGTGAGGGTACGGCGTCAGCCCTTGACCGCGCCGCGCATGCCTTCGAGGATGTGGCGTTGCATGAGCATGAAGACGATCACCACCGGGATGATCGAGATGATCGTTCCCGCGGCGAGCGTGCGGACGTCGGTGCCGGTGATCCCGGCGAGGTAGGCGATCCCGAGCGCGATGGGGTACTTCGCGGAGTCCTTCAGCACGACCAGCGGCCAGATGAAGCTGTTCCAGACCGAGATGAAGCCGAAGATGCCGAGGATCGCCAGCGTGGGCCTGGCGGCGGGGAGCATGACGTGCCAGAAGATGCGCAGCTCGTGACAGCCGTCGGTGCGGGCGGCGTCGACGATCTCGCGTGGCACGCCCGCGAACGTCTGTCTGACCAGGAAGATCCCGAAGGCCGACAGCAGTCCCGGCAGGATCACGCCCGCGAACGTGTCGGCCATCCCGAGCTGGGAGACCACGAGGAACCTGGGGATCAGCATGACCTCGCCGGGCAGGAACATCGTCGACAGGATCGCCAGGAAGATGAGGTTGCTGCCGCGGAAGCGCATCCGCGCCAGCGGGTAGGCACACAGGGCCGAGATCAGGATGTAGAGCGGCACCATGAAGCCGACGTAGATGACCGAGTTGATCAGGTAGCGCGGGTACGGGATCGCCGTCCACGCCTCCTTCACCCAGTCCAGCACCGGTGGCCTGGGAATGATGTCGGGAGGAAAGGAGAAGACCGCCTGGCCCGAAGGCTTCAGTCCCGCGGACAGCAGGACGAGGAACGGGCCGACGAAGGCGAGCGCGATCGCCGTGAGCAGCACGTACATGCCTGCGCGTCTCATGCTCGCCCCCTGGTGATGCGGTAGTTGAGCATGGCCATCGCGATCATCACGACCCAGAGCACGAGCCCGATCGCGCTGGCGTAGCCCATGTCGTAGTGCTCGAAGCCGGCCGACCAGATGTAGTAGCCGAGGGTCAGGGTCGCGTCCTGCGGGCCGCCCCTGGTCATCACGTAGACCGAGGTGAAGGCCTGCATCGCGTCGAGCATCTCCATGGTGATCGCGACCGCGATGTAGGGCACCATCAGCGGCACCGTGATGCGGCGTAACCGGTCCCACGCGTTGGCGCCGTCGACCCTGGCCGCCTCGTAGAGCGAGCCGTCGATCGTCTGCAGGCCCGCCAGGTAGATCATCATGTAGAAGCCCATGCTCTTCCAGCCCTCGACCAGGATGAGGGCGGGCAGCGCCCAGAACGGGTCGAGCAGGTACTGGATCGGCTGGTCGAGCAGCCCCGCCCCGGTGAGGATCCAGTTGAGGACGCCCTGCTGGTGGAAGACGTACTCCCAGGCCACCGCGACGGCGACCATCGAGGTCACCACCGGCAGGTAGTACAGCATCCTGAACGTCCTGATCCCCGGCAGCTTCTGGTTCACCAGTACGGCCAGCAGCAGCGGCGCCACGACCAGCAGGGGGAACAGGCCGACCAGGAACAGCACTGAGTTGAGCGTCGCGGTCCAGAACTTCGGGTCGCCGACCAGCCTGGCGAAGTTGTCCAGGCCCACAAACTCGGGCGGGGACACCACGTCGTACTCCATGAAGGAGAGCTGGACGGCGGTGAGGGCGGGCCAGACGAAGAACACCCCGAACAGCGCCAGGGCGGGCAGCGCGAACAGGTACGGCGTATACCACCGCTGCCCTGGGATCCTGCCGACTGCCATGTGAGTCCTAAAGTCCGTATAACGGCGGCCAGAATTTCGTGCAGCGTAAGCGGACTTCCGGAAAGCCGTCAATCCCTTCCTCCTCAAAGGCCACGAAGTGGGGGATTGACGACTTCTCTCCCCAGTGTCATTCTGCCGAAAGTAGCCGTTGAGGACGGCCATAATCTCCGGGAGGTGCGCCGTGATGACCAGAGGCGTCTTGACGGCAGGCGCGCTCGCGCTGTCCCTGCTCGTCTCAGGCTGCGTGGCCGGAACCTCGTCCCAGGGCGTCGCGGTCGCCGACGACCAGCCCTTCGAGGGCGAGGTCGAGTTCTGGACCATCAATCTGAAGAAGAACTACAGCGACTACATCACCGGCCTGATCGGCGAATACCAGAAGCAGCACCCGAAGGTCACCGTCAAGTGGGTCGACGTGCCGGGCCAGGAGAGCGCCACCAAGCTGCTGGCCGCCGTGGCCAGCGGCGACGTGCCCGACGCGGTCAACATCTCCTCCCTCGACCTCGGCAGGTTCGCCCCTTCGCTCGCCCCGCTCGACGAGCACTTCACGCCCGCCGACCTGGCCGACTTCCAGCCCAACCTGGTCGAACCGCTGCGCGTGGACGGCAAGCTCTACGCGGTGCCCTGGTACAACGGCGGCGCGCCCGTCGCCATGTACCGCAAGTCGGTGGTCGCCAAGGCGGACTTCGACGAGACGGCGCCGCCGAAGAGCTACGACGAGGCCCTCGCGTTGGCCGACAAGGTCTACGGCGCGACCAAGGTCAACGGCATGAACGCGATCCCCGACCACAACGCGCTGCGCTACTACGGGATCGAGCTGCTGTCCGACGACAAGAAGACGGCGACGTTCAACACCCCCGAGGCCGTCGCGATCCTGGAGAAGTTCAAGAAGAGCTACGACGCGCACGGCATCGCGCCGGGCGCGGTATCCAAGGACATCCGCAACCTGCCGCAGACGCTGGATAACGGCCAGATCGCCTTCAAGGCCACGGCCAACGCCGCCGAGCTGCTCAACATCCAGAAGAACGCGCCCGAGGTCTACCAGGACCTGGTCGTCACCGAGCCGGTCAGGATGAGCACGGGCGGCTTCCTGCTGCTTGCCCAGCAGGCCTTCGCCGTCCCGAACGCCTCCAAGCACAAGAAGGCCGCCGCCGAGTTCATCAAGTTCTTCACCAACGGCACCAACCAGCTGGCCTTCTGCAAGATCGTCCCGATCTACCCGTCGACGGTCTCCTCGACCAAGGACCCGTTCTTCGCGGGAAGCGCGGGCGAGGACCCGATGGCCGTGGCCCGGAGCGTGATCGTGAAGGGCCTGCCCGAGCTGGAGTACACCCCGATCGGCACCGCCAAGGACGCCGAGCTGGGCGAGCTCCTCTCCGAGGAGGTCAGGGCGTTCCTGACGGGGACCAAGAGCGCCAAGGAGGCGCTCGACACAGCAGAGAAGCGATGGAATGACGCACTTGCCTAAGCTCAGAATGGGGATCGTCGGCGCGGGGATCATGGGCCGCGGCCACGCCGAGGTCCTCTCCGCCCACCCCGACGTCGAGATCACCGCGGTGTCCCGCAGGAGGCTCGACGACGCCCCGGACGCGGCCGTGTTCGCCGACTACACCGACCTGCTCTCCTCGGGCACGGTCGACGCCGTCTCGATCACCACGCCCGACCACCTGCACGCCGACGTCATGGTGGCCGCGGCGCGGGCGGGCGTCCACATCCTGGTCGAGAAGCCGTTCACGACCACCGTCGAGGACGCGGACCGCGCGGTCGCCGCGATCAGGCAGGCGGGCGTGACCGCGATGTGCCTGTTCAACCACCGGTGGGTGCCCGCCTACGCCCAGGCCAAGGAGCGGATGCCGCTGGTGGGCGAACCCGTCGTCGGCTACGCCCGCAAGGACGACACCATCCACGTGCCCACCGAGATGATCGGCTGGGCCGACAGGACCACCTGCGCGTGGTTCCTGTCCAGCCACGACATCGACCTGGTCACCTGGCTCTACGACGACCACGTGGACGAGGTCTTCGCCACGGCGCGGTACGGCAAGCTGCGCGGCATGGGCATCGAGACGCCCGACGCCATGCAGATCCAGGCCCGCTTCGGCAGGGGAGCGGTGGCCACCTTCGAGTCGGCGTGGATCTACCCGAACACCTTCCCGACCATGGTCGACAGCTACGTCACCGTGGTCGGCGAGTCGGGCGTCATCCAGCTCGACAGGCAGAAGGAGAACATCCAGCTCGCGACGGACCAGGCCTACAGCTACCCGCGCAACATGCTGCAGCGCGTCGTCCACGGCGTCCCCGCAGGCGCCTACCGCGACGCCATCCACCACTTCGTCGACTGCGCGCGCACCGGCGCGCAGCCGCTGATCACCGTGGAGAGCTCGCAGCACGTGACCGCCGTCCTCGCCGCCGCCCACGAGTCGGCCCGCACGGGAGCGCCGGTGAAGCTGTGATGTATGTGGAGAAGGCGCCTCACGTGCATCCCACGCGGATGCGGCACATCCCCGACGAGGACCTCTTCGCCGCGCTGGACAGCGACAGCAGGGCATGGCGCTGGCGCGCGCCCGTGCCCGCGGGCCTGCCCGCCGACGGGGCCGACGCGCTGTGCGGGACCGAGGTCGACTTCCTCGACAAGGGGCACGGCCGCTCCCGCCTGTACGGCTTCCACTACCTGCGCTGGATGACCCCGCTGATCGCCGCCTACGCCGAGAGCGGCGACCCGCGCTACGCCGCCGAGTGGGAGCGCCTGTTCCGCCAGTGGTACGCCGGCCGCGACCTGGTCGAGGGCGACTGGCCCGGCCTCGACGTGGTCTGGTACTCCCTCGGCGTCTGCGCCCGCACGATGTACGTCACGCAGGCGCTGGCCGTACTCGGAGAGGCCGTCGGCGAGGAGTGCTGGAAGGAGATGATGAAGACCGTCCTCGGCGGGGCCAGGTGGGCCGCCGAGGAGCACGACGAGTTCAAGCACGGCAACTGGCAGTTCGCCACCGTCTGCGAGCTGCTGCACACCGCCAGGGTGTTCGCCGACCTGCCCGAGGCCGCGCGATGGGCCGAGATCGCCACGGCGCGCATCGCCGAGCACCTCGAACGCGACGTGCGCGCCGACGGCGGCCACCACGAGCGCTCGCCCGGCTACCACGGCATGTGCCTCGACGCGCTCAAGCGGGCCGCCGCCGTCGAGCCCGACCTGGCCACGCACCCGCGCTACCTGGCCATGCACGACTGGCTCGCCGCGCTCATGACCTCGGGAGGTTGGGTGCCGCACCTGCAGGACAGCGGCGTCGTCTGGCCGTCGGGCATCGTGCCCGCGAAGGGCTCGATCAACCTGGAGGCCAGCGGCTACGCCGTGTTCCGCGCGGAACACTTCCACACGGTGATCAACTACGGTCCCTACGTGGGCCACGAGCTCGAGCCGCACAGCCACCACGCCGCGCTCGACTTCGTGATCGCCGGATGGGGCGTCCCGCTGGCGTGGGAGGCGGGAGGGCCGCCGTCCTACGACGACCCCGGCTACTACGACTGGTACCAGGCGACCAGGGCGCACAACACGGTGCTCGTTCCGGGCGAGGAGTACACCGAGGACCGCAGGGCCGCCTGCGACCTGTTCTCGGCGGGCGAGGAGACGGGTGACGACGTGGACGTCTTCGTGGGACACCACCACGGCTACGGCGCTCGCCACGACCGCACGATCGTCTTCGTCCGCGACGAGGGCTACTGGGTGGTCACCGACCGGATCGAGGCGGAGGCGATCTGGCAGGTGCACGGCCTTTCCCCGTGGGTACGGCACGGCGCGGGCTACCGCACCGAGCGGGCCCCAGGCCTCCTCGTCGTCCCCCTGGAGGAACCCGACGAGGTCCTGTTCGGGAACGGTCCCGCGCGGATCCCCGACCCCGCCACCAGGACGGCCGAGTACGGGCGGATCCATTCCCTCGGCCTGCGCGGCCGCGGCCGGTTCACCGTCGGGATCTTCCCGTTCCTCGACGAGCCCCCCACGATCCCCGACGGATGGACGGTCCATGCTGATCGACGCTGACGCGATGCTCGGCCGGCACCCGCGCAGGGACGTCGGGGAGGGGACGGTCGCCGAGGCGCTGGCCAGGATGGACCGCTTCGGCATCGCCGAGGCCGTCGTGAGCCACACGCTGTCATGGCTGCACGACCCGGGCACCGGCAACCGCAGGCTGCTCGACCTGGTCGAGGGCGAGCCCAGGCTGCGGCCGTGCTGGGTGCTGCTCCCCGACACCTGCGGGGAGACGGGCTCGCCCGGCGCGTTCGTCGCCGCCGCCACCGGCGCGGGCGTCGCCGCCGTCCGCGCCTACCCCGCCGACCACGGCTACGACCTGGCGGGCCGCGACGCGGCCCCGATGCTCCACGCGCTGGAGGAGGCCGCGCTCCCGCTGCTGCTCGACGCCGCGCAGCTCGGCTGGTCCTCGATCGAGGCGATCGCGGGCGCCCACCCCGGTCTGCCCGTCGTCGTCGGCGGCCTCGGCTACCGCGTGCTCAGGCAGGCCGCGGGCGTCCTCGCCCGCACCGCCAACGTCCACGTGGGGCTGGCCAACCTCTCCTCCCACCGCGGCCTCGAATGGCTCGTCGAGCGGTACGGCACGCACCGCGTCGTCTTCGGCACAGGAGCGCCCGCCAGGGACCCCGCGGAGGCCGTGACCAGGCTGCTGTGGTCGGAGCTCGACGACGACGCCGTCGCCGCCATCGGGTCGGGCAACCTGCGCGGCCTGCTCCACGACGAAGCGAGCGTCGCGTGAACCTCCTCACCTCCGCGCTCTGGAAGCGCGAGCCGCAGAGCGCGCTCCGGATCGTTGACGCGCACGCGCACGCCGGGCCGTACAGCCTGTTCTTCATCCCCGACGCGGGGCCCGAAGGGATGGCGCGGGTCATGGACAGGTGCGGGGTGTCCCACGCGGTCATCTCCAGCCACCTGGCCATCCAGCTCGACGCCGCCGAGGGCAACGCCCAGACCGCGGAGATCGTGGCGATGGCGGCCGACAGGTTCACCGGCTACTTGACCGTCAACCCGTGGCAGGACCCAGTCGGCGAGCTGGCCAAGTGGGGCGACGACCCGCGCTTCGGCGGTGTCAAACTCCACCCCGACCTGCACGACTACCCGCTCACCGGCACGCGCTACGCGCCCGTGTGGGAGTTCGCGCAGCGGACCGGCTGTCCCGTGCTGACGCACACCTACGAGGGCTCGCCGTACAACGACCTGCCGATGGTGGACGAGGTGGCCGCGCGCTACCCGGACGTGGTGATCCTGGCCGGGCACGCGGGCGCCACGCCCACCGGGTTCGACGCCGCGATCGAGGTGGCGCGGCGGCGGCCCGGCGTGGTGCTGGAAGTGTGCGGTTCCTTCAACACCGGCGCCGACATCGCCACAATGGTGAGGGAGGTGGGCCCTGACCGCGTCGTCTACGGCTCCGACTTCCCCTTCATCGATCTGCGGATGTCGCTGGGACGGGTAATCTTCAGTGGCCTCGCTGAGGAGGATCGGGCGGCGGTGCTCGGCGGAACGATGACCCGCCTGCTTCAGTGGCGATCCGGACTGGGGTGATCATCATGGATCGGTTGCGTGCGGAGGCACGCTCCAGGGTGGCGATCGGAGTCGTGGGTCCCCACGACCTGGTCGAGCAGATCATGATGATCGGCGCCGACCTGCCCGGCGCCGCCGACTGGCGACTCGTCGGCGCCCCCCACGCGGGCGAGCACGAGACCTACGAGAAGTTCTCCAGGATCGCCGACAGCATCGACGTGGCGCTGTTCACCGGGCCGCTCCAGCACGACCTGGCCAGGCAGGCGGGCGCGCTGCCCGTCCCCGCCACGTTCGTGCCGATGAGCGGGGCCAGCCTCTACGCCAGCCTGCTGCGCGGCGTCATCACCCACGGCATCGACCCCGCGCGGGTCAGCATCGACTCGCTGCCCGCCGCCGACGTCGACGAGGCCTACGGCGAGATCGGCGTCGGCACCGAGGGCGTCCACCTGTCGGAGTACGACCAGCCCGAGTCGGCGCGCGGCTTCGCCGCCTTCCACGAGCAGCTCTACCGGCAGGGCGCCACCACCGCCGCGCTGACCACGATCAGGAGCGTGGCCACGAAGCTGACGGCGGCGGGCGTGCCGGTGCTGCGCATGCTGCCGACCTCCCACACGCTGCGCCTCGCCCTCAACACCGCCGCGCTGCTCGGCACCGGCAGCAGGCTGGAGGAGTCGCAGATCGCCATCGTCGTGGTCGAGCTGGCAGCCTCCGCCAGGCCCAGCTACTCAGGGCCAGGCAACTACTGGCAGCAGGAGCTCAAGCTGTCACTGCACCAGTCGCTGCTGGCCGACGCCAGGCTCATGGGCGCGACCGTGGTCCCGCGCGACGAGAACAGCTACGTCGTCACCGCCACGGTCGGCGCGCTCGCGCAGGCCACCGACGGCTTCCGCGTCGCGCCCTTCATGGACAGGATCCGCACGGACGCGGGCGTGGCCGTCGAGGTCGGCATCGGGCTCGGCACCACGGCTCGCGACGCCGACGCCAACGCGATGGTCGCCGTCGACAAGGCGCGCGGGGTGGGGGCCGCGGCCGCCTACCTGGTCGGCGGCGACGGGGTCGTGCTGTCGCTGCCGCTGCGCCAGCGCAGGAGGGCCGAGAGCGAGCCCGCCGTCACCACCAAGGCGGCCAAGCTCCTCGAACGGCTGGTCGAAGGGCTCGGCGACGGGCCGGAGGCGCTCGTGGTCGACGCGGAGATCGTGGCCGACGTGCTGGCCATCGCGCCGCGCAGCGCCCGGCGGGTGCTGCAGAGCCTGGCGGAGGAGGGTCTCGCCTGGCCGATGCCGCCCGCCAAGGGCACCCAGGCGGGACGGCCGCGGCAGCCGTACCGGCTGGTCAAGAACTGAGCTCGGCCAGCAGGTCGCGAGCGGTCCCTGCGAGCAGCTCGGCGCTCCCAGGCGCGACCTGGCTCGCCAGGGCCTCGTACTCGGCCCGCAGGTAGGCGTCGGCGGTCGGCAGGTAGCCGGGATACCCGTTGACGTACCCGAGCACGACCGTCGCCCGCCCACGCGAGGCGCCGACGATGCCGTCGGCGACGGCGAGGAACGGCTCGCCCGGCAGGCCGACGAGCGCCAGGTCGCCCAGCCTGACCACGCTCACCTCGGCGCTGATCGGCCCTGTCGCGGCGGTCCGCGCCCGCACGCCCTCCAGCCTGCTCATGGCCAGCCTGGACGCCACCGGGTCTCCCGCCGCCCGCTCGACGTCCGCCTCCAGCGCCTCGACGTCCGCCGCCACGGTGGCCCGTTCGAGCGTCAACCGCCGTCGCGCCCACGCGATCGCGCTCTCCGCCGACGACGGCCAGGCCGGGGTCGCGGGCCCGGCCAGCAGTTCGACGCAGCGGGCCGCCACGACGTCGCCCAGCCTGTCCAACTCGGCCGCGTCCTGCCCGCGCCGGGTGTGGCGGGTGCTCATGTCGCCCGCCGCGCCCGTGGCCACCACGACCCACACCCCGTCCCCGAGCCGTACCCTCAGCCGCCTGCGCACCGCGCCCACCAGGTCCGCGCTGACCATCCTGTTGGCCGCGGGCAGCACCGTCGGATGCACCGGCAGCACCACCACGACCCCGACCAGCAGCCCGCCGTCCCGCACCGCGACCACGTCGAGCGGCACCACCGCGTCGGCGTCAGGCCTGCTCCTGTCCGCGCCGACGCCCCGCAACTCACCACGATGCGCGGCCCCCTCGCACGGCCGCTCCCCCTCCATGGCCGCCTGTACGGCGGAGCGGCACGCGGCGGCGATCGCGTCCTGCCACGGTTCCGGCGTGGGCCCTCCGCCCGGCACGCAGCCCGTCTCGGGACCGGCGTGGGTGTGGCTGGCGGCCAGCCACACCTCATCCGCCGCCTCCCGCCTGACCCGCTGGGCGAGGTCCTCGTTGACGCAGATGACGTCGGCGGTGACCAGCGCGAACCTGCGCTCGCCCGCCCTCCAGGTCACGGCGCTGACCTGGAGCGGGTCGAGCACCCCCGTGGACGGCCCTGGCCGGTCGACGTACCCGCCCATCGGCGTCCCCTCGGGCACGACGAGCGCCGCCGCCCCGTAGCCCACGGCCAGCCCGCCCCTCATCGCCGCGCCTCCACGCTCGACGACGGCTCCGCCGGACGTCCAGGGCGAGGGCGCGTCATGACGGGGTCCGCGTTGCTCACAGGTCGGTCGGGTCTCATCGGTGTGCCTCCGTGACGAGGGAGCGGTAGGGGCCGAGGTCGTCGGCGGCGGTCAGGAACGCGGCGCCCGTGAGGCTGTCACCCACGGCGGGCGTGACGTGCGCATGGGGGAGCCGCAAGGCGAGCTCGGCCTCGAACGCGTCCCTGAGCGTCCGGTCGCGTAACAGGCGGCCCGTCCAGGCGACGGGCACCGCCGTGCCGTCGGGGAAGTTCCTGGCGGCCGCGGTGACGGTCGCGGCCAGCTCGGCCCCTGCGGACGTGACGATGGAGCGGGCGGTGGCGTCGTGGGCGGCGAGCTCGAAGACGTGGACGGCGAAGCGGGCGATCCGCGCCACCGCGTCGGAGGACAGGTAGAGCCGCTGGGGCAGGCCGTTCAGGTCGCCGAAGACCTCGCGGGCCCTGTCGGTGAGCGGGCCCGGCTCGGCGCGGCCGTCGTGGCCTCTGAAGGCGGCGTCCACGCCCCTGGAACCGATCCAGAAACCGCCGCCCGCGTCGCCGTAGAGGAAGCCCCAGCCGTCCACCTGCACGGTGGGGCTCGGGGTGCGCACCCCGAGGGCGATCGCGCCCGTGCCCGCCGCCAGGACGACGCCGTCGCCGCCCGCGAACGCGCCCGCGTGCGAGGTGACGACGTCGGTCGTGAGGAGCACGCGCCTGGCCATCCCGAGCAGCGAGTCGACCACCGTCGAAGGGGAGTCCACGAGCGTGGTCAGGCCGAGGCAGATGGTGTCCAGGTCACCCCACCCTGTTCCGATCCGTTCGATGATGGCGGCGGTCGGTGAGCCCTCGGCGTACGACAGGCCCGCCACCTCGCGCGCCTCCAGCACCCGCCCCGACGACGACAGTCCGAGCCGTAGGCCCGTCTGCCCGCCGTCGATCGCCAGATCCATGGGCCCTCCTCAGTGGCGGATACCGGCGCGCCGGTACTCGGTGGGTGAACAGCCGACGTGCCTGCGGAAGGCGCCGCGCAGCGCCTTCGCGCTCGGATATCCGGACCGCTCCGCGATCACGTCGATGGGCAGTGTCGAGGTGGTGAGCAGCCTCCTGGCGTGCCGCAGTCGCAGCCCCGTCAGGTGGCGCAGGAACGTCGTGCGCCGCTCCTCGGCGAACAGGTGCGAGATGTAGAACGGGCTCGCGCACACCGCCTCGGCGACGGTCGCGAGCCGCAGCCCCGGGTCGGCGTAGTGCTCGGCCAGGTACGTCTCGGCCATCGCCAGGATGTCGGTGCGCGGTGGCGGCGGCATCAGCCTGGCGAGCGTGTCCCGCAGCCAGATGTGCAGGTAGGAGCGCTCGTGGATGTCGCCGACCGTGACGATGTCCTCGATCGGCAGCCGGGCGCACGCCTCCACCCAGTCGGTCGACCCGTCGGCCAGGCGTGAGCTGTTGACCGTGTCGACGACGAACAGCAGCTGGCCGATGAGCCAGTTGCGCAGCGTCCTCGGGTCGGCGTCCCGCTCGGCCGCGCACCTGTCCACCCATCCGGCCAGCAGACCCGCCGCGCCATTGCGGTCGCCCGCCCTCACCCGCCTGATCAGCTCCTCCTCGATCCGCACAGGAGGCTCGACCCGCGCAGGAGGGTCGATCCGGACCGCGATCACCCGGTCCCCGCCGAGCACGAGCTTGTAGTCGTTGGCCCTTCGAGCCTCCCGCTCGGCCTCCCCGTGGGCGAGGCTGGGGACGCCGAGGCTGACCGTGGCCGTCCACGCCGTCTCGCGGACGATCCGCGCCCGCACCTCCTCCGCCAGCGCCGCCGCCTCCGACATCAGCGCGTCGGGGTCGGCGCCCGTCAGCAGCACCAGCCACTCCTCGGGCGGCTGCGGACGGCAGGTCACGCCCGGACGTCCCGCGGTGGCGGCGTGCACGGCCCGGTCGGCGCGCTGGAGCTGACGGCGCGCCCACACCTGCCCCTGCACCTGCGAGGAGGCGACGAAGTCATCGATGTCCACCAGCGCGGCGACGGCATAGCTCATGCCTCCACTTTAGGCGGACCGAAATTTGACCGTATTCACGAGCGTGCCCACGCCTGCCACCGTGGCCCGCATCGTGTCGCCGTCCTTGAGCGGGGCGATCCCCGCGATGGTGCCGGTCGCGATGAGGTCGCCGGGCATCAGCGTCATGCCGTCCGACAGGTCGGCGATCAGCCGGGGGATGCCGAACACCATTTGCTTGGTGTTGGCCCGCTGCCTGACCTCGCCGTCCACCTCCAGCGTGAGCTCCAGCGACTGGGGGTCCGGCACCTCGTCCACCGTGGCGAGGTAAGGCCCGGCGGGCGCGAACGTGTCGAAGCCCTTCGACTGGTCCCACGGCACGTTCCGCGAGATGTAGGCCAGCTGCAGGTCACGCGCGGTCATGTCGTTGAGGACCGTGTACCCGGCCACCGCCTCGCTCCAGCGCTCGGCGGGCAGGTCCCTGGTGACCTTGCCGATCACCACGGCCAGCTCCACCTCGTGCTCCAGGTGCCCGGTCCGCGCAGGGGCGACCACCGGCCGGTTGTGCCCGGTCAGCGCGGACGGCGGCTTGAAGAACAGCACGGGCTCGGGCGGCACCTCCATGCCGCTCTCCTCGGCGTGCGCGACATAGTTCAACGCCAGGCAGCAGATCTTCGTGCAGGTGGCCACCGGCGGCTCGAACAGCACCTCGGCCTCGTCCAGAACGGGTCTGCGCCTGGACACCTCCTCGGTGAGGCGCTCGAGGCCGTGGGAGTTCAGCAGGGCCACGGGGTCGTCGGTGCCGAGGTCGGCCAGGCTGACCAGCGCGCCGCCGCGCAGGGCCACCAGCTCGACCGGGGCGGAGGCGCTCCGCCTGATGCGTCCAAGGAACATGGCAGCAAGCCCATCAGCGCTCCCGAAGGCTCACAAGCACCGAAATTTGCGCTCACGACCCACTTCTTGCCCTCCTGCTTGTCGCCGAGGGAAGGGCCGCCTTTTGATGGTCGCCATGACCCGCTCCCTGGACGTCAGCCGCGACCTCTACGCCCACGCCAAGCGCTTCATCGCGGGCGGCGTCTCCAGCGACGCCCGCCGTATCGTCGCAGGCTCCTCAACTTCGTCTACGGCAGGCGTGCCCCTCTACGTCGACAGGGCGCAGGGCGCGCGTCTGTGGGACGTGGACGGCAACGTCTACCTCGACTACGTCCTCGGCCAGGGGCCCGCCCTCCTCGGCCACTGCCCACCCGAGGTGGTCGAGGCGGTCACCGCGCAGGTGGCGCGCGGCATCGTCTACTCCGCCCAGCACGCCGCGGAGGCGCGCGTGGCCGAACGGCTGTGCGCGATGGTGCCGTCGGCCGAGCGGGTCCGCTTCAACACCGTCGGCTCGGAGGCGGCGCACGCCGCCTGGCGGCTGGCGCGCGGCCACACGGGCCGCCCCAAGATCCTCAAGTTCGAGGGCCACTACCACGGCTGGCTCGACCCCGTCCTCTACAGCGTCCACCCGTCCGTGGACGCCGCGGGCCCCGCCGACGCCCCCTTCGCCGTCCCCGGTACGGCAGGCCAGCCGCCCGCCGCCGACCTCGTCATCGCCCCGTGGAACGACCTGGACGCCCTGGCCCGCCTCATGGAGTGGCATCGGGGGGAGATCGCGGGCGTCGTCGCCGAACCCGTCCTGTGCAACACGGGCGCCATCGAGCCCGACCCCGGCTACCTGCGGGCCGTACGCGAGCTGTGCGACAGCCACGGCAGCCTGCTGATCTTCGACGAGATCATCACCGGGTTCCGCCTGGCCCCCGGCGGCGCGCAGGAGCACCTCGGCGTCACGCCCGACCTGTCGATCTTCGGTAAGGCCATGGCGGGCGGGATGCAGGTCTCCGCGCTCGCCGGCCGCGCCGAGGTGATGGACACGATCTCCGCGGGCAAGGTCGCGCACGCGGGGACGTTCAACTCCCAGCCCGTCGGCATCGCCGCCGCCGAGGCCACGCTGCGCGTCCTGGACGAGCGCAGGGAGGAGGTCTACGGCACCCTCTACGCCCGCGGCAGGGCGCTCATGGAGGGCCTGCGCGAGGCCGCGGCCAAGGCGGGCGTCCCGATGCTCGTGGACGGCCCAGGGCCGGTCTTCCAGACGTACTTCACCGAGGCGGAGTCCGTGCGGGACTACCGCGACTTCGCCCGTACCGACCGCGCGAGGATGGCGCTGCTGCACGCCGCGCTGCTGGAGCGGGGCGTCAACATGGTGCCGAGAGGGCTATGGTTCCTGTCCACCGCCCACACCGAGGCGGACATCGCCGCCACTGTCGAGGCTTTCGCCGACGCTCTGCGGACGCTTCCGCTCGGTTGAGATCACCAGCGCGACCCCGATGAGGATGACGAGCCCGCCGCCCAGGATCCGCAGGGTCACGGGCTCGCTCAGCACGAGCGCGCCAAGGGCGACCGCCACCGCGGGGTTGACGTACGCGTAGGTCGACACCAGGGAGATCGGCGCGTTCCCCAGCAGCCAGACGAACGAGGTGAACCCGACCAGCGACCCCACCAGGATCAGGTACGCGAGCCCCGCCCACGACCGTCCGGAGACCGCCGCCAGGTCGAACCGCTCGCCGAGACCGGCGCCGAGCACCACGAGCCCCACGCCGCCGACGAGCATCTCGATCGTGCTGGCGGCGAACGGGTTCGACGGCATCGAGATCCTGCTCGACAGGAAGGACCCCACCGCCCACGACAGCGAGCCGATCAGCACCACGATGATGCCCGTCGTCGAGTTCGCCCCCTGGCCGCCGGTCAGCGACAGCGCCGCCACGCCGGCGAGCCCGACCAGCACGCCCGCCAGGGTGAGCGTCTTGGGCCGATCCCTGACCACGAACCTGAACATCACCAGCCACAGCGGCACGGAGGCGACCAGCAGCGCCGCCAAGCCGGTGGAGATGTGCTGCTCGGCGACCGCCAGCAGGCCGTTGCCCAGCGTCAGCAGCAACAACCCCGCGACGGCCGCGCCGACGAACTCCCTGCGGGTCATCCTGAACGCCGCGGTCCCGTTCTTGGCCAGCAGGAACCCGCCCAGCAGGATGCCGGCGGTGACGAACCGCATGGCCCCGCTCAGCATGGGAGGGATGGTCTCCACGGCGATCGCGATGCCGAGATAGGTCGACCCCCACACCACGTAGACGATGCCCAGCGCCACCCAGACGAGTAGCCGATTGTCAGTGGTGTTCTGTCCCATAGCTACTGACAATAACCACCTGACATGTGATCTGGTACGGCCAGCCCCCCGATAGTGGACGCGCTGCCGGAGCGGGCCGTGGTGGCCTTCCGTCGGACACCCCGGCCCCGCGCTCCCGGTGACGCGTATCCCTGGACAGACGCCCGCCCCGCGCCGAGGATGGCGCGGGGCGGGGCTTGCCGTACAGCATTCAGAGAAGCGCGGGGTCCGCCGCCCCTGGGAAGGGGGAAGGTGGGGCGACGGACCGGACTGGTGGAGTCGATCAGCGTGGGCCGAGCTTCTCCACGATCAACCGATACAGCTGGCGCGGGCGGCCAGGCTGAGGCGTGCGGTTCGGCGGAAGCGGCCACGCGAGTCCCTCGTCAACCAGCGTGCGCAGCAACCGCCGAGCGGTGCGCGGGGTGACCCCGAGCATCTTTCCCGCCCCCTCGGCGTCCACAACCGTGTCGCCGCCCTCCAGCTTCGCCGCCAGCCTGGCGAGCACCTCGATGCCCTTCGGCTTGAGCGGCGTCGACCCCTGAGGAGGCATCCTCGGCGCCGGGATCAGCGCCCTCCCCTCGCGATCGACCGCGAACCCCTGCGCCTGCTTGCCCGCCTGCGAGCGGGCCAGCGCGGCACGCGCATGGGATTCGGCGTCATGTGTCGTACGGCCCATGCCCACGCCCACCTCGACCGCCAGGCCGAGCTCGTCGCGGACCCTGGCGGCGAACGGCAGCACCCTGAAGCCGTCGGTCGCGGACGCGATCGATCCGCGAGTGGCGGTGACCAGGTAGCTGTGGTCGTCGATGGGCCAGACGGTGGCATTGATCCTGTTGGCCTCCTGGACCAGCAGCCGGTGCAGCGACAGGCGCAGCTCGTCGCGCCAGTAGCGGGGTGCGGCCCTGCGCACGGGCTCCCGCAGCGTCGGCACCTCGACCAGGACAACTGTGAGTTGTGACTCCTCCAATCTGTGGTGGGCGCCGAGCAGCGCCGCGGTATGCAGCGCCGTTCGCACGGCCGCCGACGTGGGTCTGATCCTTATCACGGGCACGCCCGCGGTGTGCAGCCTGTCCGCGACCGCGGGGAGACACGTCAGCGCCCCCGTGGTCGCGCCCTGCCTTGCCAGCCTCTCGTGGTAGGCCGCGATCGTGCCTGTCGCGCCCGGCTCGTCGCGGCTGTGCACGTCCGTCGCCGGGATGCCCAGATCGGTGTAGGCCTCCTCGACGTCGGCACGTGACACCACGTCGATGCTCACCCGTTGCGGGTCGAGCCGCGGGTCTATGGCCGCCTTCGCCAGCGCCGCGACCAGCGCGGCGCCGCCGAGCTGGACATACGTCGCCGGCATCGTCAGCACCCCTGACCGCCTTGCCAGGTCATAGGGGACCGGGCTGGCGAAAAGACACGCGTCCACTCCCGGCCCGAGCCTGGTGACCTTGTCCGCCGCCTCCTGCTCGTCGCGGTATGCGGCGGCCACGAGGCGACAGGGCAGGGGCGCCGCGGCATGGCCCATCAGCATCACACGCTCGACCAAATCGTGAGGTCCGACCACACCGATCGTGAGATCCGGTGTCATGGCGCCCGGGCGTGATACTCGGGGAGGCTCTTCGGTCCGCTCGACCAATGTTCGTCCCATCCTGCCGTCCATTGCAGTGCTCTCTTTTGGAACGATCGCTCGCGAGGGCCATAATGTCACGCCCAAATTTTCCAGAAAGTCACCCTGGAAAGCGTTTCACCAGCTCAGCCCTAAGGAACTTCGCGGATAATATCCGCGCCCAACGCCCGCATTCGCTCGGCGAGATGGGCATGACCGCGATCGATCAGATAGCCCGACTCGATGACGGTCTCTCCTTCGGCCGCCAGCCCGGCCAGAACGAGTGCGATTCCCGAACGGAGATCGTGGGCCGTCACCTCGGTGCCTTTGAGCGGGGTGTGACCGTGGACGGTGGCCGCGTTGTCCTTGACCCTGACGTCGGCGCCCATCTTGTTGAGCTCTCCGGCCAGCGCGAACCTGCCGTCGAAGATCCGCTCGTGGATGTAGCTGATGCCGTCGGCGAAGCACGCCACGGTCATCATCGGCGACTGCAGGTCGGTGGCGAAGCCGGGGTAGGTGTCGGTGATGACGTTGATCGGCTTCAGCGGGCTGCTGTGGCAGCGGACGTTGAGCACCGCCCCCTGCGTGGCGAACTCCCCGCCCATCTGCTCCAGCTTGTAGCGGACCACGCCCAGGTCGAGGCCGGTGCCGACGAGGTTCAGCTCGCCGCCGGTGATGGCCGCGGCCATGGCGAACACGCCCGCGTCGAGCCGGTCGGGCATCACGGTGTGCTCGACCGCGTGCAGCTCGGTGACGCCCTCGACGGTGATGAACCCCGTGCCGCCACCGCTGATCTTCGCGCCCATCTTCGTGAGCATGTCGATGACGTCGAGCACCTCGGGCTCGAGCGCGGCGTTCTCGATCACGGTCGTGCCGCTGGCCAGGGCGGCGGCCATGATGAGGTTCTCGGTGCCGGTGTGGGAGGGGGTGTCGAGGTAGAGGGTCGCGCCCGTCAGTCCTGAGGACTTGACGTGGATGACGGTCTCGCTCTCGTCGACGATCGCGCCCAGGCGCTTGTAGCCGAGGTAGTGGAAGTCGAGGTTGCGGCTGCCCAGATTGCAGCCGCCGACGCCCTCGACCACGGCCTCGCCCAGGCGGTGGAGCAGCGCGGGGGTGAACAGCACCGAACCGCGGAAGCGCCTGGCGATCTCGGCCGGCAGTATCGGGCTGGTCAGCCTGGAGGCGTCGATGACCAGCGTGCGCTCGGACTCGTGGAGCTCCACGTGCGCGCCGATGGACTGGGCCAGTTCGACCGCGCGCCGCACGTCCTCGATGATCGGGACGTTGCGCAGGACCGTACGGCCCTTGGCCGCGAGCAGAGCGGCCCCGATCATGGGCAGCACGGCGTTCTTCGCGCCCTGGATGAACGCGGTTCCACGCAGTGCGTTGCCACCGCGCACGCGGTAACGGACCATTCGCTTCCGCTCTCCCTCGGTAAAAGATCTCGCTAAAAGTGATTCGGACGCGCCCACAGTAGCCGTTGCGGACGGCTGACCCGGCCGATTCGCCCCGTGACTACCCGGTAAAGGAGTGTCCTGTGAGGCGTTCGTACGCCTCGACATAGCGCTGGCGGGTCCGTTCGACCACTTCGTCAGGAAGAGGAGGCGGTGCTTCTCCTGAGGATTTGTCCCATCCCGATTCCGGCGATGTCAGCCAATCGCGGACATATTGCTTATCGAAAGAGGGTTGCGCGTGACCTGGCTCCCACTCGTCGAGCGGCCAGAAGCGCGAGGAGTCGGGAGTGAGGACCTCGTCGCCCAGCGTCAGAACTCCGTTGGAATCCCAACCGAGCTCGATCTTGGTGTCGGCGAGGATGATGCCGCGCTCGCGGGCGATCTCCGCGCCCCTGGCGTAGACGGCGAGCGTGATCCTGCGGAGCTCGCCGGCGGTCTCCTCGCCCACCTGCGCGACCACCTCGTCGAAGGAGATCGGCTCGTCGTGCTCGCCGAGCGGGGCCTTCGTGGACGGTGTGAAGGCCGGCTCGGGGAGCCGCGAGCCGTCCTCGAGGCCCTGCGGCAGCCGTACGCCGGAGACCGCACCGTCGCGGCGGTACTCGGCCAGCCCCCCTCCCGCCAGGTACCCGCGCGCCACGCACTCCACGGGCACCATCCGCAGCGGCCTGCACACCATGCTGCGCGCGTCGGGCGCGGAGCCCGCCAGGTGGTTGGGGACGATGTCCTTCAGCTGCTCGAACCACCACAGCGACAGCTGCGTGAGGATCGCCCCCTTGTCGGGGATGTCGGGCTGGAGCACGTAGTCGAAGGCCGAGAGCCGGTCGGAGGCGACCATCAGCAGCAGACCCTCGTCGGTCTCGTAGAGGTCGCGAACCTTGCCGGAATGGAGGTGCTTCATCGGGCGATGTCCGTCCTGTGGTGGGAGCCGCGCAGCCGGACCCTGCCGACCAGCTCGTAGGCGTTGTTCCTGGCGCTCTCCTGGTCAGGCCCCGTGCCCACCACGGCCAGCACCCTGCCGCCCGCGGAGACCGTCCGCCCCTCCTTCGCCGCCGTGCCGGCGTGCAGGACGTAGGCGTGCTCGGTCGGCTCCAGGCCGGTGATCACGTCGCCCTTCACCGGGTCGGCCGGATAGTTCTCCGCCGCGACCACCACGGCCACCGCCGAACCCTCGCGGTAGGTCAGCGGCGGCTGGTGCGCCAGCGCACCCGTCGCGCACGCCATCAGCACGCCCGCCAGCGGCGTCTCCAGGCGGTCGAGCACCACCTGCGTCTCCGGGTCGCCGAACCGCGCGTTGAACTCGATGACCTTCGGTCCCTTCGAGGTCAGCGCCAGACCGACGTACAGCACCCCGTTGTACGGCAGGCCGCGCCGCGCGAGCTCGTCCACCGTCGGATGCACGACCTCGCGCATCACCTGCTCCGACAGTCCGTCGGGCGCCCACGGCAGCGGCGTGTAGGCGCCCATGCCGCCGGTGTTGGGGCCCTCGTCGCCGTCGTAGGCGCGCTTGAAGTCCTGCGCAGGCTGCAGCGCCACCGCGGTCGAACCGTCGCAGAGCGCGAACAGCGACACCTCGGGGCCGTCGAGGAACTCCTCGATCACCACCCGCTCGCACGCCTCCGCGTGCTCCAGCGCCGTGTCCAGGTCGCCGGTGACGACGACGCCCTTGCCGGCCGCCAGCCCGTCGTCCTTGACCACGTACGGCGCGCCGAACTCCTCCAGCGCCCGCCTGGCCTCCTCGCGCGTCGTGCAGGTGCGCGACCTCGCGGTGGGAACGCCGGCCGCGTTCATGATGTCCTTGGCGAACGCCTTGGAGCCCTCGAGCATCGCCGCCTGGCGCCCGGGGCCGAAGCACGGGATTCCGCCGGCCCGCACCGCGTCGGCCACGCCCGCCACCAGCGGCGCCTCGGGGCCGACGACGACCAGGTCGGCGCCCAGCCTCCCGGCCAGCTCCGCGACCTGCCGGGGGTCGGTGGGGACGACATCGTGCAGGGTCGCGATCTCCGCGATGCCGGCGTTGCCGGGCGCACAGTGGAGTTCGGAGACCTGGGGGTCGAGTTTGAGCGAGCGGCACAGGGCGTGTTCCCGCCCGCCGGATCCAATCACAAGAACGCGCACCCGCCCATTCTCCCAGCTCGCACGCCGCCGTTCTCACCCGCGTGCGGGCCGCGGCAGGGGCGCCGTTCGGCGGGCCCGCCGGCCGCGCGAGAGGAGCGTCCCTTCGACGGGCTGGACCACGCGCCGGCGGAGGCGCGTTGCCGTGCGTGCCGTACGAGGTCAGCGAACGTCCGGAAGGAGATGTGCGGGAATCGGGAGGAATCTTTGTGAGGTTCTACGTGATCGGTAGGCCCGGCAACGAGTAGGGTGTGGGGGGTTCCCCAGCCTGTGGTAGGTTGGGTCGGCTTTGCGGCGTCTTGAGTGATTGGAGGTGGTCCGGGATGAATCCTGGTGATCCCAGCGGTACTCGCCTGCGCACGATCATCGTGCGCACCCCCGACCACTCCAATTCGGCAGCCTGATCGTGCCTCCACGCATCTCCAGATTGAGGTGATCTTTCGTCCTGCGTGGACCGTGCCAGGTCGGGCGGGAAGGGACTGCCATGCGCTCGTCCACCATTTTCCGTCGCATCAACCGTCACCCCGTGCCCGTGCACACCGCCCGTCAGCTGACCAAGACGATGGGTGAATGCGTGCCGCCGGTCGACTCCCTCGTCGAGTACGGCGCCTACATCAACGGCAAGAAGATCTGCGCCGACGGCATCGTCGAGTCGCTCAAGCTGGTGCGCGAGCACAACCTCGACAACGAAGGCGCCAAGGCCTTCGTCTGGGTCGGCCTCCACGAGCCGGAGGCGCCCGAGGTCGAGTGGCTGGCCGAGGTGTTCGGCCTGCACCCGCTCTCGGTGGAGGACGCGGTCAAGGCCCACCAGCGTCCCAAGATCGAGCGTTACGGCGACTCGTTGTTCATGGTGCTGAAGACCGCCGCCTACCTCGACCACGACGAGCTCACCGCGACCAGCGAGATCATCGCCACCGGCGAGATCATGGTGTTCCTCGGCGCCGACTTCGTGGTGACCGTACGGCACGGGCGCCACTGCCCCCTCACCGAGGTGCGCGAGAAGCTCGAGGACAAGCCCAAGCTGATCAACCGCGGGCCCACCGGCGTGCTGCACGCGATCTCCGACCACGTCGTCGACCGCTACCTCCAGGTCGCCGACCTCATGCAGCTCGAACTCGAAGAGGTCGAGGCCACCGTCTTCGCCGACGTCAGCTCCCGCGACATCAACCGCATCTACCAGCTCAAGCGGGAGATGCTGGAGATGAAGCGCGCCGTCACCCCGCTCCAGGCCCCCATGGCCTCCCTGCCCCAGCGCCGCATCATCCCGAGCGAGATGCGCGAGTACTTCCGTGACGTCAGCGACCACCTGGCCAGGGTGTGCGAGCAGGTCGAGTCGTCCAACGAGCTCGCGAACTCGATCCTGCAGGCGGCGCTCGCCCGCTCCAACACCCTCGCCAACGAGGACATGCGCAAGATCTCGTCGTGGGTGGCCATTCTGACCGTGCCCACCATGATCGCGGGTGTCTACGGCATGAACTTCGACTTCATGCCGGAGACCAAGCAGACCTGGGGGTACCCGGCGGTGCTGGCCGTCATGATCACCGCGTGCACGCTGCTCTACCGCGGCTTCCGCCGTAACGGCTGGCTCTGAGATGTCGGGCGCCCCTGGGCGCCCCAGAAGGGGCCGCATCCCTCGCTGAGGCTCCCAGAACCACCCGGGAGGACCCGCGCGTCCACCGCCCCGCTCCAGAGGCCGCCGTCGCGGGGTCAGGCCGCCCTCCGGCCGTCGTGTGACCGAGGCCAGACGCCGACCGGCCGTCGTGTGGCCGAGGTCAGACGCCGACCGGCTTGAGCGGGCCCACGGGCCGGGGCAGAGCGAGCCCGCGTTCCTCCCACACCTGCCGCATCCGGTCCGGATAGTCGGTCACGATGCCCGTGACGCCCAGGTCGAGCATCCGCGCGGCCGTCGCCGCGTCGTTCACCGTCCACACCGCGACGGTCAGCCCGGCCGCCGCCGCCTGCGCCATCAGGGCCTCGTCCACCATCACGTGCTCGGGCGACAGCGTCGTGGCGCCGGCTGCACGCGCCGCGGCGGGAATGTCGTCGCCGAGGTCGTCGTGCCAGTGCAGCGTGTCGGGCTCGATCAGCGCGAACCGCCCGGTGTCCGGCGCCAGCTTGGCCGCGTGCCCGATGACGCGCCAGTCGAAGCTGAGGATGGCCGCGTTGCCGAGCCTGCCGTGCCTGTCGAGCTCGGCCACCACGGCCTCGGTGAACTCCAGCGGATCCGCCGTCAGCTCCGGCCTCGTCGGATCGGACTTCAGCTCGACGTGCAGCCGCACCGAATCGGCGTCGTAGGCGTTCACCAGCCCGAGCACCGCGCCGAGCGTCGGCATGCGCGTCTCCGGCATGGGCTTCTGGCTGAGCGCGAACGGGTCGTCAGGATGTCGCGGCAGCCGGACCCCCACGTCCAGCATGCGCAGCTGGGCGTGCGTGAGCGCGTTGATCGGCTTGCCCACGTAGGGGAACATCGGGTCCTGCGCGGTCAGCGGCCGCGTGTCCGCGCTCGTCACCGCGGAGACGGTGAGGTCGTGCGTGAGCACCATGCGGCCGTCCGCGGTGAGCGCGACATCGAGCTCCAGCGCATGGACGCCGAGCTCCATGGCACGGCTCAACCCGGGCAGGGTGTTCTCGGGCCAGAGGCCTCTCGCACCTCGGTGACCGTGAATTTCGGCATGCACACCGGGACCCTACCGCCCGTCCGCCGCGTTGACGCACCAGCCACGCCGGTAGCTGTTTGTCCAGGTCTCTCCGCTTCCATCCGGCGGGTCGTTCGCTCCCCGTGTTGTACGGCTACCGCACGGGAAAGCCCACCGTGGTCACCGGCCGGTGACCACGGTGGGCTTGGCCCTGCTTGCCGTACTGGATGGTCGACGCCGGGCCCCCGCGCACCGAGAACCCGACGTCCGGGCAGGTCAGACCAAGGAGTGGAGCTCGATCGTCTGGTCGCGGCCCGGGCCGACGCCGATCGCCGAGATGCGCGACTCGCTCAGCTCCTCCAGCGTCCGCACGTACGCCTGGGCGTTCGGCGGCAGGTCCTCGAAGGAGCGGGCCTTCGAGATGTCCTCCTGCCAGCCGGGGAACTCCTCGTAGATCGGCGTCGCGTGGTGGAACTCCGTCTGCGTCATCGGGATCTCGTCATGCCGCACCCCTTCGACGTCGTAGCCCACGCACACCGGGATCCGCTCCAGCCCGGACAGCACGTCCAGCTTGGTGAGGAAGAAGTCGGTGACGCCGTTGATCCTCGTGGCGTAGCGCGCGATGACCGCGTCGAACCAGCCGCAGCGGCGGTTGCGTCCCGTCGTCACGCCGTACTCGCCGCCCGTCGTGCGCAGCCAGTCGCCCATCTCGTCGGTCAGCTCCGTCGGGAACGGGCCCGAGCCGACGCGCGTCGTGTACGCCTTCAGGATGCCGATCACGCGCGTGAGCCGGTTCGGCGGGATACCCGCGCCCGCGCACGCCCCGCCGCTGGTCGGCGAGGACGACGTGACGAACGGGTAGGTGCCGTGGTCGATGTCGAGCAGCGTGCCCTGGCCGCCCTCGAGCAGCACGAACTTGTCCTCGTCCAGCGCCCGCTTCAGCACCAGCGAGGTGTCGGCGATGTGCGGCTTGAGCCGCTCGGCGTAGCCGAGGTACTCCTCCAGCACCTTCTGCCCGTCGATGCCGCGCCGGTTGTAGACCTTGGTCAGCACCTGGTTCTTCTCGCCGAGCACCGCCTCGATCTTCTGCGCGAGGATGCCGGGGTCGAGCAGGTCCTGCACGCGGATGCCCATGCGGTAGATCTTGTCGCCGTAGGCGGGACCGATGCCGCGCCCCGTCGTGCCGATCTTCGCCTTGCCGAGGTAGCGCTCGGTCACCTTGTCGAGCGCCTTGTGGTGCGGCATGATCAGGTGGGCGTTCGCCGAGATCAGCAGGCGTTCGGCGGAGATCCCTCGCTCGGCCAGGGCGTCCAGTTCGGACAGCAGCACGCCAGGGTCGATCACCACGCCGTTGCCGATCACGGGAACCACGTCGGGCGACAGGATGCCGGTGGGTACGAGGTGAAGGGCGTACTTCTCGTCGCCGATGACGATCGTGTGCCCCGCGTTGTTACCGCCCTGATAGCGGACCACGTAGTCGACGGCCCCGCCCAGCAGGTCGGTGGCCTTCCCCTTGCCCTCATCGCCCCACTGGGCGCCCAAGACAACGACAGCCGGCATGGTTATCTCTCCCGAGCAAAACGAAAACCCCTGACGCAAGTGCGACAGGGGCTCTTGCGTGGAGAGACTACCCGAGTATGCCCAATCGTCCCAAGAGCTAGCTCTTGGCGAGCGCGTCATAGGCCTCGGCGCTGCTGTCCTTCAGGAACTGCATGCACCGCTCGGCCTCGTCCTTCTCACCGATCGCCTGGGCGGCCCTGGACAGCGAGTAGAGGCAGCGCAGGAAGCCACGGTTGGGTTCGTGCTCCCACGGGATCGGCCCGTGCCCCTTCCATCCGCTACGACGCAGCTGGTCGAGCCCCCGGTGGTAGCCGGTACGGGCGAAGGCGTAGGAGGTCACGGCGTGGCCCTTGGCGAAGTACTCCTCCGCGAGCGCGGCCCATGCCGCCGGGTAGGCGGGGAAGCGCGCCGCCACATCCGACGCCTTGGCGCTGGATTCCAGCGCCTCCCGGGCCTCGGGCAGGTCCGGCAGGAGGGTCGGGGGCGGCCCGGCGAGAAGGTTATCCATAGGACAAGTCATACCCGTCAAGCGGGGAAAGTGGCTAGGAGATCTTCGTCGCAGTACAAGGACCTTCGCCATGGCGCGCTCCGCGCGTCGGGGCTCGGGCCGGCCCTTCGGGGGAGCCGACCCCCTTGGCAGTGGCCTTCCGGCCCCCACACCCCCGGTCGTGAAGCTGGTTCGACCTGCTGAGGAAGGCTTGGTGGACGTCGTCGAGGGTGAAGAAGCGTTCCGAGACGCCGTTCGAGGTCGTCCGGATCCCGCACCACAGCCCGACGGGCTAGTGGGCCGCGTCCAGCCGTACTCGCTGGTCCTCGGTGAGTTCCAGGTCGACGGCGGCGAGGCTCTCCTCGAGTTGCGCCACCGAGGACGCTCCCACCAGCGGGATCACCGGGAACCTGCCGCCGATCTGCCAGGCCAGCACCACCTGGTTCACGGTCGCACCGGTCTCGTTCGCGACCTCGCGCAGCACCGCCAGCCTGGCGGGAGTCCCTGGGTGGTCGTAGTCGTGCGGCAGCGGCTTGTCCGCCCTGGCGTACGCGCCGCCGAGCAGCGGCGAGTAGGCGACCAGGGTCAGGTCCGGCTCGGCGCGCAGGTAGCTCAGCAGCTCCGCACCCGCGTGGCCGAGGCTGCCGTCCTCGAAGATCGATTCGGGCACGTCGAAGCGCGGGCGCAGGTGGCTGTGCTGGTACTGCAGGACCTCGTAGCCGGGCAGCCCCGCCGCCGAGGCGATGGCGCGGGCCCGCTCCACCCGCCAGATCGCGTGGTTGCTCACCCCGAGCAGCCCGACCGTCCCCTCCGCCACGAGTTCGGCGAAGCCCTCGACGGTCTCGCGCAGCGGCACGGTGCGGTCCTCGATGTGCGCGTAGAGGAGGTCGAGCCTGTCCACGCCGAGCCGTTCCCTGCTGCGCTCGGCGGACTCCCTGAGCACCTTCGCCGACAGCCCCTCCGCGTTGTCGACGTAGCTGGTGCCGGGGGCCAGCGGCCGCGCTCCGAGCTTGGTGGCGATGACGATCTCGTCGCCGACGCCGCGGCTGCGCCGCCACCGGCCGAGCAACTCCTCGCTCTGCCCGCCCTGTCCGCCGTCGACCCAGAACGCGTAGTTGTCGGAGGTGTCGATGAACGTCCCGCCCGCCTCGACGTAACGGTCCAGGATGGCGAAGGAGGTCTTCTCGTCGGTGACCGAGCCGAGGAGCATCGCGCCGAACGCGAGGGCGCTCACCTGGCGGCGGGTCTTCGGGTCGGTGCCGATGGTGCGGTACTTCATGGCGTCCCTCCAGTCCGGCCCGCTGCTCTTTCCGGGCCCCTGCACGGGAGTCTGGAAGGTGGAGCGCGCTCCAGGTCAACCCCCATGCCGTCGGTACGGCGGGCCGCCAGGCGCTCGGGCCCGCCGCCGCGATCGTCGGATCCCTGCTCGAGGCGCCGGTGCCGTACGACTATGGTGGTCGTAGGCGCGTGAGGGTGCCCCCGGGTCCGCGGGCAGGACAGAGTCCACCTCGACGCAAGCCGATCGCCTTGGTGACGATCTCCTTTCGGCCTGGAACGCGGACCGCAGGCTCACGAGGGAGACGTCATGTCCGACCTTCCAGCGCGCCCTGATCTCAGCCAGCTGCGTCGCCAGGCCAAGGAACTGCTGCGTGCGGCCAAAGCGGGCGACCCCGCCGCGCGGGAGCGCGTGAGCGTGGTCTCGCAGCGCCAGACCCTGGCCGCCGCCCAGTTGGCGCTCGCCCGCGAGTACGGCTTCGCCAGCTGGGCGAAGCTGAAGACCGAGGTTCAGCGACGCGACGTCCTCAACGACAGGGACCTGACCCGCCTGGCCGCGCTGCTCGCCGACCAGCCCGAGCTGGCCAGGACGAGCATGCGCCACTGGAGCGACCACCCCACGGGAGCCTCCCCTCTCGGCTACATCGCGATGCTGCGCTTCGACGCGGGTCGGCTCGGCCTGAGCGGGCCGCTGCCCGGCACCGGCGCCGTCGCCCGAGCGCTGATCCAGGCGGGCGCGCCGGTGAACGGCGAGCCGGGCGACAGGGAGACCCCGCTCATCACCGCCGCCAGCTACGGCGACGCCGAGGTGGCCGCCGTGCTCATCGAGGCGGGAGCGGACCTGGACGCGACCGCGGCCCCCACCTCGGGCGGCGTTCCCGGCGGCACCGCGCTGTCGCATGCCGCGGTGTTCGGCATGACCGAGGTGGTCGACGTCCTCAGCGCGGCGGGCGCGCGGATTGACGACATCAGTGAGGCGGCGGCGGTCGGCGATCTCACCGGCTGGCTGGGCCCCGGCACCCCGCTCGACGACCGGGTCCGTGCGCTGGTGATGGCCGCCGACCATCAGCGGCTGGACGTCATCGACCAGCTCCTGGACGCGGGAACCCCGGTCGACGCCGAGGACGCCGTCTACCGGCGTCAGGCGCTCCGCCTGGCCGCCGTCAACGGCCGAGCCGCCGCCGTGGAGCACCTGCTGCGGCGCGGCGCCGACCCCGACCTGCGGGACTCTGTCCACCAGCGCACCGCGCTGGAGTGGTGCGGGCACGAACGGCAGGGGCCGCACCGTGAAACGGTCGAGGCGCTCCTGCGGCCCGTTACGCACCTGTCCGGCTGATCCCGTGCCTTCACTCGTCCCGCCCGTAAATCGATCAATGGTCGGTATGGTGCGGTGGGGTCAGACGGCTCCTGGGCGCGGGAGGTATCACGATGTCGGCGGTCATCGACAAGGTGGCGTGGGTGCGGCTGGAAGGCGGCAAGATCCTGAGCACGCGCTCCCGTGGTAAGGACACCTACTACATTCCCGGCGGCAAGCGGGAGGAGGGGGAGACCGACACCGAGACGCTGCTGCGGGAGATCGAGGAGGAGCTCACCGTCGCGATCCAGGCCGACACCATCGCCCACCTCGGTGTCTACGAGGCCCAGGCGGACAGTCATCCTGACGGGGTACTGATCCGCATGAGCTGCTACAGCGGCGAGTACCGGGGCACGCTCGCCCCTAGCAGCGAGATCGAGGAGGTCGTGTGGCTGACGTACGCCGACCGCGACAGGATCTCCCCGGTGGATCAGCTGATCTTCGATGACCTCAAGGCGGCGGGCCTCCTGGACTGAACCGCGGTTTCGCCGCGCGACGGTGGCGCCGGTGAGCCGCGTCCGCGCGGGGTACGCGGATGTTATGGTCCTAAGCATGTCGAGAGTGCGGCGATTTATCCGCCCCCGGCTGGCGACGCCAGCCGCTGGGGCGCATCGGCGTGCTCTGACCTGACAGGAAGACGGCGGCCGCATCGGTGCTCAGCGGCGGGCCGGCCGGGGGAGACCTCCCGTCCGCTGCGAACCGATCGGATTCCCCCATGTCTTCTGTCTCATCCCACGTGCCTGACCTCTCTTCCCGCGTGTCCGACGGCTCCTCTCGTGCGCTCGACGCCGACGAGCTCGCTCGGGCGTTGACCGTCCGAGATCTGAGCGACCCCGCCCAGGGGCCGCACGCCATCCAACTCGTCGTCGACACCCTCGTTCGGGCTCTTGGGGCCTCCTGGCGCAACGACGTCCGGATGGTCCGGGCTCATCCCTTGGTGCCCGTCGAGGACAACTACGAACGGCTCGGCTACCCGCCGGACGCCGTCACCCGAGACGCCCGCTACACCCGCTATACCAGCGAGACCTGCATGCTGCGCAGTCACACCAGCGCCGTGATCCCGCCCACCCTCCGCGCGCTGGCAGGCCAGGGCGGCGTCGGCGGAGGGTACGGCTGGCGCGACGTCCTGCTCGCCTGTCCAGGACTGGTCTACCGGCGGGACGTCGTCGACCGGATCCACACCGGCACCCCGCACCAGCTCGACCTGTGGCGCATCGTTACAAGACGGCCGATGGACACCGGCGACCTCGAGGAGATGATCGCCACCGTCGTGGGCGCGATCCTTCCAGGCGTGCCGTACCGGACCATCCCGGCAGACCACCCCTACACCTCGAACGGCCGCCAGGTCGACGTCCAGGTCGGCGACGAGTGGATCGAGATCGCCGAATGCGGCCTGGCCTCTCGACAGGTCCTGGCAGGGGCAGGACTGGACCCCACGGTCAGCGGCCTGGCCATGGGCCTCGGGCTGGACCGGCTGCTGATGCTCCGCAAGCGGATCCCCGACATCCGCCTGCTGACGGCCGCAGATACGCGCATCGCCGGCCAGATGCTCGACCTGGCCCCCTACCGGCCGGTGTCCAAACACCCGCCGATCTCCCGCGACCTGTCGGTGGCGGTGCCCGCCGACGCCGACGCGGAGACACTCGGTGGAGCGGTCCGCGACGCACTCGGCTCCCACGCCGACGCGATCGAGGAGATCCGCGTCATGTCCGAGACTTCGATCGAAGACCTGCCACCCGCTGCGATCGAACGCCTGGGCGCCCGGCCGGGCCAGAAGAACGTCCTGCTGCGCATCGTGCTCCGCGACCCCGCCAGGACCCTGTCCGACGAGGAGGCGAACAGCCTGCGCGACCACGTCTACGCTGCCGTCCACCAGGGAACCGCCCACCAGTGGGCCGCCCCCGCCCTCCGAGCCACGTGAGTCCCGCGCAGGCCGCCAGAACGGCCGCATCCCGTCCTCCGAGCCACATGAGTCCCGCGCAGACGGTCAGAACGGCACCTCCGCCGGCCACCTGACCCGCCTGACCGGCCCGGATCCAGCGGCTGCCGAGCGCCGACGCCATAGGACCGACCCCCTGACACGCATCGTTCGTGCCGGGGCTCGGTCCGGCGTCCGGCGCGGCGGCCGCGAGACCACCGGCAGGGCCGGTTTGTCAGGCGTCCGTCAGCGCCACAGCGGCCAGAACCGAGGCCGCGACCCCACCGGCGACCACCAGCGAGGCCGCGAGCAGCGGAAGACGCAGGATCCACGTCCGCAGCCACGGCCGCGACGTCATGTCGGCGAGAACATCCCGCCCACGCAGTACGGCAAGGCCGACCCCCGCCAGGGTGACCGCCATCCCCACGCCGAACGCCGCCACCATGGCGAGGGCGTAGGTCGCTCTACCGGTGAGGAGGCCGGTGAGCAGCAGGAGGAAGGCCGAGGGTGAAGGAAGCAGTCCTCCGGACACGCCGATCGTCACGATCCCTCGCCAGGTGAGCAACGAGCCACCATGCCCATGCCCATGCCCATGGCCGTGCCCGTGCCCATGCCCATGCCCATGGCCGTGCCCGTGCCCATGGGCACGGCGGTTGCGGAGATGCCGGTGGACGAGGCCGATGCCCACCGCCAGCACGATGAGCGCGGCGGCCAGTTGCATCCACCGGGTCACCACTCCCAGGTCCGGCGCCGTGTCCATCGCGATCCACCAGCCGACGGCCAGCACCCCTACCGACACCGTGTGCATGACCGCCACGACCATCCCGAGCCAGACCGCGTCCCTGGCCCGGCCGTTGCCGCCGAGCAGGTACCCGGCCGTCAGCGTCTTGCCGTGACCGGGCGCGCAGGCGTGCGCCGCGCCCGCCACCAGCGCGACCAGCAGAGCGAGAGGGAGCAGCACGTCCGACTCCATCAGCGACGACAGCTCCGCCGTCCAGACCGAGACCGGACCCGCTGAGGCGGGCGTGCCCGAGACTCCCTGCCCGTCCCCGAGGGTGAGGGCGTGGGCCGGAGCCGTGGCCGTGTGCAAGGCGCCGCCGCCTCCGGGGGTGGTGGACACGGTCCGGTAGTTCGGGTTCACATCGGTCAGCATGGTGATCGTCAGCGTCACCTCCCCGGCCTTGGCCGGGCACCTGAACCGCAGGACCGCGCCGGATGTGGCGAGGGCCTCGGTCCTGACGACCTCCAGCGGGCATGACGTACTGCCCTGCGCCACCCCGATGTGCGCGCCGAGGTAATCGCGGACGGCGCCGGCGGCCGGGCCGTTCAACCGCGCGAGCAGGTCACTCGGCGCGGGCCCTCCGGTGGGCGACGGCTGAGGCCCGGTGAAAGGCGACACGGGCCCGGTGGAGGGCCGCGCGAGCGTGGCATTCCCTGAGGCGGCCCGGACGAGGGCCGCGAGGTCGTCCTCGGCCGCCGACCAGGTCACCTCGACCGCGTGGCCGTCCGCCGTGAGCTTCGCCACGAGCGGCGGGCCGAAGGGGTGTGCCCACCCCTGGCCCGCCGCTCCCAGCAGGACCGCCGCCGCCACACTCGCCACCGCGAGCAGGCGAACCAGGACCCGTGTCAGAAGCACGATCACCGACCGGGACCGCCGTGGCCGCCGCGCGACTTCCTGGTGACCAGCGCGTGGATGGAGCCGTCGTCCGTCAGCGCGTAGAGCACGTTCCCGGTCACCGACAGCGCCGACGCCACACCGCCGCCCAGGTTGTACTCGGCCAGCTTCCGGCCGCTCGCCCGGTCCAGCGCCACGACGCGCCCATCCCAGGTCGTGGCGTACACCGTGGTCTCCGTCGCCAGCGCGTGCATCGCCGGAGATCCGGGTCCCGCGCCCGCGCACCCGGCCGCGACGCGCCACTTGTCATCCATCGGGCTCTCCCCTGGCAGGTAGCCCATGGACGTCTCCCAGACGGGCGTCCCCGGCGTCGCCGAGGCCGTGTCGTAGGCCCTGACCACGCCGTCGATGCTGGCCACGTAGGCCATCTCACCCCTGGTCGCGGGGCTCGTCGCGGGAGGCGGCCCAGGCTCGCAGGCGCTGGCCGTACCGAGCTTGGCCTGCCACAGCACCTTGCCGCCCGCCTGCAGGTCGTGACCGCGCACGCCGGAGGTGGTCGCGGTCACCATCCGCGTGTCCGTGAACACAGGGGAGGACTGGGTGAAGAGGTCGCCGCCCGTGTCCACCGAGGACTGCCGCGTGCAGGTGGCCAGGTCCATCGCGATCAGCGACTGGCTGGACCCCGAGTGCAGGTAGGCGGTGGTCGAGCCGGCCCGCCGCACGGCGGTGCTGTGGAACTCGCCCCACGCGCCCGGCGCGCTGAACCCACCGGGCAGGCGGGTGCCGGTCCTGGCGTCGCGGCAGCGCACGCCGTCCCATTCCTGGTAGACCGCCACGCTGCGGCCGTCGGGCAGGTCGAACACGCTGACGGGACCACCGGCGCGACCGTAGCGGCGTACGGTCGACCCGGTGACCTGCTCGGCGTCGATCGTCTCCCAGACCACCTTGCCGGTCCTCGCGTCGAGGGCGTAGACGCGCCCGACGCCCGTGGTGAGGTACACCTTGCCGTCGTGCACGGTCGGGAAGGACTCGGCGTCGCCGTCCAGGTAGGTCCGCCAGCTCTCCGCGCCGGTCCTCGCGTCGTAGGCGAGCATCATGCTGTACGGCGAGTCGAAGGCCTGCGAGGCCACGATCACCTTGCCGTCCCAGACGGCTGCGCCGTTGAGGTGGAACTGCTCACCGGTGTTGGCCGCCCACGCCAGGTCGAGCATGGCGCCGGGATCGTCCTTGGCCGACGAGCGGCCCTCCTCGTCACCGCCCTGCCTGGTCCAGTCCTGGCCGGGGGACGGCTTGAGCGGCCGCAGGTCGGCGTTCACCTTGAAGGTGGTCCTGACCGTCGGCCAGGTCTTGCCCGCCGTGTCCTTGACCACCAGTTCCGCGGTGTACGTGCCGGGCAGCAGGCCCTTGATCCGGTCGCTCACCCTGGTCCACGACACGTGCGCCTGCGGGCAGGCCTCCGCCGTGCCTCCTGGCGGCGTGTAGCAGTTGACGGTCCCCTTGGGCGAGGTGGCGCGGCCGAACGGCATCGCCTTCTCCCGCCAGACGGTCAGGCCGTGCCGGCGCAGCGTCAGCGAGGCCGTCGCGGGGGTGCGGCCGTCGTCCTCCGCGTACAACTCCACGGGCACGCCCGACCAGACGCTGTGCACGCTGTCCTGGGCGGGGCTGACCAGCGCGACGTCGTCGTCGACCTCGAACTGGCGGCGCGTGCCCGTGATGTAACCCGTGTCCTTGCCGGTGATGCCGCTGAAGTCGAGCACCTTGTAGTCGGGCCTGGCGGCGTCGATGCCGTACGTGCCCATGTTGTTGACCTCGACGGACCTGGCGAAAGCGCCGCGCCTGTACTCGGCCTGCTGGTTGTGGCCTGCCGCGAACATCCGCACGTCGTACTTGGCCAGCTCGTCCACGATCGGCTGCATCCCCGCGCCCGGACCCCAGCGCGTGAACAGCGAGCGGTGCGCGAACACCAGCACCTGCTTGCCCTTCGCGTGCCTGCGCAGGTCCTCGCGCAGCCAGGTCAGCTGCGGGGCGAGGCCACTGGCGTCGTAGTTGTCCTCGAGGACCACGACGTGCCGGCCGTTGCGGTCGAAGCTGTACCACTCGGGACCGAGGTTCCTGCGCCAGTACTCCAGGCTGCCGCCGTAACCGGTGGAGGTCGCGGTGCCGCCCACGTCGTGGTTGCCGATGACGGGATAGAACGGCATGCCGAGCGCGCCCTTGCGCAGGCCTTCGCGCAGCAGGTCGTAGCCGCCCTGGCGCCGGGGCTCCTCCGCGTAGTCGGTCACGGTCAGGTCGCCCGTGGTGATCGTCATCGTGGCGCGATGCACCTCGGACATCGCCTCGACGTGCCCCTGCCACTGCGGCAGCGCGCTCTTGGCCTCGGCGTCGGTTCGGTTGCCCACCTCGACGTCGGAGACCATCAGCCACTTCTCCTGCGGGTTGGCCGCATTGGTGTCCGGCACCAGCGCGAAGTCGAGACGCTGCCCGTCCTTCACCTCGCGGAAGTAGGTGGGCACGTAGTCGTCGCGCAGCACCGGCGTGTAGCCGTCCGGTGAGACGACGTTGACCAGGTCCGTCTCCCTGCGCGACTTGTCGACGGTCAGCGTGTAGCCGCCGTCGGAACCGGTGGTGGCCCAGACCGCGCCGTCGGTGACGGACACGCCCGGCAGGCTTTTCTCGCCCTCGTCCCTGACGCCGTCGGCGTCCCGGTCGGCGAAGACCGTGCCCTCGACGGTCACGGGTTCGGCGGCCGCCCCGGTCAGCGTGAACGTGACGGGAGCGGAGAGCGGCTCGTAGCCGTCGTTGGCCATGAAGTGCGCGCTCCACGCGCCTTCCCCGAGCGCGGAGGTGGACAGGGTGACGGTCCCCGACGCGAGCGGCGCCCGCACCCAGGTACGCGAGGCGACCTGGCCGGGCTTGTCGGTGGCCGCGTAGAGACCGACCCAGTTGAGCGCGCCCGGCTTGTCGGAGGTGTAGCTGAACGTGACCGGCTGTCCGGCCTTGGGGTTGACCGTCGTCAGCGCGAGCGTCCCGCTGTCAGCGGCACTCGCGCTCGGCGTCGCGGTGGCGGTCGGCGTCGAGGTCGCGGTCGCCGCGTCCGCGGTCGGGGTCGCGGTCGGGGTCGCGGTCGTGCCGTCTGTGGTCGTGCCGTCTGTGGTCGTGCCGTCTGTGGTCGTGGTGTCGGCGGTCGGGGTCGCGGTCGTCGTGGTCGGCTCCGGGTCGGCCAGGGCGGCCCCCGGGGCGAGCACGACCACGGCCAGCGCCGCCGCGACGGCCGCGCCCACGGCGCGCCTGGGCGCTCGCCGCACCTGCGAGCCCGTACGGCGTCGCCGCACGGCCAGCAGCACGCCACCCAGGATCAGCGCGAGGATCACGGCAAGGAGGAGGCCGAGGGCGATCAAGGCGATCGACGAGGAGGCGGCGGCGTGTGCGCCGGCCGCATCGACGACGGGCAGCTCGGCCGTCACGTTCACGGTGGTGCCGTCGAACTCGGTGATGATCTCCGACAGCCCGCCGGCCCTCAGCACGGCGCCGAGATCCAGGCTGTCCACCGAGCACGACCACGCGAGCTCGATGACCACACCGTCGGGGATGCCGCCCGTGTCACCGGAGACCCCCTGCGCGGTGACCGGACATCCACCCGCGAGCAACCCCTTCGCCCAGGCTCCGGCCTGCTCCGGCGTGACCACGTCCTTGTGCACAACCAAGCGCGCGCTTGTTGTGCTCGTAGTGGAGTGGACGACAAGCTCGGCATGCTGCCGACTGAGGTGGGCGGAGGCCGGACCAGCGGCGATTCCCAGCGCAACGATCAGCGAAGCGATTAACGTGGCGAGTATCCGCCCAGGCTGAAATGCGCGATATGTGGCTATAGGCATGCGCACTAAACTAGACAAGTTGAAGATGGGCGGACGAGAGCAGGACGACGATGTTCACCCACCCACCCCAAGAATTCACCCCACCGCGACCGCCAGGCCGTGGGCCTGGTTCGCGCGCACAGAGGAAGGCGGCCACGGCGGGTCAGGCGCGTGCCGTTCCCACCCGCAGGGCGGGTGTCAGATCCCCGTCTCGGGTGCGCGCAGGAACCAGATGGCCGTCTCGCCCCCGTTGAGGCCGGTCCGGGTGGTGATCAACGCGGTGCCTGCCCGGGTGAAGGAGGGGAGGCCGTCGGGCCGGCCCGACCACAGCACCTCGCCGTCGACGCCGGCGGTCACGGTGACCCTGCGGCCTTCGCGGTGGATGACGCGCAGGCCCTGCGGCGTCCACTTCACCGCCGCGCGCTCGCCGGAGACCTCGAAGCGCTCCAGCTCCGCCGTCCCGAAACGGAACAGTGCGACCGCTCCCTCGCCACCGACCGCCAGGGTGCCGCCGTCCGGCGCGAAGGCCGGGCCCGCAGCGGATTCGCCGACGGGACGATTGACCAGGACCTCTCCGGACGGAACCGCTCGGATCACCAGTTTCCCTTCCTGGCCGAGATAGGCAAGCCGTTCTCCCGCATGGTCCAGAACCGGCGGTCCGTGGAGATGAGCCCCCGCGCTGAACAGAACGTCACCGGTCGCAGCCTCGACGACCACGACGCGTCCCTTTCCCGCGTCGGCGGCGACCGTGTCCACACCGACCAGCCGGCGACCGTCTCCGCTGAACGCCACGACGACCTCCGACCCGTCCCGCGGATCGAACCGCCACGGATCGGCCTCGTCGTCGGGCCCCGCCGACCACAGGAGCTCCGAATCGCCGGTACGCCACACTCCCAGGCGCACACGGTCGCCGCCGGTGTCCATGCCGATCGCGACCAAGGACCCGTCGGGGCTGAACTCCACGTCGTAGGCCGTTCCCGCCGAGAACCGGTCATCCACGCCCGGGATCAACAGCGGCCGCCACGATCCGGCGTCGACGTCCCACAGCCCGGCGTCACCGCCGACGTGGTCGCCCTTCCGCTCCCCGGCCACAACGAGCCATCGCAGGTCGGAGCTCACCGCCGCCGTCACCACCCCGTGCTCGAGGTGGGGCTCGTCCTCCGCCGCGGCGGCGTCGTCATCGTCGAGGCGGATCCCCGGACGCCACAGGACGTAGTGGTCGGCGAGCGCGTGCCAAGGGTGGTGATCGCCGCGACGCGACTCCCGCCACCAGCGTTCCGGCATCGCGCGCTTCCCTGTCCAGCCGCGTAGATCGTCTCTCAGGACGTCGAGCCGCTCGGCAGGGAGCCCTTCGGCAAGTCTGGTGATCTCCTCCCAGGCCGTTTCGGTGTGGTCGCCGTCCAGCAGGATCTTCCACTGTTCAAGCATGCGCTTCCACGCCCTCATCGCGTGATTGGCCGACAGAGGCATCATGCGCCCGCACCGGGGATCAGCGCATCAGGCAGCCGCCAGGCGTTTCAGCAGCGGCGGCCGTTTGGTGCGGGGGAGCCGGGAGCCGGGCTCCCCCGCGAAGGCGGAGGCCCAGGTGGTCAGAGCTTGGTTCCCGCCGACTTGAGGTCCTGGCAGGCCTGGACGATGCGGGCCGCCATGCCCGCCTCGGCCGACTTGCCGTACGAGCGGGGGTCGTAGACCTTCTTGTTCCCGACGTCCCCGTCGACCTTCAGCACCCCATCGTAGTTGCGGAACATGTGGTCCGCGATCGGCCGGGTGAACGCGTACTGAGTGTCGGTGTCGATGTTCATCTTCACCACGCCGTAGGAGATCGCCTCGTGGATCTCCTCGAGGTGCGATCCGGAGCCGCCGTGGAAGACCAGGTCGAACGGCTTCTCCTTGCCGTACTTGGCGCCGACCGCGTCCTGGATCTCCTTGAGCACCGGCGGGCGCAGCTTGACGTGTCCTGGCTTGTAGACGCCGTGCACGTTGCCGAAGGTCGCGGCGAGCATGTAGCGGCCCTGGTCGCCGATGCCGACTGCTTCGGCGGTGGCCAGCGCGTCCTCGGCGGTCGTGTACAGCTTCTCGTTGATCTCGCCGACGACGCCGTCCTCCTCGCCGCCGACGACGCCGATCTCCATCTCCATGATGATGTTCGCGCGGCGGCACTTCTCCAGGAGCTCGCGCGCGATCGAGAGGTTCTCGTCCAGCGGTACGGCGGAGCCGTCCCACATGTGGGAGTTGAAGATGGGGTCGCCGCCGCGCTCAAGGGACAGCTCGATCAGCGGCCGCATGAAGCCGTCGAGCTTGTCCTTGGGGCAGTGGTCGGTGTGCAGCGCCACGTTCACGGGGTAGTTCTTGGCCACCACCCTCGCGTATTCGGCAAGCGCCACCGACCCGGCGACCATGTCCTTCACCGTGGTGCCGGAGAGGAAGTCGGCGCCACCGGTGGACACCTGGACGATTCCGTCACTCTCGGCCTCGGCGAATCCGCGGAGGGCGGCGTTCAAGGTCTGCGATGAGGTCACGTTGATCGCCGGGTAGGCGAACCCGCCCGCTTTGGCCCGGTCGAGCATCTCGGCGTAGACCTCTGGAGTCGCGATAGGCATGGTTCATCTCCCTGGGATGTTCTTCGGCTTCGCGGTGCCAGTATTCCGGCTCCCTACCCGCTGGGGTAGTGACAACGCGTGCCCGATAATGACCGCCTGCCACGGTAGGCTCAGCCCGTGGAATCGATCCTGGACCTCGTGGACCCGCAGTGGTGGCTCACCATGCTCGGCGCGTTCGCGACGATCGGCGTGCTCGCCATCATCTTCGCCGAGACGGGTCTCCTGATCGGCTTCTTCCTGCCGGGCGATTCGCTGCTGGTCGCCGCGGGCATTTTCAGTTCCGCGGCGGCGGCCAAGGGCATCGGCATCGAGCCGCTGTCGTTTCCCGTGCTGGTCATCGGCACGCCGTTGTGCGCGGTGGCGGGGGCGCAGCTGGGGCATCTGATCGGCGCGAAGGTCGGGCGCAAGCTGTTCGACAGGCCTGATTCGCGGCTGTTCAAGCGCGAATACGTGGAGAAGGCCGAGTACTACTTCGAGAAGTTCGGTCCCGCCAAGGCCGTGGTGATCGCGCGGTTCGTGCCGATCGTTCGCACGTTCATGAACCCGGTGGCCGGCGTGCTGGAGATGCCCGCACGCAGGTTCTTCTTGTGGAACGCTCTCGGCGGCGTCCTGTGGGTCGAGAGCATGCTGCTCATCGGCCACTTCCTGGGCAACCAGGTCGACCCCGCCAAGATCGACAAGTACATCCTGCCGGGTGTCTTCCTCATCGTGCTGATCTCGGTGATCCCCATCATCATCGAGGTCGTGAAGAGCCGCAGGGGCGGCGGCCAGAGGGCTCCCGAGCCGCAGGGCAAACACCACCGCATTCCGTAATGCCTCTCGGAGGGCGGCCACCCCGTTGGCTACCCTCCCCCTTGTGGGACGGCATAGATCCGATCCGATGGGGATGGCCCGCCTGGCGCTGATCGGCCTGGGGGTCGTCCTGCTGGTGGCCCTTGTCTTCGTCGGGGCCCGCTCGCTCATGGCCACGCTGTCCGCCGCAGCCCCCACGCCGGGGCCGTCGGCGACACCGAAGAGCTCGGTCACGGCGACGCGGAAGGTGCCGACGCTCTCCATCGTGTGCAGGGCGGAGAGCTGCCCGCTGGTGCTGGTACGGGTGCCGGGCGGTGATGTGCTCAACGACCGTGACCTGACCGGCGGCGAGGAGATCTCCTTCTTCGACGCCGAGCTCGACGTCGCGGTCGAGGACGCGGGCACGGTCGAGGTCACCGTGAACGGCACGTCCCGCCCTGCGGGCAAGGCGGGTCAGCGCGAGACGTTCTCCGTCACGCGTTCAACCCCAAGTCCGGCAGGGTGAACGCGCTGAGGTACTCGATGCCCTCCTCGGCCATCTTGCCCGCCGCGCCGCGCTCGACGATGGTGGCGACGGCGACCACGTGTGCGCCGGCCTCGCGCGCCGCCGCCACGGCGGTCAGCGGGGAGCCGCCGGTGGTGGAGGTGTCCTCGACGACGAGGACCCTGCGGCCCTCGATGTCGGGGCCTTCGATCCTGCGCTGCATGCCGTGCGCCTTCTGCGCCTTGCGCACCACGAAGGCGTCGAGCGTACGGCCCCGCGCCGCGGCCGCGTGCAGCATGGCCGCCGCGACCGGGTCGGCGCCCAGCGTGAGGCCGCCCACCGCGTCGTAGTCGAGGTCGGCGGTGAGGTCGAGCATGACCTTGCCGACGAGCGGCGCGGCCACGCCGTCGAGCGTGATCCGCCGCAGGTCGAGGTAGAAGTCGGCCTCCATTCCCGAGGAGAGCACGACCTTGCCGTGCACGACGGCCTTCTTCAGGATCTCGGCCAGCAGGTTCTCGCGGTCAGTCATGCCCACAAGCTTAAAGTCGCCGGCGGGCGACGCCGCCTGCGCAGGCCGCGCCGAGGTCCGGAAGCGCCGATCCGCCTCTCCAAAACCCCTCTCAGTCAAAGACGGCCTTCGGGGTTAGTCATGACGCGGAATGCGGAATGATTCCTGCGGCAACTCCAGGTAATCGTGAGGTCACTATGAGTGTCGAACCGCCGCAAAGTGATGCGGATCTCCTCGAATCGGCTCGCACGGGCAACGCCGCCGCATTCGGAGACCTGTGGAAGCGTCATGTCGGCGCGGCCCGCTCTCTCGCCCGGCAGATGGTCGACGGCGAGGACGTCGTCGAGGACGTGGTCGCCGAGTCCTTCACCAAGATCATCGAATTGGTAGGGCGCGGCGAAGGGCCGGAGGCGGCCTTCAGGCCATACCTGCTGACGGTCGTCCGCCGCACGATCTACGACAGGGACCGCGTGGAGAGCCGCCAGGTGACCACGAGAAAGATCGAGCTGTTCGACCCCGGAGTGCCCTTCGTCGATCCCGCGCTCACCGGCCTGGAGAGGTCACTGCTCGCCAGAGCGTACCTGTCGCTGCCCGAGCGCTGGCGGCTCGTGCTGTGGCACACCCAGGTGGAGAACACCAAGCCCGCCGACGTGGCCCCGATGCTCGGCCTGTCGGCCAACGGCGTGGCCGCGCTGGCCTACCGGGCCAGGGAGGGGCTGCGCCAGGCCTACCTGCAGATGCACCTGGCGGGGGCGCCGCACCAGGCGTGCAGGCCGGTGCTCGGCAAGATGGGCGCTTACGTGCGTGGCGGGCTGACCAGGCGCGACAACAGGCTCGTCGACGAGCACATCGACGACTGCGGCGAATGCCGCGCGGTCTTCCTCGAACTGGCCGACGTCGACCAGGGCCTGCGCGTCATCGTCGGCCCCCTGTTCGTCGGCCCCTTCTACGCCGCCTATGTCGCGGGCCTGGCCAAGGAGGGCGTCACGGGCGGCGGTCTGCTCCACGCGCTCGGCTGGATCAGGCGGGCGCCCAAGCGCCGCCAGGCGGCGCTGGCGGGCGGCGTCACCGTGGCGGTCGCGGCGGCCGCCGTCGTGGTGCTGGCCTCCGACGACCAGCCGCTCCCGCCACGGGCCCTCCCGACGATCGTCCCGCAGCCCTCGCCCGTGCGGCCCGACCCCGAGCCCGCGCAGTCCAGGCCGAGACACAAGCCCCGGCTGGTCCCGCCGCCCGTGGAAGCGCCCACCCCCGCCGAGCAGTCGGGCAAGGCCAAGCTCCGCGCCTCGATCCAGCCGCTCGGCGCGCTGGTCAAGGCCGAGCCCGGCATCGTCGCGGTACGGCTGCGCAACAAGGGGAAGGCGGCCAGCGAGGAGCTCGTCGCACTGGTTGACCTGCCGGAGGGCGTCACGCTGGTCCCGACCCACGCCAGAGGCAACGGCGTCGGCACGGTCGAGCCCGTCGGCACGGTCGACGGCTGGTCGTGCGCCCCGGAGGGCGGCGGCGCCAGGTGCGTCAGGGGTCCGCTGGCCGCGGGCAGGACGACGGCCGTCTTCCTGCGCGTCGAGGTGGCCGCCCACGCGCCCGAGGGGTCGGGCCCCGCCGTACGGGTCTCCTCTGCCGGGGTGAGCGTCAACGCGAGCGCGAGCGCGGGGGTGAAGGCCGAGGGGGCGCCCGCCAGGTTCGCCACCGACGGCAAGGTCGTCGTCAGGGCGGTCGGCAACACCCTGCTGACCTGCCCGGCCGAGCACGCGGGCTGCGGCGAGACGCGGCAGGGCAGGGAGCAGGGCAGACGTGACAACGACCTGTGGCCGATGGTGGCCCTCGACGCCGACGACGTGCCGTCGACGAGATCCTCCAGCAGCGCCCGTCTGCGGATGCCGGACGGCGGGCGCGTCGTCTGGGCGGGGCTCTACTGGTCGGGCAGTGTGAAGCGGCCGGGCCCGATCAAGTTCAGGGCGGCGGGGGCCAAGCGCTACCGGAACGTCCTTCCCGACCAGGTCGTGCGGCGGCAGCTGCCCTCGGGGCCCGGCTACCAGGCCTTCGCCGACGTGACCGAGCTGGTCAGCGACTCCGCGCGCAAGGGAACGTGGTGGGCGGCCGACGCGCCGATGCGGGAAGGCGTCTCCGAGCACGCCGGATGGAGCCTGGTGGTGATCGCGACCGATCCGCGCAGGCCGTACAGCCAGGCGTTGGTCCTGGACGCGGCCACGGTCGTCGGCGGCGACGAGTCGCACCTGGACCTGCCGCTGGGCGGGCTGATCCCCGCGGCGAGCCCCGCCGACATCGAGCTGGTGACCTGGGAGGGCGACGCCGACCTGCGAGGAGACCGGGTGTCCGCCGGCACCTCCGTGGGCGGTGACCGCGATGAGGGCAACGTCTTCGACAGCTCCTCCAACGGCGCGACGGGGATGACGTTCGGCGTCGACGTCGACTCGTTCAAGGCCACGCTGGCGGACCAGCCGTCGCTGAAGATCTCCACCGAACGTGATGTCGTGCTGTTCGGCGTGGCGGCCGTGAGCGTACCGGCGCGCTCGTGACCCAGAACAGGACAAACTGGTACGGTCGGCGTGAATCTGCTGGCGTCCCGCCGATTCGCCGGGATTCACCCTCGAACGATCAGATGCTTCATTACCCTGAGAGAGGGCCGCCGAGTCCGGCTCTGGCGGTGCGGAGCCGGTAGGAGTCGGACCACATGAAAGGGGCGGTGTCAGTGGATCGCTGCGCGCTGTTCGTCGACGCTGGCTACCTGCTGGCCGACGGCGCGATGGCCGTGCATGGGACCCGCCATCGCGAAGCCGTCTCATGGGACTATCCGGGTCTGCTCCAGCTGATGACCAACCTGTCGCGCGAGCGCACCGGTCTCCCGCTGCTGCGCTGCTACTGGTACGAAGCGACCGTCGAGGGCAGGCGCACGCCCGAACACGACGTGCTCGCCGACATCCCCGGACTGAAGCTCCGCCTGTCGCGCATCAGGCCGGGTCGCCGCGAAGGCGTCGACGCGCAGGTGCACCGCGACCTCATGACGCTCGCCCGCAACAGCGCGATCTGCGACGCGGTCGTGATCAGCGGCGACGAGGATCTCGCCCAGGTGGTCTGCGACGCCCAGGACCTCGGCATCCGCGTCACCGTCGTCCACATCACCGCCGACGGCAGCTGGGCGGTGTCGCGGTCGCTGCGCCAGGAGAGCGACGACCTCATCGAGATAGGCGGCGGCCACCTGCGACCCTACGTCAACCTCGTCTCAGGCTCCACCGAGGCCTCCAACGGCGCCCAGCCCGTCAGCAACGGCCAAGCCGCCCACGCGCTGCCGCCGAGCCCGGCCCCGTCACCCCTGACCCAGCAGTCGTCCCTGACCCAGCAGTCGTCCCTGACCCAGCAGTCATCCCTGGCTCCGTCACCCTTGACCGCACCACCGCCGGCCCAGCCGTCCGCGCCGCCCGTCCAGTCCGGCAGCCACGCCGCCCACCTGGCCAACGCGCCCACGCAGAGCCAGCCGCTGCCGCCCGTCACACCCGCGCCGCCTGCTCCCAGCCGGGCACAGACGCCGCCGCCCGCGCTGGCCGCCTACCCGAGCTACCAGCCGGAGCCCGCGCCCCAGCAGCCGCCACCCGTGCCCCCACAGCCCGCGCCCGCCGCCCCGACCGTCTCGCACAGCCCGACGGGGCCGATGCAGAGCACCGGCCAGTTCCCCTCGGCCGCCAGCGGCGGCACCTACCAGCCCACCCAACTCGGCCCCTACACGGGCCCGCAGCCCGCGCCCGTCGCCGCCACCCCCGTCACCGGCGGAGCGACCACGCTGGCCGACGCGGTGAAGGCAGCCCATAAGGAAGGTCACGACTTCGGCGAGTCGGTCGCCCGCGACGCGCCCGCCCTGTGGCTGGAAGCGGTGCTGGCCCGCAAACCACGCATGCCGTCCGACCTGGAGGCGCGGCTGCTGCAGGGCTCGTCGCTGCCGATCGACTTCCTCCTGCACGACGAGGTACGGCACGCCCTGCGACGCGGTTTCTGGGACGCGTTGGAGCGCGCCCGCCGCTGACCCCGACAGGCTCACGCTCGACGACAGCACACACGCGACGTCTCTGGAGTCTTCGCGCAGCCGCCCGGAAGAGAGTCCGGCGCGCCCCTGACCGACATGCGATCCCATGGTCTGCCGCAGCCCCTCGCTGATCGGCGCTGCTCGATAAAATGACGAGAAATGTCGACAATCCGCCATTCTCCGTCTGCGACAACAGGCATCCTCCCGCTGCCTGCGGGCGCCGGGATCGACGCTCACTGGCACGACGAGAACCAGATCGTCTACGCCGGCCGCGGGGTGCTGGCAGTCACGACCGACGCGGGCAGCTGGATCGCCCCTGCCACCAGGGCGATCTGGATCCCGGCCGGAACCGTCCACGAGCATCGCGCCTACGGCGACACCGACCTCCACCTGGTGGGACTGCCGGTGAAGGACAACCCGCTGTCCCTGGACCAGCCCGCGGTCATCAGCGTCGGCCCGCTGCTGCGCGAGCTGATCATCGCCTACACCGTGCAGCCCGCCGACCGCACCGCCGAACGCCGCCGTCTACGGGCCGTCCTGCTCGACCAGCTCCGCCACTCCGCCCAGCAGCCCGTCCACGTGCCCGCCGCCAAAGACCCGCGTCTGGTCGCGGTGTGCGCCATCCTTCGCGACGACCCGGCCGACAACCGAACCCTGGCGCAACTCGGCGCCGCAGCCGGCGTCAGCGACCGCACCCTGACCCGGCTCTGCCGAGCCGAACTCGGCATGAGCTTCCCGCAATGGCGCACCCAACTCCGCCTGCACCACGCCCTGCGCCTGCTCGCCGAGGGCAGCCCGGTCACAGCCGTCGCACACCAATGCGGCTGGGCGTCCAGCAGCGCCTTCATCGACGTCTTCCGCCGAGCCTTCGGCCACACCCCCGGCACCCACCGCACCCACTACTGACCATCGCGACCGCCCAAGCCGCACCCCGCGCGACGAACCACGCGGGACGGGCCTGACGGACCGGTCAGCAGGCCACGGAGCCGCCCGACACCATGAGCGATGGTCGAACGGCTGGCACGGGCTCGCTCGAAAGCCGAGCAGGCCAGCACGGGATGACAACGACGGGGGGCTACGCAGTCATCAGTCCAGCCATGCTCCGGCGGCGGCCGCGTCTGTCACGAAACCGGCGAAGTCGCGAGGTGGACGGCCGAGGGCACGCTGTACTCCGTCAGACAGGTGCTCGTCCATGCCGCGCCGGATAGGGGCGATCGCGTCGGCATAGGCTTGGGCATCGATCTTCGGCCAGCCCTCGTCTTCCAACTGGACGATGAACTCCTCGACGGTCAACGGCACGTAGCGCACCATGCGGCCGGTGGCCTCTGAGATCAACGCGACGGCCTCGGCGATGGACAGCGCGCGGGGCCCGGACAGTTCGTACGTCTGTCCTTCATGCCCGTCCTCGGTCAGCGCGGCGACCGCCACCGCGGCGATGTCTTCTGCGTCGACGAAGCTCACCGCGCCGTCACCGGCAGGCAGGCGTACCTCGCCGGCCAGCACCGCGTCGCGGAAGAAGCCTTCGCTGAAGTTCTGCGCGAACCATCCGGGCCGGAGAATCGTCCAGGCCAGGCCGCAGGAGCGCACCGCGTCCTCGCCGTCGATGTGGGTCTTGCCCGCCGCGCTGTTGTCGCCCGCGTAGCCGGGCACGTCCACTCCGCGCCCCGACAGCAGCACGATGCGCTCGACGCCGAGGTCCTTCGCCCGCTGGACGAACGGTCGTGTCAGCAGTTCGCCGTCGTGCGGCACGATAAAGACGGTCCGTGAGCCGTGCAGGGCGGCGTCCCAGGTGTGCTGGTCCGGCCAGTCGAAGCGAGGGGTGCCGGAGCGAGACCCCGCGCGGACGGCCACGTCCATGCGCCGAAGGTGGGACACGATCCGCGTGCCGACCTTGCCGGTACCGCCGGTGATCAGAATCGGTTGTTGCGTCATGGGACTACTCAACCCCTGGTGGAGTGAGCGGTGCGATGGCCGTGACGCTCAGTTCGATGTTCGAGCGTCTAACCTTGTGGCTCATGGACACGCTGACGGATCTGCTGGAGGGAGTGCAGGCACGAGCGGCCCTCATCCATCGGTCGGTCATGACTTCGCCGTGGTCTCTGCGTTTCGCCAGCGGCGCCCCACTGACCCTCCTCACCATGCTGGAGGGACAGGCCTGGATCATCCCGCCCGACGGTGAGGCGGTGGCGATCGGCCCCGGCGACGTCGCGGTCGTCCGCGGGCCCGCCTCGTACACCGTTGCCGACGACCCCGCCACTCCACCTCAGCACGTGATCACCAGCGCCTCCTACTGCGCGGAAACCGCGCGGGCGATCGAGGATCGCGAACCGGCCATGGATCCCCGTTCCTGCGGCATCACGGAAAGCGGCTCGGCCGTCCTGCTCAGCGGCGCCTATCAGGGCCGGGCCGGCATCAGTGACAGCCTGCTCAACGCCCTGCCCGACATGGTCGTCGTCACCGACGACGAAGGGTGTTCCCCCCTGCTCACGCTGGTGGCGGCGGAAGTCGTACGGAACAGGCCGGGCCAGCAGGCCGTGCTGGACCGGCTGCTCGACCTGCTGCTCGTCACCACGTTGCGCGCCTGGTTCGACCGTGCGCAGACGCACGCCCCGGTCTGGTACCGCGTCAAGGACGACTCCATCGTGGGCACAGCCCTCCGCCTCATACACGGCAACCCGGCCCACCCATGGACAGTGGAAAAGCTCGCCGCCAAGGTCGGCGTCTCCCGCGCCGCCCTGGCACGCCGGTTCACCACCGAGGTCGGCGAGCCACCCATCACCTACCTGGCCAATTGGCGTATCGCCCTGGCGGCCGACCTCCTCCGCAACACCGAGGCCACCGTCGGCTCCATCGCGCACAAGGTCGGATACTCCGGCACCTTCGCGCTCAGCGTCGCGTTCAAACGCCGGCTTGGGACCACCCCAAGCCAATACCGAGGCGCCACCCTGCCGAACCAGCGCAGCAGTTGATCGTCTCTGCACGTTTACGTGTACGTGGCTCTGCGGTCGAAGCCGTACGCCGACACCGGTGAACGTTCGTGGTCACCGCACTAGTCCAGGCGCATCACGCCAATCCACGTGGTGGAGTGGCGACGTGTCCGGGGGGTGGGGGCCGGCAGGCCACCACCAAGGGGGGTGGGAAGGCTGGGCTCCCCCAGGAGGGGAGCCCGAAGACCCCGACACGCGAAGCGTGCCCGTGGCGGAGGCCCTTGCCGTTCAGCCCAGGGCGTCGAAGCGCCGTTCAGCCCAGGGCGTCGAAGCTCGCTCGGAGGTGGGACACGCGGTCGGACAGGTCCGACAGGGGGGCGGAGAGCGAGGCGTCGGCCGACTTGCGGGCCAGCTCGCGCACCCTGTCGAGCTCGTCCTCCACGGCCGTCAGCCGCCGCGACAGCTCAGGCAGCACGGTGGGCTGGGCCGCGCTGTTGCCCGGCGGCAGCTCGCCCGCCAGCCGTTCGCGCAGCAGCGCCGCCTGCTCGGTCAGCCGCTTGTGCATGTTGTAGAGCTCGACGAACACCGACACCTTCGCCCTGAGCACCCACGGGTCGAACGGCTTGGTGAGGTAGTCGACGGCGCCCGCCGCGTAGCCGCGGAAGGCGTAGTCGGGGGCGCTGTCGACGACGGTCAGGAAGATGATCGGGATGTTGCGGGTACGCTCGCGCCGCTTGATGTGCGCGGCCGTCTCGAACCCATCCATGCCTGGCATCCGCACGTCGAGCAGGATCAGCGCGAATTCGGTGCCCAGCAACGCCTTGAGCGCCTCCTCGCCCGACTTGGCGCGCACCGGCGTCAGGTCGAGCGAGCTGAGGATCGCCTCCAGGGCGATGAGGTTCTCCTCGCGGTCGTCGACCAGGAGGATCTTTGCTCGGTCTGCCATCTGTTACGCCTCTTCCGCCGAGTCGGAAACCCGCCCGCGACTGAGCCAGCCACGCAGCCGTTCGAGCAGCTGATCGACATCGACCGGCTTCGGCACGTAGTCCGAGGCGCCTGAGGCGATGCTCTTCTCCCGGTCGCCCCGCATGACCTTGGCGGTCAGCGCGATGATCGGCAGGTCGGCGAACTGCGGCATCCGGCGGATGGCCGACGTCGTGGCCCAACCGTCCATCTCCGGCATCATGATGTCCATGAGGACGAGCGCCACGTCCTCGTTGCGTTCGAGTTGCTCGATGCCTTCGCGCCCGTTCTCCGCGTAGACGACCGTGGAGCCGTGTCGCTCCAGCACGCTGGTCAACGCGAACACGTTGCGGATGTCGTCGTCGACGATGAGGATCTTGGCGCCGTCGAGCGGGTCGTCGCCCTGCCACTGGTGCCCGTTGGACGGCTGGACCACCTCGGGCAGCGGCATGTCGAACGGCATGGGCGGCTCGGGCACGACCACCGAGCTCTGCTGCTCGACCTGCATGGTCAGCACCTGCCTGCGGGCGGCCCCTCCGTCACGGGCGACCAGCGGGCCCGCGTAGTCGGTCGGCATGTAGAGGGTGAACGTGCTGCCCGAGCCCAGCTCGCTGTCGACGTGGATCTCGCCGCCGAGGAGCCTGGCGATCTCGCGGCAGATCGACAGGCCGAGGCCCGTGCCGCCGTACTTGCGGCTGGTGGTGCCGTCGGCCTGCCGGAACGCCTCGAAGATGATCTCCAGCTTGTCGGGCGCGATGCCGATGCCGGTGTCGACCACCTGGAAGGCGATCAGGTCGTTGGCCGAGCGCAGCGTGTCGTCGTCGTAGTCGACCTCGTGGGGGGCGGGGACGACGCGCAGCCGTACCTCGCCCTTGGGGGTGAACTTGACCGCGTTGGACAGCAGGTTGCGCAGCACCTGCTGCAGGCGTTGCTCGTCGGTGCGCAACTCCTGCGGAACCCGTGGATCGACCTCGATGATGAACGCGAGGCCCTTGTCCTGGGCGAGCGGGGCGAAGGCGGCCTCGACGTAGTCGACCAGCTTGGGCAGCGACAGCTGGGCGGGATGGATGTCCATGCGCCCTGCCTCGACCTTGGACAGGTCGAGCATGTCGTTGATCAGCTGCAGCAGCGCCGAGCCCGCGCCGTGGATCGTGCGGGCGAACTCGACCTGCTGGGAGGTGAGGTTGCCCTCGGCGTTCTCGGTCAGCAGTTTGGCCAGCACGAGCAGGCTGTTAAGCGGGGTGCGCAGCTCGTGCGACATGTTCGCGAGGAACTCGGACTTGTAGCGCGAGGAGACGGCGAGCTGCTCGGCGCGCTCCTCCAGCGTGCGGCGGGCCTGCTCGATCTGGAAGTTCTGGATCTCGATGGCGCGGTTCTGCTTGGCCAGCAGCCCCGCCTTCTCCTCCAGCTCGGAGTTGGAACGGCGCAGCTCCTCCTGCTGGCGCTGGAGCTCGTCCGAGCGTTCCTGCAGCTCGCGGGTCAGGCGCTGCGACTCCTTCAGCAGGTCCTCGGTGCGGGAGTTGGCGATGATGGTGTTCATCGTCACACCGATGGTCTCGACGAGCTGGGTCAGGAAGTCGAGGTGGACCTCGCCGAACTTGGTGAAGGAGGCCAGCTCCAGCACGCCGAGCGGGCGGCTCTCGAACAGGATCGGCAGCACCACGATCTGGGCGGGCGTGGACTGGCTGAGCCCGCTGTCGATGGTGATGAAGCCGGCGGGCACGTCGTCGAGGACTATCGGCCTGCCCTCGATCGCGGCCTGGCCGACGATGCCCTCACCCGAGGCGAAGCGCTGGCGCGGCGAGCGGTCGGGCCGCACGCCGTACCCGCCGATGAGGATGAGGTCGTGCTCCTCGCCGCTGGTGTCGACGCCGTAGAAGGCGCCGTAGCGGGCGGAGACGAGCGGCGTCAGCTCGCTCATGATCAGCTTGGCGACCTCCATGAGGTCGCGGTGGCCCTGCATGAGGCGCGAGATGCGGGCCAGGTTGGACTTGAGCCAGTCCTGTTCCTGGTTGGCCTGGGTGGTCTCGCGGAGGTTGGCCACCATGAAGTTGACGTTGTCCTTGAGCTCGGCCAGCTCGCCCTGCGCCTCCACGGCGATCGAGCGGGTCAGGTCGCCCTGGGCGACGGCGCTCGTCACGGTGGCGATGGCGCGGACCTGTGTGGTGAGGTTGCCTGCCAGCTCGTTGACGCTCTCGGTCAGTCGCTTCCAGGTGCCTTCGAGGCCTTCGACGCGCGCCTGGCCGCCGAGCTGGCCTTCGGTGCCGACCTCGCGGGCGACTCGGGTGACCTCGTCGGCGAAGGAGGACAGCTGGTCGACCATCTTGTTGATGGTGGTCTTCAGCGCCAGGATCTCGCCCTGGGCGTCCACGTCGATCTTGCGGGTGAGGTCGCCGTTGGCGACGGCCGTGGTGACCTCGGCGATGTTGCGCACCTGATAGGTCAGGTTGTTGGCCATGAAGTTGACGTTGTCGGTGAGGTCCTTCCACACACCCGACACGCCCTGCACCCTGGCCTGACCGCCCAGCTGGCCTTCGGTGCCGACCTCGCGCGCGACGCGGGTGACCTCGTCGGCGAAGGAGGACAGCTGGTCCACCATCGTGTTGAGGGTGTCCTTGAGCTGGAGGATCTCGCCTTGGGCGTCGACGGTGATCTTCTTGGTCAGGTTGCCCTGGGCGACGGCGGTGGAGACGGCGGCGATCTGGCGGACCTGGTTGGTCAGGTTGTTGGCCATGAAGTTGACGTTGTCGGTGAGGTCCTTCCAGACTCCCGACACACCGCGCACCTGGGCCTGACCGCCCAGCTGGCCCTCGGTGCCGACCTCACGGGCGACGCGGGTCACCTCGGAGGCGAAGGACGACAGCTGGTCCACCATCGTGTTCATCGTCGACTTGAGCTCGAGGATCTCGCCCTGCGCGTCGACGTCGATCTTGCGGGTGAGGTCGCCGTTGGCGACGGCGGTGGTGACCTGGGCGATGTTGCGCACCTGGTAGGTCAGGTTGTTGGCCATCGAGTTGACGTTGTCGGTGAGGTCCTTCCAGACTCCCGACACGCCCTTCACCTCGGCGCGACCGCCGAGCTTGCCTTCGGTGCCGACCTCGCGCGCGACGCGGGTGACCTCGTCGGCGAAGGAGGACAGCTGGTCCACCATCGTGTTGAGGGTGTCCTTGAGCTGGAGGATCTCGCCTTGGGCGTCGACGGTGATCTTCTTGGTCAGGTTGCCCTGGGCGACGGCGGTGGAGACGGCGGCGATCTGGCGGACCTGGTTGGTCAGGTTGTTGGCCATGAAGTTGACGTTGTCGGTGAGGTCCTTCCAGACTCCCGACACACCGCTGACCTGGGCCTGACCGCCCAGCTGGCCCTCGGTGCCGACCTCGCGGGCGACACGGGTGACCTCCTCGGCGAAGGCGGACAGCTGGTCGACCATCGTGTTGACGGTGTTCTTCAGCTCGAACATCTCGCCGACCGCGTCGACGGTCACCTTGCGGCTCAGGTCGCCCTTCGCGACGGCGGTCGTCACCTCGGCGATGTCGCGCACCTGGGCGGAGACACGCGAGGACATGGTGTTGACGGCCTCGGTCAGGTCGCGCCAGCTGCCGGACATGCCCTTGACGTTGGCGGCGCCGCCCAGCCTGCCTTCGGTGCCCGCCTCGCGGGCCACCCTGGTCACCTCGCTGTTGAACAGCGAGAGCTGCTCGACCATGCCGTTGATGGCCTTGCCAAGCCGCCTGACCTCGCCCCTGGCCGAGCGGTCGAGGTCGATCCTGCGGGTCAGGTCGCCCTTCGCCACGGCGTCGATGACGTCGGCCGCGCCCGTCACGGGGCTGACCAGCGCGTCAATGAGGGCGTTGACGGACTCCACGCTCTCCGCCCACGACCCCACACCGGGGCCGGGCGTCAGGCGCTCGCCGAAGCGCCCCTCCTTGACCACTTCCTTGCGCACCCGCGACAGCTCGTTGCTGAGGTGCTCTCTGCGGTCGGCCACCTCGTTGAGCAGCAGCCGGATCTCACTCAGTATCCCGGGGGGCGCAAAAGGGACCCGGCGCCGGAAGTCGCCGTCGCGCCATGCGAAAAGCGTCTCGAGGACAGGGACGAGGTCGGACTCTGTGTACGTCCTCTCTTCCGCAGCAGGCGCGGTCTTGGCCGTCGTCATAGGGTCTCCTCCACTCCCGGGGTACCGCCGTGAGTGATGCAAGTCTGTCACGATGAGTAGCTCGTAGTCCTGTCCTTGGATTTACCCCAAGTCAATGGGAAGTGTGGTAGGCACGGAACGATGACTGCTTCTTCCCGCGCGGTGCTGGCGGCCACATTCGCGCCAGGCGAGACCGCTGTCCCCTCTGCGAGAAGGTTCACCCGTGAGGTGATGACCGCCTGGGCCGCCTCCTCGGTGCTGCCTGCGGCGGAACAGCTGGCGGAAGAGCTGGCCGCGCAGGTCGCCGAGGCCCCTTTCGAGATCGTCTGGAAGCACTACGGCAACGCCGTGCGGGTGGAGTTCAGGCAGCGGAGCGCTCCCAACGGGGACCCGAAGGGTCCCTCCGTGGATGTCGAGGAATGGGGGATCACCTTTGCGGGCGATTCCCGTGTCCATTGGGCAAGGCTCACGCTACCTGGCTCAGCGGACAGAGTGGCAGCCGAATGGATGGAGGAGAACTCCAGGGGCCCTCGCTGGCTCGGCTTCCTCGCCGACGCCAGCGACCTTCTGGCGGGCACGCTCGATCCCGACATGGTGCCGGCGATCATCGCGCAGATCGTCGTGCCCAGGCTGTCGGCATGGTGCGCCGTCTACACCTCCGACACGGGGTCGGGGCCGCGCCGCCTGGCCTACCTGTGGCACGCCGACGAGGCGCGCATCGACGGCCTCCGCGAGCAGCTGACCGATCTCCACGTACCCGACAACACCTCGGCGAGCCTCCAGCTGGCCGACTCGCAGGTGCTGGCCGTACCGCTGATCGCGCGCGGGCGCTCGCTGGGCGTGATGTGCCTGGGCCGCCCCGACCGGTTCACCGACGAGAGCATCCAGTTCTCCGAGGACATCGCGCGGCGTGCCGCGCTGGCCATGGACAACGCCCGCCTGTACGCCCAGCAGGCCGCCGCCAACAGGGCGCTGCAGCGCAGCCTGCTCCCGCCGAACGAGCCGGAGGTGCCTGGGCTCGACTACGGCGTCGTCTACGAGCCCGCGGGCGAGGCCAACGAGGTCGGCGGCGACTTCTACGACCTGTTCAAGGCGGGCGACGAGTCGTGGCGGTTCGCGATCGGCGACGTCTGCGGCACGGGTCCCGAGGCCGCCGCGGTCACCGGCCTGGCCCGCCACACCCTGCGCCTGCTGGCCAGGGAGGGGTACGGCGTGGCCGCCGTCCTCGGCCGACTCAACCAGGCCATTCTCGAGGAGGGCGAGCGCGCCAGGTTCCTCACGCTGCTCCACGGCGACATCACCCCCGTCGAGAGCGGCCTCGAAGTGCGGCTGGTCTCCGCCGGGCACCCCGAGGCGCTGCGGCTCAAACCGAGCGGCGTCGTCGAGTCGGTCACCACCCCGCAGTCTCTGCTCGGCGTCTTCCCCGAGGTGGTGTTCGAGGCGGACACCATCCACCTCGACCACGGCGACGTGCTGCTGGCGGTGACCGACGGCGTCACCGAGCGGCGCAGCGGCGGGCGGCTGCTCGACGACGACGGCGGCCTGGCCAAGCTGCTGGCCGAGTGCGCGGGCCTGTCGGCCAGGGCCGTCGCCGAACGCATCCGCAGGGGAGCGGCCGACTTCGCGCCCGAGCCGAGCGCCGACGACCTGGCGATCCTCGTCTTGCGCGCCCGTTAGTCGCGCTCGACCGTGTCCTCCAGCACGATCCTGCCGATGAGCTCGTACTTCTCGGGGCTGCGGGCCTTCAGGTAGAGGGCGGTCGCGGCCCCGAGGACGGCCAGGCCCAGCACGATCCACGGGATCGCGGTGAAGAACGCGCTCTTGGACGCGTCGCCCGCCGCCGCCTCCTGGTTCTGGAACAGCAGCAGCACCACGTACGCCATGGCGAGCCCGCCGACCAGCGGGGCGATCAGCGTGCGCCACACACTGGCCGTCTCGGGGTGCTTCTTCTTGACGTGGAAGTAGCCGATCACCGAGAACGAGCACAGCGTCTGCACGATGAGGATCGCCAGCGTGCCCAGCACGGCCAGCAGCGTGTAGATGTGGATGTACGGGTCCATTCCCGCGAAGAAGAAGGCCAGGACCAGCACCACGGAGACGGCGCTCTGCACGAACCCGGCGATGTGCGGCGAGCCGTGCTTCGGGTGAGTGGCGCCGAGGGTGCGGCCCGTGCCGGGGATGAGGTTCTCCCTGCCCAGCGCGTAGAGGTAGCGCGCGGCGCAGTTGTGGAAGGCCATCGAGCAGGCGAACGACCCGGTCAGGATGAGGATCTTGAACAGGCCGACCGCCCACGAGCCGAGCAGCTGCTCGGTGGGGTTGAAGAAGATCCCGGCGAACTCCTTGGCGGCGATCTCGGGCGCCTTCACGCCGTTGGCCGCGACCGTCATCCAGGAGACGAACGTGTAGAACAGGCCGATGCCGACCACCGAGACCAGCGTCGCGATCGGGATGATCTTCTTGGGTTCGCGCGACTCCTCGCCGTACATCGCGGTCGACTCGAAGCCGACCCACGACCAGAAGCACATGAACAGGCCGAGGCCGACCGCGCCCGCCTGGAGTCCGCTGGTCGTGAAGGCGTTGGCGGGATTGAGCGTGTAGGCCATGAGGCCGTCGGGGCCGCCACCGTTGAGGAGCGTGACGACCGCGACCAGGCCGAGCATGAAGATCTCGGTGATCAGGAAGACGCCCAGGACCTTGGCCGTCAGGTTGATGTCGAAGTAGGTGAGGATCAGGTTCAGCGCCAGGCCGAGGAAGGCGAACCACAGCCAGTGGATGTCCACCCCCGCCAGGGACTTGAACGTGTCGTTGGCCGAGTAGGCGAAGAAGCCGATGATCGAGGCCTCGAAGACGACGTACGCCATGGTGGCGAGCAGCCCCGAGACCATGCCGACGATCTGGCCGAGGCCGTGGGAGATGTAGCCGTAGAAGGCGCCGGCCGCGGTGATGTGCTTCGACATCGCCGTGTAGCCCACCGAGAAGATCGTGAGTACGGCGGTGGCGAACAGGTAGCCCGCGGGGACGCCCAGGCCGTTGCCGAACCCGACGACGATGGGGACGTTGCCGGTCATGGCGGTGATGGGGGCCGCGGTGGCCACGGCCATGAAGATGACGCCGACGAGACCGACGGCGTCCTTTTTCAGGCGGCTGACGCCAGAGGCTTCGGTGGTGGTGCTCACAGATTCGCGCCCTTCGGCTGGGGGAGTGGCGCGATGCTGGCAGTGGGCGAGGGCGACATTCAAGCCGGAAGGCCGGCCAACCTATTACGCTATGTCAGATGTGATCCCATGTTTACGCATGAAATTCAGCACTATCGCCATCTGATCGATTCGTTCGGCGACGACCAGAGCGCCCCTGCCCGCGTCGTAGTAATGGACCTCGTGCTCGTGTCCCAGCTCGGCCAGGCGGCTCACGTATGACTCCAGCTGCCGCAGCGGCGAACGCGAGTCGTCGACCCCCGCGAGGATCAGCAGCGGCCGCTCGACCTGCTCGACGTAGGTGATCGGCGAGCTGTCGCGGTAGCGTTCCGGCTGCTCGTCGGGGGAGCCGCCGAGCAGCGAACGCTGGTAGGCGCGCAGGCCCTCGACGTGGTCCTCGTAGGCGGTGACGTGGCAGGCGATGGGGGCCGCCGCGATGCCGGCCGCCCACAGCTTGGGCTGGACGCCGAGGCCGAGGAGCGTGAGGAAGCCGCCCCACGAGGTGCCCGCCAGCACGGTCCTGTCCTGGTCGGCGATGCCCTGGCCGATCACCCATTCCCTGACGGCCGCCACGTCGGCCAGCTCGATGTGGCCGACCTCGCCGTGCAGCGCGTCGCGCCAGGCCGAGCCGTACCCCGTCGAGCCGCGGTAGTTGACGCGGACGACCGCGAAGCCCGCGTCGACCCAGGCGGCGACCTCTGGGGAGAAGGTGTCGGAGTCGTGCAGGTGCGGGCCGCTGTGAAGGAGGAAGACGGTGGGGAACGGCGCCGAGCCCGTCTCGGGCCTGGAGACCAGCGCGTGGATGCGCCCGCCGGGGCCGGGGACGTCGATGTCCTCCACGGGGACGCTGGTCGGGGCGGCGGGGCCGATCGCGTTCATCACGACGTGGCCGCTGCTCGACCTGATCACCGGCGGGCGTGAGGCGCTCGACCACGCGTACTCCACGTGGCCGCCCGGCCTCGGCCTGGCCTCCTCGATCACGCCGTGGGGCGTGTCGATCAGGGTCAGGCCGCCGCCCGCGAGGTCGTAGCGGTGGAGGTAGGTGCGGGCGCGGTCTTCCCTGATGATCAGCAGGGCCCTGCCGTCGTCGTACCACTCGGCGGTCAGCTCGCCGGAGTCCTTGAGCCAGATCTCGCGCTGCTCGCCGGTCTTCGGGTCCCAGACCAGCGGCTCGTGGCGCTGGCGGCGTTCGTGCAGGGTCAGCAGGCGGCGGTCGCCGGGGACGGGGCCGAAGCGCAGGCCGATGACCCCCTTGCCGGGGCCGTCGTGCAGCTCGCCGACCACGTCGCCGCACTGCGTGAGCACGCGGAGCGCGGGGTGCCGGAAATCGCCGTGTTCGCTGTGGTTGAGGGCGATGAACTCGCCGTCGAGCGACATGTCGGTGACCCATGCGGCCTCGGAGTGCTCGTAGAGCACGTGGGTGGATTCGCCGGGCCGTACGAGATGGGTGGTGAACGTGCCCGCGCGGGCCAGGCTGACGGCCGCGAGGCCGGTGGCGGACAGCGCGATGCCGCCCGGCTCGCTGGGCGGCAGATCGGGGGCGACCTCCTCGTCGGCCCCGCCGACGAAGCGCTGGCGCATCCAGACGCCGACGGCGTCGGCCTCGGTGCCGGCGAACCAGTAGATCCAGTTGCCGGCGGGGTCGAGGGCGGCGTGGCCGGTGCCCTGGGGCTGGTTGGTGACCTGGCGGGTGAGGCCGGTCGTGCGGTCCCAGGCGTAGATCTCCCATACGCCCGAGGCGTTCGAGCGGTAGAGAGCGCGGTTCGGGGCCTGGCGCGCCCACACGGGCAGCGTCATGCTGGGCGCCCGGAACCTGGCCTGCCAGCGTTCCTCCGCCTTCATCCGCCGCCTCCCCCTCCTCAGTTGCCGTCCAGTATTGCGTCTGGGTCGATGAAATACCTGAGGAATGTGAGGGAATTTCGGACTAAATGCCCCATCAGTAACATGGGCCCCGGAGGCCCGTCAAGGAATGGCCCTTGATTGAGCGGCTGCTTGGAAGATAGACAGGCGAAAACTGGCAATTGCTGGGGTCCATTCCGGAAATTTCCGGATTTGGTGGGTGAGGTGGTCCTGGTCCTTGTGCCACGCGCTCGGACCCATGCCTACCACCAAGGCCACATCTTCACGCGTCAGCGCCATCTCGAACCTCACCTCCCGCCTGTCCGTCTCCGTGAAGCCTCTCAGACTCTCGGCGACCCGGTGCTCCTTCGCCTCATCCACCGAAAGCAGGCCCAACTCTCGCACCAGCGGGCTGAGATGGTCGCCCGCCGGGGTAACCACGATGAGGTGGCCGCCCGGTCGCATGATTCTGGCGAACTCGACTCCGTTGCGCGGCGCGAACACGTTCATCACCACGTCGGCGACGGCGTCCTTGACCGGCAGCGGTTTCCACACGTCCGCCACGAACGCTCCCACGCGCTCGTGCGCCCTCGCCGCCCGCTTCACCGCGTGCTTGGAGATGTCGAACGCGATGCCGGTCGCGCCAGGCGCGGCGTCGAGCACCGCCCCGACGTAGTAGCCCGTGCCCGCCCCCGCGTCCGCCACCACGGGGCTTTCCACGGCCGGGGGGATCGCGGCGCCGATCGTCTCGGCGAGCGCGCGGGCCAGCGGCGCGTAGTGTCCCGCGGCCAGGAAGTCCGCCCTGGCGGCCACCATCGCGGGGCTGTCGGCCGTCCCCGGCGCCTGCGACCCGGTCAGCAGGCTCACGTAACCCTGCCTGGCCACGTCGAACGCGTGCCCCCGCCCGCACCGCACGCCCTGCGCGTCGAGCCGCAGCCCGTCGTGGCAGACCGGGCAGCGGAGGTGGTCGAGGATGTCAGCCAGCATCCCCCCATCATGGCGCTGCCCGAGCGCGCGCCCCTCATCCGGTACGGCAAGCATCGGGGCCGCGCCACCCTCCGCACGTGGCCGGCGCCTGTCCAGGGATACGCCTCCCCGAGCGCGCGTGGCCGGGGCGACCAACGGACCCCTACACTCTCCCGGTGCCCCGACGATCACCGATCAGGCTGTGGACCTGCGCTGTAATCACCGCTTCCGCCGCGCTCGCCGTCCACCTCCTGATCATCCCCGGCTCCTTCGGCTGGGGCGGCGTCGGTTTCGTGATGTGCACGGACGCAGACCCTTCGGGCGGGTTCCTGCATGCCGTCGACTACGTGCCCGTCTTCGGGTGTGGCCTGCTCCCTTGCGTGCTCTTGGGCCGGCTGGCGTGGGCGGCGGGCGTGCGGTGGCACAGAGAACGACTGGGCAGGTGGACGGTCAGAGTGCTCGCGGGGTTCGTGCTGGTGCTCACCGCGTGGCGGCCCGCCCTGTTCACCCTGGACCCGGAGCTCACGCCGAGCTACCTCGATCGGTGGGGCGGCGGGCAGAGCGCCTGGTGGACGATGGGCCAGCAGGCGCTCCAGATTCCCGCCGCCGTATGCATGCTGCTCGCCGTACACCCGCGCAGGCCCCGCCTGCCACGCGCCCTCCTCGCGGTGCCCCTGCTGCTGGTCGTCGCGCTGACGCCGCTGGCGGACGCGGCGGTGGTGGGCAAAGTGACGGTGCCGGACGAGGGGGCGTGCGAGAAAGCGGGGCCCAGCGGTTACTCGGCGCGGGAATGGGCGTTCCTGTGCGAGGCGCGCGCTCCCGACATCGCGGGTCTGGACGGGACGACGATGCCCGACGCTCAGGCGCTCGCCTACGGACGGCACCTGTGCGCGGTGGCGAGACGCCATGGCGGCGACGCCGAGGCGTCCGAGGTCCAGGAAGAGATGGTGGGGGACGACGGATCGGTGGTCCTGTTCGCCACTCGCCACATCTGTCCCGAGATGTTGCGCGCCGACGACCAACGGGCCGAAAGGCAGAAGCGCGACATCGAGGCCTGGCAGGCACGCCGCAAAGCCGAGTGCGCCGCTCTGCCCCGCCACCAGCCGAGGGCCAAGCCGGTACGGCAGGCCAGGGTGCCCATGTCGGCCGAGTTCGTGCTGGAGACCTTCGAAGACGAGGGCGAGGAACTGGCGAGCGAGTCGCTGAGCCTCGATGACGTGGTGGTCGCGAAGCCTGGCAATCTCGCCATCTCCACGCTCACCGAAATGGGCCTGCTCTGCGTGACAGGGGAGTCGTACCGGAGGCGGCCACCCGTCGAGACCGAGGGGTGGAAGGCGGTGGCCGAGATCGGCTACCGGAGCACGACGGGATCGCTGGAGATCTCGGACGGGGAACACAAGCTCCCGGATCTCGCCGTGGGCGGGGCGGGTGACTATCGCGTGCGGGTCCATCAGCGGGAGTTGCCCGTGGACTACGAGCGGGAGGAGGCGCAGGCTTCGGAGGAGTGGCTGATCATGGTCTTTCCCGGAGGCTCGAAGGACGCCGTGACCTACGTGAAGGCGCGGTGAACGGTCACGCGCTTTCGGCGAGGGTGAGGAAGGCCGCGTTCGACGGGGTCTCGCGGAGCCTGCCGACCAGCAGTTCCATGCCCTGCTGCTTGTCCAGCCCGCCGAGCATGCGGCGCAGCCGCCACACCACCTGCCGCTCGTCCGGGTGGAGGAGGATCTCCTCGCGACGGGTGCTGGACGCCTCGAGATCGACGGCGGGGAACAGGCGGCGCTCGGCAAGGGAGCGGCTGAGGCGCAGCTCCATGTTGCCCGTCCCCTTGAACTCCTCGAAGAACGAGTCGTCCATGCGCGAGCCCGTCTCGACGAGCGCGGTGGCGAGGATGGTGAGCGAACCGCCGTCCTGGACGTTGCGGGCGGCGCCGAAGAAGCGCTTGGGCGGGTAGATGGCCCCCGCGTCGATGCCGCCCGACAGGATGCGCCCGCCGGCGGGCGCGAGGTTGTTGTAGGCGCGGCCGAGCCTGGTGAGCGAGTCGAGCAGCAGGACGACGTCGTGTCCCTGCTCGACGAGGCGCTTGGCGCGTTCGAGTGCCAGCTCGGCGACCGCGGCGTGCTCCTTGTCGGGCCGGTCGAAGGTGGAGTAGGCCACCTCGCCCGCGATGGTGTGGCGCATCTCGGTGACCTCTTCGGGGCGTTCGCCGACCAGGACGACCATGAGGTGCACGTCGGGGTGGTTGCGTGAGATGGCCGCGGCCAGCGCCTGCAGGACCATGGTCTTGCCCGCCTTGGGCGGGGCGACGATCAGGCCGCGCTGTCCCTTGCCGATGGGCGCGAACAGGTCGACGACCCTGGTGGTCAGCGACTCGGTCTCGATGGACAGGCGCTCGCGTGGGTGGATGGGGGTCAGGTCGGCGAAGTGGGGCCGGTCACGCCATTGGGCGCGGCCGTTCACCTGCTCGACGGAGAGCAGCTTGGAGCCCGCGACGGTGGCGGTCACATGGTCGCCGCTGCGCAGGCCGAGCTGTTTGATCCGGTCCAGCGGCAGCCGTACGTCATCGGGGCTGTGCTGGTAGCCGGAGGGGCGAAGGAACGCGTTCTTGTCGCGCACCTCCAGCAGGCCGGTGACCTGCCGGGTGGGTGCGTTCGTGCGGGGGTGGGGGATGGTCTGGACAGACATGATGAACCCTTCTCGAGGGCACGCCTGGGGAACAGGCGGTGAGTAAGAAAACGAGGTACGGGCCCTCAGCACGGGCCCTTCGTGGGAGTCAGCGGAGCTTGAGACGCTCAACGCTGAATCGCAAGATATCACGGAGAACGCGTTACGCAAGATTTGTATTCCGCTTCCCCCACGCGGCTTCCATCTCCGGGAGCACAATCTGTCAAGCGGCCTGCAGGGCGTCTGCAATCGGCGGAGGCTCTCATGGAGTTGCGTACTCCAAGGGGGATGTCATGCAGAAAACCCAGTGCCCGACGTGCCACACCACCCTCGACGAGGGTCCCATCATGTACCGCTGCGCGCGCTGCCGCCGGGCCGTGTTCGCCGCCGACCTGGAGAACGAGTACGTTCCCCAGCTAGCTTTGACGGATGCCGCATAAGTCAAGGATCGTGTCCGATGTCGAGATCACCCCGTTGTGTGATGCCATCGGCCCGATGGGCCCCTCGCTCCGCCTGCCGTTCCTCGAGACCTTCCTCGGCGCGGAGGTGGACGAGGGCGAGTGGATCCTCCACTTCCACTGCTTTCTCCTGCGGGACCGCCGGGGTCACGTGACCCTGGTCGACACCGGCATCGGGCCCACCTCCACCTGGGCCCCCGCCCCCGGCGCGCTTCTGAGCGAGCTGGCCGCCACGGGGCTCGCGCCCGCCGACGTCGACACGCTCGTCATCACCCACCTGCACAGCGACCACTTCGGCGGCACGATCGCCGACGGCCTGCCGGTGTTCGCCAACGCGCGCCACGTCGTCCAGCGGGCCGAGATCGAGGCGACGCCCGTCCTCGACCCCGTCAGGGAGCTGCTGGACGTGGTCGACGGCGACGCGGAGGTCGCCCCCGGCGTCGTCGTACGGCTGACGCCGGGCCACACGCCGGGACACCAGGCCGTCGAGGTCGGTGGCTTCACCATGATCGGCGACGTCCTGCACCATCCCGTGCAGCTGGCCGACCCGACGATCCGCTACGTCTACGACGGCGACGCCGACCTGGCGGCCAAGACGCGGCTCGACCTAGTCGGCAGGCTGCGCGCGGAGGGCCGCCTGCTCGGCACCTCCCACTTCCCCGAGCCCTTCGTCGAGCTGGGCTAGCAGCCTGCGGGCCTTGGCCCGGTACCTCAGCACCTGCACCACGCCGAGCAGCCAGACCGGGTACTGCACGGCCATCGCCCAGTGGTAGTCGCCGGTCAGGTCCATCGTGACGCCGATCAGCGCGATCACCGACATCGAGGCGAGGAAGCCGCCGCCGTTCACGATGCCGGTGGCCGCGCCGATGCGGGCCGCGGGGTTGAACGTCCTGGCGTAGTCGAAGCCGATCATCGATCCGGGGCCGTTCGTGGCGAGCACGACGACCAGCACCACCAGCAGCCACAGCGGCGCCCTCCCGCCCGGCCACAGCAGCACCGCCGTCCACGCGGTCGCGGTGGAGCCCGTGACGGTCAGCACCATCCACGATCTGCGCAGCGGGAAGCGGCCCGCCAGGTAGCCGAGGACAGGGCCGCACAGCATGCCGACGGCGGTCAGCGTCGACAGCAGCACGCCCGCGGTCGCGGGGGCGAGGCCCTGGCCTTGCACCAGGTACGGGTAGCCCCACAGCAGCAGGAACGCCGCCGCCGAGCACTGGGTGGCGGCATGGGTCCACATGCCGAGCCTCGTGCCCGGCTGCATCCACGCGGCCTTCAGCCCCGGCTCCGGCCGGCCGGTCGAGGGGCGCCCGTCGCGCAGGACGGCGGCGACGAGGATCGTGGCCAGCACGCCGAGTCCCGCGGCGCCGAGGAAGGTCGGCGTCCAGCCGTACGTGTGGAGGGAGCCGATGATCGGCACGGTGGACGCGATCGCGCCGAACTGGCCGATGAGTCCGGTGAGCTGGACCATCACCGGGTTGCGGCGGGCCGGGAAGGAGAGGTTGACCAGCCTGATCACGCTGATGAACGTCATCGCGTCGCCCGCGCCCACCAGCGTCCTCGCGGCCAGGCCGAGCAGCAGGTCGTCGGCGAAGGCGAAGACGACCTGGCCGCACGACATGACGAGCGCCCCGATGAGCAGCATGCGCTTGGAGCCGAGCCTGTCGACCAGCACGCCGACGGGGATCTGCATGACGGCGTAGACGAGGAGCTGGAGCATCGCGAGGGTCGCGAGGCCCGACGCGCCGAGGTCGAGGCGGGCGGCGGCCTCCAGGCTGGCGACACCGAGGGACTGGCGGTGGAAGACCGCGACGAAGTAGGCCAGGACGCCCGTGAGCCAAAAGATCAACGCGCGTCTTGTCATGGGGACAAATCCTATCTTTTTGTAGGATCTTCCCATCACCGGGTCGCCGTCCTGCCGGGATCGGGTGCCGGGTGAGGGTCTCCAAGGCGCACGTGGCGGGGCCCGGGTTGGGCGTTCCCTGCGCGGTGGCGCTGTAGGTTGAGCGCGTGAGCGTGGACACGGAGTTCTGGGCGTCGTTGAACAAGGTGCTCGCGGGCGCGGGCGCCTACATCACCGACCCGCAGGGCAGGGCGCTGCTGGTCAAACCCAACTACCGCGACCACTGGGGTTTCGCGGGCGGCCACGTCGACGAGGGCGAGCATCCGGCGCAGGCCTGCGCCCGCGAGATCGTCGAGGAGCTCGGCATCACGTTGCCCGTCGGCGACCTGCTGGTCGTCCAGTGGGTGGGGCCGCTCGACACCCGCCCCCACCCGCTGGTCAACTTCCTCTTCGACTGCGGCACGATCCCCGCCGACACCCCCATCTCCCTGCAGGCGGAGGAGCTCGACGACTACGGCTTCTTCACCGAGGAGGAGGCCAGGGAACTGCTCCCGCCGTGGGCGGGCGATCGGGTGCCCGCCGCGGCCGCCGCCAGGGCCAGCGGCTGGAGCCGCTACCTTCCTCCCGTCAGCGCCGGCTGATCGGTCAGGAGGGCCGCGGGCAGCGTCACCGCCGCCGTGGTCCCTCCGTACGGCGAGGGCTGCAGCCGCGCCTTGATCCCGCGCCTGGCCGCGAGCCTGGCCACCACGAACAGTCCGAGCCTGTCGCTCTCGGCCAGGTCGAACTCGGGCGGCTCGGCGAGCCTGGCGTTGAGCTGGCTCAGCTCGGCCTCCGGCAGCCCGAGCCCCCGGTCCTCGACGTCGATCTGCAGCCCCTCCGGCACGCTGTGCGCCCGCACGTCCACCCTGGTCTGCGGCGGCGAGAACAGGGTGGCGTTCTCGACCAGTTCGGCCAGCAGGTGCACGACGTCGGTCACGACCGAGCCCGTCACCGCCACGCGGGGCGGCTGCGCCACCTCGACCCTGGCGTACTCCTCGACCTCGGCCACGGCCGCTCTGAGCACGTCCATGACGGGCACCGGGTTGCGCCAGCCGCGCCCCGGCGTCTGGTCCGACAGGATGATCAGGCTCTCGGCGTGCCTGCGCATGCGGGTGGTGAGGTGGTCGAGCTTGAACAGGTCGTCGAGGATGGCGGGGTCCTCGGCCCGCCGTTCCATGCCGTCCAGCTGGAGCAGTTGGCGGTGCAGCAGCGACTGGTTGCGCCTGGCCAGGCTGACGAAGACCTTGCGCACGCCGTCGCGCAGCTTCGCCTGGTCGACGGCCGCCTCGACGGCCGTGGACTGGACGGAGTTGAACGCGTGGACGATGTCGCGCACCTCGGTGGTCTGCGCTCCGGTGTCGAGCGGCTCGACCTCGGGCTTGGCTCCGCCCTTGCGCAGGTGCTCGACGACGCCCGCCAGGCGTACCTCGGCGAAGTCGGTCGCGGCGTCGCGCAGGCCCGCGAGCTCGCGCACCAGCCTGCCGCGGAAGCGCAGGGAGAGCACGATGGAGGCGACGACGGCGAGCAGGCCGACGCCGCCGGCGATGCCGATCTTGATCAGGATGTTCGTGGCGGTCGGGTTGACCCGGTCGACCAGTCCCTGCACGGCCTCGTACTGGTTGCGCTCGACGGCCGCTGCCAGGTCGTCGCCGCGGGACAGCCAGGTGCTGGCCGTGGCGGGCAGTCCGTTGGCGGTGGCCTGGCCGCGGATGGCGTCCTCGATCGCGACGAAGTCACGGTAGACGGCGGAGCCGGTCAGCTGCCGGTAGGCGCCGGCGACGTCCGGGTCGAGGTGGGTGAGGGCCTGGGAGTAGAGGAGGCGGCGCGTGGCCGACATCTCGGTGAACAGCGCCCGGTCCGCCGGGCCCACCTTGCGGACGTCGAGCACGTGCACGATCATCGCCCGCTCCCTGGACAGGAGCTCCTTGGCCTCGCCGAGCATGGTGACGGACCTGGCCAGCCGGTAGAGGACCATGTCGGGCACCAGGATCATCTGGTCGTACATGCGGAAGGAGGCGTCCACGATGTCGCTGTAGGTGGTGATCACCTGGATCGTGTCGATCGAGCGCGCGTCGACGCCTCTCCGGAGCTCGGGCATCCGTTCCAGCACGCCGTTCAGCGCCTTGAGCTGGGTGGCCATCTCCGGTGACACGTTCTCCTGCAGGCTCGCGCGCCGGCGGAAGGCGGCCACGGCGGTGTCGGTCCTGCTGCGCTGGTTGATGAGCTCCCTGTACGGCGCGGCGGAGGAGAGGAACCCGGCCGAGGCCAGCCGTTCGCGCTGGAGCTGGATGTTCATCTGCTCCGACGGGTCCGCCAGGTTCTTGACCAGGCTGTTGATCTCCAGGAGGCGCAGCCCGTCGCCACCGGTCAGCGCGGCCGCGAACGCCCATAGCCCGACCAGCGAGATCAGCGGGACCGACAGCAGGACGAGCAGCTTGAGCGCGATGGGACGACCGGGGCGGGTGAAGCGCCTTTTCATGGTGAGATCGTCTCGCAGATCACACCCCTTTTGGGAGGTTTCCCGTGCGCTTGCCCCGATCAGTGGCTGGATGGACGATCGCCGTCTTCGGTCTCCTGGCCTTCACCCTGGGACTTTTCGGGTTGATCAGGCCGGACGACCTGCTCGGACTCTTGGGGTTCCAGGTGGTCGAGGCGCGTGGTCCCGGTGACTACACGAAGGTCTACATGGCCGCCTCGTCGATGGCCGCGGTCAACATGGGCGTCTACTACATGCTGGCCGCGGCCTCCGACTGGACGCCGTTCTTCCGGTGGACCGTCCCGTTCAGGCTGGTGACGTTCGTGGTGTTCACCACCCTGGTGGTGACGGGCGCCGCGCCCGCCGAGTTCTTCGGTGTGGGGTTGTGGGAGGGGCTCGGCGCCCTGGTCACCGGCCTCGCGTTGTGGCGCGAGGGCAGGCTGGTTCAGAGCTCGTCCGCACGGCGGCCCGCGACCAGGTGATCATCGGGGTGCGGCGCCTGGCGGGGGACCGTACGGGTGTCGTGGGTGGCGGCGACGCCGTCGTCGTGCGGCCTGCCGTCGTTGTCGTGCAGCTTCCTTTCCAGCGCCCGCTTCTCGTCCTCCAGCCTGGCGACCCGGTCGTTCGCCTGGACCCGCGCCTCCCGCAGCTTGCGGCGGTGCAGGACCGATCGGCGCGAACCCGAGCCGATCATCGAGAGGCCGAGGAGCAGGACTCCGGCGGTCGCCGCGCCCACGAGGAAGATCTCCAGGTGGGACGGCTCGAAGGTGTAGCCGAAAATGGTGTAGGTGGTATCGGGTTCCATCGCGACCAGGTAGATGGCCGCGGCTGCGATCAGGACCAGGATCAGACCCAACACGATCAATTGAGCTCACCTCTCTTCAGGGACGGCCCCCCTCTGCCCCTGAATGATGGAGTCATGCGACCAGACACGGGCCAGGTGCTTCACTTCTCCGAAGATCCGACCATCAAGAGGTTCGTCCCCCACGTCGCGAAGACGTCGCGCCAGAGCACGCCGTACGTGTGGGCGGTGCGCGCGGACCGCTGCCCTGACTACTGGTTCCCGCGCCACTGTCCTCGCGCCATGGCCTGGAAGGGGCCGAGGACGCTGGCGCGGGACGTCGAGCGCATCGTGGGCGCGGCGTGCGGCGAGCGCGTGCACGCCATCGAGTACGGCTGGCTCAAGGCGATGATGGAGGTGCGGTTGTACGCCTACCGGCTGCCGGCCGCCGCCTTCGTGCCGATCGGGGAGCCGCCGCACGCGGTGGTCGCCGATGCGCCGGTGGAGCCGCTCGGCCCGCCCGAGCCGGTCCCCGACCTGATCGAGCTGCATGAGGAGGCGGGCATCCAGCTGCGCGTGCTGGACAACCTCTGGCCGTTCTGGAACCAGGTCACGGCCAGCACGATGGAGTTCAGCGGGATACGGCTGAGGAACGCTCGGCGATCAACGAGCTGAGCTCGCCCACCGTCATGGAGCCGGGTGCGCGCCGCTCGCGGGCGGCCCTTCCCGCCTCGCGCTGGAGCACCTCGTTGACCGGTGTCGCCACGCCGTGCAGGCGACCGAGCAGGACGATCTCGCCGTTGAGGTAGTCGGCCTCGATCGAGCCGGTGCCCCTCGCGAGGCTCTGCCAGGAGGAGCCGCCCCCGCGCTCCACTCCCTCGATGGGCATGAGCGCGATGGGCTCACCCTGCTGGTGTTCGATGCCGGCGGCCGCGAGGACCGCGACGCCTTCCGCTCTGGCCTGCTCGAAGAGCTCGGTGATGCCGGGGTCGCGCCCGCACAGCGCCTCCACCGCGTTGCCGAGGTTGCCGAGCAGCTTGCCGTACTTCCACCGCATGACATCGGATACGGCCAGCGCGCCGAACGCGCTCTTGGACAGATCGTCGGCCATCGTTCTGGACAGTTCGTCCACACCCTGTGGATAACGTCCGATGTGGAGCTGACCGGAGAGCGGCGACCCGAAGGCGGCGACCACTCCGGGCTCCATGTGCAGCGCGGGCAGGTAGACGCACATGCCGTAGACCTGCTCGAACCGTCGCAGCACCATCCGCTCGTTCGCCACGCCGTTCTGGGCGCACACCACGGGCGCCTCGCCGGGCCACGACTCCAGTGCGGCGATCGTGTCCTGTGACTTGGTGGCCACCACCAGGACGTCGGCGTCCACGGGCCCTTCGGCGACGGGAACGCTCAGCCGCTCGTCGCAGTCGGGGGTGACCAGGCGCAGGCCCTGCTCTCGTAGTGCCTCGTAGTGCCGTCCCCGGGCGATCAAGGTGACGTCGTGCCCGCTCTGGAAGAGGCGACCGCCGATGGTCCCGCCGACCGCCCCTGCTCCGATCACTGCGTAATGCATGGGTCAAGCATGTCACCGTTCAGAACCGCGGCGCCTTTTCCCCGCTCGCGCCAGATGGTCTTGAGCACCCGCCATCCGTCGCGGACGGCGTGCAGGTTGCTCGCCCCGTGAATCCTGGACCGCTCGTGGCTGGGCACCTCGCGGATGTCCAGCCCCGCCTTGGCGGCCCTGACGTTCATCTGCGTCTCGATCTCGAAGCCGTCGCAGTCGAGCGCCATGGCGTCCAGGTGCCGGGCCCAGAAGGCGTTGTAGCCGTAGCACAGGTCGGTGTAGCTGGTGCCGTACATGCTGTTGGTGATGAAGGTCAGCACCCGGTTGCCGAGCGAGCGGATCGGGCTGATGTCGTCCGAGCCGCCGCCCTCGATGTAGCGGGAGCCCTTGGCGAAGTCGGCGCCGTCGATCAGCGCCTTGACGAACAGGCCTATCTCGCGGCCGTCGGTCGAGCCGTCAGCGTCGATCATGACGATGATGTCGCCCTTGGCGGCGGCGAACCCCTCGGTGAGCGCGTTGCCCTTGCCGCGCCTGGTCTGCGTGACCACACGCAGGTCCGGGCGCAGTCGCTGGGCTACGGCCACCGTTTCGTCGGTGGAGTTGCCGTCAACCAGGATCACTTCGTCGATCCAGGTGGGCAGGGTCGCGAAGACGTGTGGCAGATTGTCGGCTTCGTTCAGTGCGGGGACCACGACACTGACGCTGGGGGCGAAGGGGGCGCTGTTCATGTAACCAAGGTCCACGATCTCGCCTGCAACTCGCTTGACATCCTCTTGCAGCTGGTGATGATCTACCGCATTTCGGCCTTAAATCCATATTTCTGGGGCTCCCGGTGACCTGCGACATCATCTTTTTCGCTCGTTCCAGGACCCCATAGGTAATGATCCACTTGCTGTTCCTTGACTTTCTGCTGGGAATATGCATGGAATCAGCTCCGGGTGGCCGCGGCCCAGCAGTCCAGGAGGCTCGCGGCACCGCCCGAGTCGATCGCCGCGCACGCCCGCTCGTACGCCGCACCCAGGCCCCGCACCCCCTCGCGCCCCGCCGCCACGAGCGCCGCGGCGGCGTTCAGGCAGACGATGTCGCGAACCGGACCCCGAGCCCCTTCGAGCACCTTCCGCGCCACCCCGGCGTTGTGCGCCGCGTCAGCACGTCGGCGCCCGCGGACGACGAGGCCTCGGCGCGCAGTGAACCACCGTCGAGCAGCGTGCCGAGAAGAGCGGGCCAGGTCGTCATATGGGCCTCCGGTCGTACGGACGAGGAGGCCGACCATCGACGACCGCCTCGCGAGGGCGGTCATCGGGCATCGCGCGCGGACCGCCTAGGAGACGGGCCACCAGAAACGCGCGATCATGGCATGACATGCTACCGGCATGTCGGTGCTCTCCCCCTCAGGGCTCCAGCAGGTACGGCGGGCACGTCGTCAAGCGCTGTCTCACCGAGCTGCGCACCGCGTCGGCGAAAGACGGGTGAGGCGGTGGACGCGTTCCCGACGTATCCACAACTGAGAGAAAACTTCGAGCGGAGTTTTGCTCCTGGCGGTCAGAAGCGACAGGCGCCGCCAGGATTAGACTCCCCTTGAATCCCTGCAGGGTTTTTCGAAATGGATCAGACATGGACAAAGAGGCCACAGCGGTGATCTCGGGCGTCGTGGATGTGCGTGACGTCCCGCTGAGCAGTCTGTGTGAGAAAGACCTGTGCGACTCCGAGCTGGCGGGCATGCTGCGCCGCGTCGTCCCCGATACCCCCAGAGTCTCCGTGGCGGCGTTCAACTCCTCCATCTGACGGGAGGGCGGCGATGGTGCCGTTCCGCCAGTTCGTCCTGAAGGTCCACAGCAGGTGCGACCTGGCCTGCGACCACTGCTACGTATACGAGCACGCCGACCAGAGCTGGCGACGGCGGCCCAAGGTGATGTCGCGGGAGACGGTCGCGTGGAGCGCGCTGCGCATCGCCGAGCACGTCAAGAGCCACGCCCTTGACCAGGTCACGGTCGTGCTCCACGGCGGCGAGCCCCTCCTGGCGGGACATGACAGGCTGCAGGCCGTCGCCGAGGCGATCGAGGCGGCGCTGGCCGGAACATGCCGTCTCGACCTCCGGGTCCACACCAATGGGCTGCTGCTCGACGACGACTACCTCGACCTGTTCGAGGAGAAGGGCGTCAAGGTGGGGGTCTCGCTCGACGGCGATCGAGCCGCCCACGACCGCCACAGGCGCTACGCCGACGGCAGGGGCAGCCACGACAGGGTGCTCGGCAGGCTGGCCATGCTGCGGCGGCGCCCGCACCTCTACGCGGGGCTGCTGTGCACGGTCGACGTGGCCAACGACCCGATCGCCGTCTACGAGGCGCTGGCCGAGCAGGCGCCGCCCCGGGTCGACTTCCTGCTCAGGCACGCCACATGGGACGACCCGCCCGGGAGCGGGGCGGGCGACTGGCTCATCGCCGTCTTCGACAGGTGGGTGGCGGACGGCAGGCCGATGGCCGTGCGGCTGTTCGACTCGATCGAGTCGACGTCGCGGGGAGGGCCCAGCATGACCGAGGCGCTCGGCCTCGAACCGAGCGATCTGGTGGTCATCGAGACCGACGGCGCGTACGAGCAGGTCGACTCGCTGAAGGCGGCCTACGACGGCGCGCCTGAGACGGGGCTCGACGTGTTCGGCCACACCCTCGACGAGGTGGCGCTGCATCCGGGGATCGTGGCGCGGCAGCGCGGGATCGACGGGCTCGCGCAGACCTGTCAGAGGTGCCCCGTCGTCGAAAGCTGCGGCGGCGGGCTCTACCCGCACCGCTACAAGGAGGGGAGCTTCGCCAACCCGAGCGTCTACTGCGCCGACCTGCTCAAGCTGATCACGCATGTGCGGGGGCGGCTGCGCCGTACGCACGAGCTGACGTCGGCGCAGCTCGGCGAGCTGGCCGCGGGCCACGGGAGCGCGGAGGCGGTGGCGGCGCTGGCCGCGGGCCAGGCGAGCCTACGCAGGCTGGCGCTGACGAAGGCCGCCGTGCCGGGGCCCGCGTGGCGGCTGTTGACCGGGATCGACGAGGAGCACCCTGCCGCGCTGGCCGCCGTGCTCGACCACCCGTACGTGCGGGCGTGGGCGGTGAGAAGGCTCGCCGGTACGGCGGGCCCCGCCTACCTCGGCAACATCGCCGCGGCGGCCGCTGTCACCGCGGGCGTCACGGCCGAGATCGAGGTCGAGGTGCGCGCGGGCGCCGCGTACCTTCCCGGCCTCGGCGCGCTCACCGGCATGAGCGGCACCCTGGTGCGCGTCGACGGCGGCAGGGCCGAGGCCGAAGGAGCGACGTGGGCGCCGCTGCGGCGGCTCACGGCTGAGGGCATCGACGTGGCGTTGGAGGACCTCGACCCCTACAGGGACTGCCATCAGTGGAGGCCCGCCCCGCGGCTGACCGGCGAGCGGGCGGCGGTGTGGCAGGAGCGGTTCGCCGGGGCCGTCCAGGTGATCGAGCGCGATCATCCCGCCTACCTGCCCGCGATCAGGGCGGGCCTGACGACGCTGACCCCGCTCGACCCCGCCGCGGGCACCGCCAGCTCGGCGGCGAGGCAGGCGTTCGGCGCGGTCGCCACGACGCCGCCGCCCGACGCGGAGACGCTCGCGTTGCTGCTCATGCACGAGTTCCAGCACGTGAAGCTGGGCGGGGTGCTCGACCTGTTCGACCTGTTCGACGAGCGCGAAGCCAGGCTCTTCTACGCGCCGTGGCGCGAGGACCCGCGGCCGCTGGAGGGCCTGCTGCAGGGCGCCTACGCGCACCTGGCCGTCACCGACTTCTGGCGGGGGCGCGATCCCTTCGCCTTCGCCCGCCGGCGCGCGGACACCGCCATGGCCGTGGAGACGCTGCTCGGCGCGGGCACGCTCACCCCGCTGGGCGCGGCGTTCGTGGCGGGCATGCGGGCTGCCGTCGCGCCGTGGCTGGACGAACCGGTGCCCGAGGAGGCCGAGCGCGGCGCGCAGGCGGAACGGGCGGCGCACCGCGGCAGGTTCGGATGACGAGGCGGGAGCTGTCCGCGCAGCTCAGGCGGCTGGGTGTGGCCTCGGGCCAGGTCTTGCTCGTCCACAGCGCGCTGAGCAGGATCGGCGACGTCACGGCGGCGACGGCGGCTGGTGCGCTGCGCGAGGTGGTCGGCCAGGAGGGCACGCTCGTGGTGCCCACGCAGACGGCCGACAACTCCGACACCTCCCGCGAGCACCTGGAGCGGATCGCGGGCATGTCCCCAGGGCAGGTCGCCGCCTTCCGCGCGGCGATGCCCGCCTTCGACCCCCTCACCACCCCTTCCACCGGCATGGGACGGCTCGCCGAGCACATCAGGACCACCGAGGGCGCCGTGCGCAGCGCGCACCCGCAGACCTCGTTCGCCGCGCTGGGCCCTATGGCGGCCAAGCTCATGGACGACCACGCCCGCGACTGCCATCTCGGGGAGCACTCCCCGCTGGCCAGGCTCTACGAGGCCAACGCGTGGATCCTGCTCATGGGCGTCGGCTACACCTCCTGCACGGCGCTGCACCTGGCCGAGTACCGCCTCCCCGACCCGCCGATCAGGACCTACCGATGCGTGGTGGAGGAAGGCTGGTGGGAGTACCAGGACGTCGACCTCCGGGACGCTCACCTGGCGGAGCTCGGCGCCGAACTCGACAAAACGGAATTCTCTCGGAAAGGCGGCATTGGACGGGCAGAATGTCGTCTGCTGCCTCTTGCGTCGGCGGTGGATTTCGCAGTGAATTGGCTTGCCGTGAAATAGAAAGGAGGCGGGTTGCCCGAATCCCCGTACTTCTTTCTGAGCTACCGGCGCAACGACGTGAGCGACCTCTGGGTCGCTCGATTCTTCAAGCACGTGTCCGACGACGTGCGCGCGGTGGCCAACGTCGAGCAACCCGGCTTCATGGACAGGCAGGTGCCCGTCGGCGGCATCTGGCCCGCTCACGTCTCCCAGGCGCTGTCCACCTGCAGGGTGTTCGTGCCCGTCTACTCGATGACCTACTTCGACAGCGAGCACTGCGGCAAGGAGTGGGGCGCGTTCAGCCGGCGCTGCGGTCCGGGATCCGAGGCGATCCTGCCGGTGTTGTGGGCGCCCCTGTACGACACGGTGGTGCCCGAATGCGCGGGCATTCTCAACTACGAGCATGTGGCCTTCGGCAAGGAGTACGCCAGAAGCGGCATCTACGGCGTCATGAAACTGCGCCGCTTCCGCGAGGCGTACAAGGAGGGCGTCTGGTGGCTGGCGCGCAGGATCATCGAGGTCGGCAGGACCGTGGAGGTCCCCTACCAGTCCATCCCCGACTACCGCGACCAGCCGAACGCGTTCGCGACTGTCGAGACCGGCAGGCCGTACCACGTGACGGTGGTCGCGCCGAGCCTCGGCGCGCTGCCCGGTGACCGGGACCCCGGCTTCTACGGCAGGTCGCCGCTCGACTGGAACCCCTTCGCGGGACCCGGCACGCTCGCCGAGGCGGCGGCCGAGGTCGTCAGGCGGCAGGGCCTGCGGCCCGTCGTCGGCACGCTGGACGAGCACGCGGGCCACGACGGCGAGCAGGGCGTCGTGCTGCTCGACCCGTGGGCGCTGGCCGACAAGGGGGTACGCGAGGCGGTGGCGGAACTGACGGTTCCTGTGCTCGTGCCGTGGCACGACGGCGACGTCCAGAGCGCGTCGGAGCGCGGGCGGCTGGAGGGCACGCTGCGCGAGACGGTCGAGGCCAGGCCGATCTCCGATCTGGACGCGCTGGCCGAGCTGATCAGGCAGGCGGAGTGGCGGCGGCTGCGCGAGGCCCCCGGATATCCACCGCCTGGCCCTTCGAGCGAGAAGCCGAGGTTGAGCGGCCCCGAGGAGTGGTCATGAGCGAGGGCAGGATCATCACGTTCTACTCCTACAAGGGCGGCACGGGACGCACGATGGCGCTGGCCAACGTGGCCTGGATCCTGGCCGCCAACGGCAGGAAGGTGCTGGCGCTCGACTGGGACCTCGAATCGCCTGGCCTGCACAGGTTCTTCCACCCCTTTCTCGACGCCGGGGTGATCAGCGCGACGCCCGGCGTCATCGAGCTGATCACCGACTACGCCTTCGCCGCCCTTCAGCCGGTCGAGCGCGCGCCCGACTGGCACCTGGAGTACACCCAGGTGCTGCCGAGGGCGGTCTCGCTGGAGTACGACCACTTCCCCGGCAGCGGCACCATCGACTTCATCTCGGCGGGACGTCAGAACCGCGACTACTCCTCGCTGCTGTCCACCTTCGACTGGGACAACTTCTACGAACGGCTCGGCGGCGGCGTCTTCCTCGACGCGCTGCGGGCCGACATGCGCCGCCACTACGACTACGTGCTGATCGACAGCCGCACCGGGCTCAGCGACATCGCCGACATCTGCACCGTGCACTTTCCCGACACGCTCGTCGACTGCTTCACGCTCAGCGACCAGAGCATCGACGGCGCGGCGGCCGTGGCCAGACACATCGACCAGCGCTACCGCGACAGGGGCATCAGGATCCTGCCGGTCCCGATGCGCATCGAGTCGGGCGAGAAGAAGAAGCTCGACGCGGGGCGGGCGCTGGCGCGCAGACGCTTCGCCGGGTTCCCCAAGGGCGCGAACGCCGAGGAGTACTGGGCCACCATCGAGATCCCTTACGTGCCCTTCTACGCCTACGAGGAGACGCTGGCCACCTTCGGCGAGGTGGCCACCTCGCCCTCCTCGATCCTGGCGGCGTACGAGCGGCTGACCTCCGCGCTCACCGACGGCGACGTCAGCGGGCTGCCGCCGGTCACCGACGAGGTGCGCGCCCACGTCCTGTCGCTGTTCGAGCGCAGGCCGCCCGACCTCGAGGAGGAGGGGACGCTGGCGCTCAGCTATGTCCCCGAGGACAGGATGTGGGCCGACTGGGTGGCCGCGCTGCTGCGCAGGAGCGGCATGAAGGTCGTGGTCGTCAGCGCCGACCTGCCCGAATGGGAGCAGACGCTGTCCGGCGCGGCCAGGGTCGCCGCCCTCGTCTCGCCCGCCTACCAGCGCTCGCCCAGGACCAGGCACTTCCTCGACGAGCAGCCGTCCTATGTGGCGATCAGGGTCGGCGACCTGCCCACCGAGGAGGGCGTCCGCATCGACCGGCTCGTCGAGAGCGAGGCGGCGCAGGTGCTGCTGCAGGTCTTCGGCAGGACGGGGCAGGCGCCCGAGCACCCCGCCGAGCCCGCCCCGATCGGCCCCCGCTACCCCGGCACGCCGCCGAGGGTGTGGAACCTGCCGCCGCGCAACGCCGCCTTCACCGGGCGCGCGGCCGTGCTGGAGGAGCTGCGCAACCAGCTCGTCGGCACGGGACAGGCGGTCGTCCTGCCCATGGCCCTGTACGGCCTCGGCGGCGTCGGCAAGACCCAGGTCGCGCTGGAGTACGCCTACCGCTTCATGGCCGACTACGACCTCGTGTGGTGGGTGTCGGCGGAGGAACCCGCGGGCATCTCCGACAACTTCCTCGACGAGCTCGCCCCCAGGCTCGGGATCAAGCCGGAGGAGGCCACGGTCAAGGCGGTGCTGGAGAGCCTGCGGCGCGGCGAGCCGTACCAGAGGTGGCTGTTGATCTTCGACAACGCCACCGAGCTGGCCGAGCTGGCCGATCATCTGCCCGTCGGGGCCGCGGGGCACGTGCTGATCACCTCGCGCAACCCCGCGTGGTCGAGCGTGGCCGCGCCCCTGGAGGTGGATGTGTTCAGCAGGGACGAGAGCGTGGAGCACCTGCGCGGCCAGGTACAGGGCCTGCCGGAGAGTGACGCGGAGAAGGTGGCCACGGCGCTGGGCTTCCTGCCGCTGGCCGTCGACCAGGCGGGCGCGTGGCTGCGCGAGACCGGCATGCCCGCGGGCGACTACGTCGAGCTGCTCGAAAGCGAGCTGACCAGGGCGCTGCCCACCTTCAGAGGGCCCAAGCCGGTCGCCGCCACCTGGAACGTCTCGCTCGAGCAGCTCATGCGCCGCTCGCCTGCCGCGGTGCGGCTGCTGCAGCTGTGCGCGTTCTTCTCGGCCGACCCGATCTCGATGACCATGATCTACAGCGACGAGATGGTGCGGCTGCTACGCGAGCACGACGACAGCCTGCGCGAGAAGCTCATGCTCGGCAGCGTGATCAGGGAGATCAGCAGGTTCGCGCTCGCGAGGGTGGACCAGAGCGACAACACCATCCAGGTGCACCGTCTGGTGCAGGCCGTCATCCGCAGCCAGATGGACGACGAGGCACAGACCCGCGCCTGTCACGACGTGCACACCGTGCTCGTCGGCGCGCGCCCGCGCCAGGGCGACGTGGACGACCCGGAGAACTGGCCCCGCTACAGCCTGATCTGGCCGCATCTGACCGCCTCGCGGGCGGCCGAGTGCGGCGACGAGGACACCCGCCAGCTCCTCATCGACTCCGTCCGATACTCCTGGAAGCGCGGCAACTTCGACCGCGCGCTGGAGCGCGGCCGCCAGTTGGAGCGGGCCTGGCTCGACGCGCACGGGCGGGACCACTGGCAGACGCTGTACCTGCGCTTCCACCTGGCCAACGTGCTCAGGTCGCAGGGCCGCTACAAGGCGGCGAAGGAAGAGGACGAGCAGGTCGTGGCCATGCAGCGGACCACGCTCGGCGAGCGGCACCCGCACACGCTCATGACCTCGGGCAGCCTCGCCGCCGACCTGCGCGGCCTGGGCGAGTTCAGGCAGGCGCTCACGCTCGACCAGAACACCTACGCCCAGTTCAAGGAGCTGTTCGGCGAGGAGCACCCGCGCACGCTCGCCGCCGCCAACAACCTGGCCGTCTCCTACCGGCTGGTCGGCGACTGCTTCTCGGCCAGGCGGATCGACCAGGAGACGCTGGAGCGGCGAAAGGCGGTGCTCGGCGCCGCGCATCCGTACACGCTCTTCTCCCAGGCCAACCTGGCGCGCGACCACAGGGAGGCCGGCCAGTTCCAGCTGTCGGTCGAACTGCTGCGCGACACGCTGGAGAAGTACAAGGACGTACTGGGCGACGACTTCCTCGACACGTTGCGCACCGCCAAGAGCCTGGCCGTCTCGCTGCGCAAGGCGGGGGAGCAGACCGAGGCGCTGGAGCTGGCCAAGGAGACCTACGACCGTTACGTCCTGCACTATCCGGCTTCGCCGGAGACGAGGGCGGCCGAGCTGGAGTACGCCTGCTGCCTCTCGGCGCTGGACGACAAGCCGCAGGCGCGGCGGATCGCCACGGGGATCCTCGCCGACTTCCGTGCAAGCCTGGGCGCCACCCACCCCTACACGCTCGTCGTGGCCAACAACCTCATCACCTACCTGCGCGGCACGGGCGACGTGCGGGAGGCCTACGAGCTGGGCGAGGAGACCATGGAGGCCTTCAGGGTACGGCTGGCCGCCGATCACCCCTTCGCCCTGTCGTGCGCCGTCAACCACGCCAACTGCCTGGGCGACCTCGGCGACCTCGCCGCCGCGGAGACGCTCGAACGCGACACCGCCGCTCTGCTCAAGAGCGTCCTCGGCCCGCTGCACCCCGACACGCTCGCCTGCCGGGCCAACCTCGCCATCACCCTGCACTCGACGGGTCAGCAGCGCGAGGTCATCGGCCTGATGAGGGACGTGCTGGGCGGCGACCACCCCAACATCGAGTCGCTGCGCGAATGGCGGCGCATCAACAGGGATCTCGAACCGCAGCCGACGTGACGAGCCAGCGCAGCACGTCGGGAAGCACCGACAGCGCGCCGAAGTGCGCCGCGCCGGGCTCCACGGCCATGACGGAGCCGGGGATCCGCTCGCCGAGCCAGCGGCAGTGCGCGACGGGCGAGAACACGTCGTCCTCGCCGTGCCACAGCAGCGTCGGTGTCTCGATCACCGCGGGGTCGAAGCCCCACGGGCCGATGAAGGCCATGGCGTCGTCCACCCAGCCGTCCGCGGAGTGGCGCAGGCCCTCGGCGAAGTTGCGCCACAGCATCTTCCTGATGCCGTCGTCGGCCACCACCCTGCGGTCGGCCTCGGGCAGTTCGTGGAACAGGCCCGCGACGAGCTGGGCGGGGTTGGCCCTGATCCGCTCGGCCGCCCGGCCCAGGCGTTCGGCGATCACGTCGTAGCCGGCGGAGGCGGCGCTGTACTCGACCACGTTCGACTCGGCCATCCCGTCGAACCAGTCGAGGCCCTCGGCGGTGCGCGGCGCGAGCCCGACGAGCACCGCGGCCTTCGAGGTCCGCTCGGGCAGCAGGGCGGCGCAGGCGAGGGCGTGCGGCCCGCCGCCCGACCTGCCGACGACGGCGAACGTGCCTAGGCCGAGCGCGTCGGCGACCGCGCTGACGTCGTCGACCGCGTCGCTGACCCGCCGCCCGCGCGCGGGATCGGACCCTCCGTAGCCGGGGCGGTCGAAGGTGATGAGCCGGACGCCGAGCCGGTACAGGACAGAGGCCCTCGGCCTGGGGCCCAGCCTGCTGCCCGGCGTGCCGTGCAGCAGGAAGACGGGGTGGCCGCTGGGGGACCCCCATTCTTCGACGGCGAGTTTCCGGCCTCGGGGAGTGCGCACGATCGTCGTCACAGCTGGGTTTATGCCCAGAATTCAAGGGCAGTCGTAAGCTGGAATAAACGGTCTAACCACTCTAAATATGGATAATTCGCGACACCCGGGGAGGCATGATCATGGGGAAGAGCGAAAAGGCCAAGGGCAAGATCGAAGAGACGAAGGGCAAGATCAAGGAGCGCCTGGGCGACGCGACCGACAACGAGTCGATGCAGGCAAAGGGGAAGGTCCAGAAGGCCAAGGGCAATCTCCGGCAGGCCGGCGAGAAGGTGAAGGACGCCTTCAAGAAGTGACCCGCAAGGCCGGTTCCGAAATCTCGGAACCGGCCTTTCACGTGTTTCAGGGGAGCGGGTCCCACGACAGGGTGGCCTCCACCCTGCGGTGGTCGGACAGCAGGCCGGACGAGGCTGAGCCAGGGGTCCTGTACTGGACGGTCACGGTCTCCGCGGGCGAGTCCCAGTATTCGGTCTGGAACAGAACGTCGTCGATCTTCACGGGGGTGTAGTCGGGGTCGCAGGCGACGGTGGCCGGCGGCAGGGCGTTCGTGGGGACGCCGAGGACGTGGCAGAACGTGGGCAGGTTCTCGGCGGCACCCGCCTCGCGGAAGTGGAACCTCAACGGAGTGGTCCCCGGCAGCTGGTAGTCGGAGAAACCGAAGTAGTTGCGCCAGGTCTGGACCTGCGCGGCCCGCTGCTGGATCGCCGGATACGAGGTGAACGCGGGTTCGTCGAGCCGGTTGTTCATGTCGCCCGCGAGGACCAGCGGGGCGTAGTGGCCGTTCTCATCGGGAACCATGAGGTTCTCCTCGATCCTGGCGCGGATCACGCTGGCCTGGCAGTGCCTGATGTCCTCACCCGCCCATCCGCTGCTCTTGGGCAGGCAGAAGGAGGACCAGCCGTTGTCCATCCTGGAGGTGTCCACGACCCCACCGGTGGGGTCCAGGTGGGTGGTGCAGGCCTGCGAGTGCTGCAGCCGTATGGGGGAGGTCTCCACCGGAAGCCACGTGTGCAGGCAGTACAGCTTGTAGAGGGCACCGTCGCCACGGACGAAGCTGGGCAGGTCCCAGGTGGTCCCCTCCCACGCGTCGCGGCGGGTCAGGATCGCCGAGCCGATCGCCAGGTGGCAGGTCCCCGCCGCGTAGCAGGGTTCCGAGGTCCCCCGCAGCCCGAGGCACCTGGTGTACTTCAGGCTGTTGGCCTCGGTGACGAAGCCCCAGCCCTTGATCTGGTATCCGTTCGCGTCCAGCGGCTTGAGCGCGTCGCGCAGGGCGGTGAACTGGTCGTAGCAGAGCTCGCTGAGCGAGATCACGTCAGGTCGGGTCTGCCGGGCGGTGGCGGCGACGGAGTCCACGGGGACCCTGGAGCCCTTCCACCACTCGCCGCCGGCGAGGTTGAGATGCATGACCTTCGGTCGCGCAGGTACGGCCGCGGCCGCCGGCGACGAGGTCAGGCATAACGGGAGTAAGAGCACAACGAACAGCAGAATTCTGCGCATGGCGCACCTTTCGGGGGAGGACTCAGCCCTTGCTGCCGGTGGTCGCGATGCCTTCGATGATCTGTTTCTGCAGGATGGCGAAGATGACGATCACGGGCGCTGTCGCCAGCAGCGCGCCCGCCATGACGGTCGGGTACTCGACGTTGTGCTGGCCGCTGAGCGTGGCCAGGCCGGCGGAGAGCGTCGTGCTCTCGGGATCGGTGGTGACGATGAGCGGCCACAGCAGGTCGTTCCACGACCACAGCAGGGTCAGGACGGCCAGCGCGAGCAGCCCTGGACGGCTGAGCGGCAACAGGACCCGCCAGTAGCGGCGCAGCGGGCCGCACCCGTCGATCTCGGCCGCCTCGTCCAGCTCGCGCGGTAGCCCCGCGAAGAACTGGCGCAGCATGAACGTGCCGAAGGCGCTGAACATCCCCGGCACGATCAGCGCCGCCATCGAGTTGAGCCAGCCCAGCCGCTGCACGATGAGGAACTGCGGGATGACGAACAGCTGCGCCGGCACCATCAGCACGACCAGGAACAGCCCGAAGAAGAACCGCCGCCCTGGGAACTCCAGGCGTGCGAAGGCGAAGGCCGCCAGCGAGCAGATGACCAGCTGCGCCACGGTACGGCCGGCCGCCATCAGTGCCGTGTTGACGAACTGACGGCCCAGCGGAACCAGCTCGAAGACCCTGGTGTAGCCGGAGGCGTCCCAGGTGGCGGGCAGCAGCGAAGGCGGCACCCGCACCGAGTCGGGATAGGTCTTGAACGAGGTGAGGAGCTCCCAGACGAACGGTCCCACCACCAGGACCGCGCCCAGGGCCAGCACCGCGTAGGAGACGACAAGGGCGCTCCGGCGGCTAGCCACGGTGCACCCACCTGCGCTGGAGCCGGAACTGCAGGACGGTCAGCAGCCCGATGACCGCGAACAGCAGGACGGCGATGGCGGCGCCGTACCCGGGATCGTTCTGGACGAAGGACTTCTGATAGAAGAGGTGCACGACCGTCTGGGTGGCCGGCAGCGCGGGGCTGCCCGGCGGCATCATCAGGTAGACCAGGTCGAACATCTGCAGCCCGTTGATGATCGTGATGACGGAGACGAAGAAGACGGTCGGGCTGATCATCGGCACGGTGACCGACACGAACTGCCTGACCGTTCCCGCGCCGTCGATGGCGGCGGCCTCGTAGAGCTGCCTGGGCACGGTCTGCAGCCCGGCCATCAGGATGACCAGGTTGTAGCCGAAGCCCATCCAGACGCCGACCGCTGCCAGCGCGAACATCGCGGTGCCGGGATCGGACGCCCACGACGGGCCCGCCACGCCCACCGTCGCCAGCGCCTGGTTCACCAGTCCGAAGTCGCCGTTGTAGAGGTACTGCCACAGCAGGGCGACCGCGCTCGGCATCGTGACGACCGGCAGGAAGTACAGCGTGCGGAACAGGCCGCGGCCGCGCAGCTTCCGTTGGTCGAGCAGGACGGCGAACACCAGCGCCAGAGGCACGCCCAGGAGGACCAGGCCGGTGTAGGCCAGGCTGTTGCGGAGCGCGGCCCAGACCTTCTCGTCCGCCAGCAGCCGCAGGTAGTTGTCCAGCCCCGTCCAGGTGCTGTCGCCGAACGGCCCCCACGCGGTGAAGCCGAAGTAGAACGTCTGCAGCATCGGCCACAGGTAGAACACCGCCAGCCCGAGGCCGAGCGGGGCGATCATGAGCAGCCCCCACCTGGCCTCCGTCGTCCTGCGGAGGGAGCGGCGCCCGCCAGGGGGAGCGGACTCCCCGCGGGGCCTGGTGAGCGGCTGAGCGGTGGTCGTCATCGTTCGGCGCCGAGCGCGCTGTTCATGGTGGCGGCGAGCGTGGCGGCCGCCTGCTCAGGGGTGACCTCGCCGGTCCACGCCTTGGCGAGCACCGGCATCTCCTCGTCCATCCAGGCGGGGGTGTTCTTGGAGCCGGGCCAGGGGAAGGAGACGTCGAGCTGGTCGATGAAGATCTTCAATTTGAACTGCGGGGCGGCGTCGATCCACGCCTGCTGGGTGCCGGAGTAGGCGGGGATGACCGAGCCGGCCTTGCCGACGATGTCGGCGGCCTCCTTGCCGCCGAGGAAGTCGACGAACTTCGTGGCGGCCTCCTGGTGGGCGGACTTGGCCGACACGACGTTGGCCACGCCGTGGGTGACGACCGCCTTGGTCTTGCCCGCCGGCAGTGGGGCGACGTCCACGGTGTCCTTGGTGGAGGGGTTCTTGTTGAACCGGCCCGCGTACCAGCTGCCGCCGTAGTACATGGCGACCTTGCCCGACTCGAACATCACGGTCGGCTCGGTGTCCGTCATCTGCTGCTGGGTCGGGGAGACGCCGTTCTTGACGAGGTCGGTCCAGAACCTGATGCCCTCGATGGTGGCGGGCTGGTCGTAGCCCGACTTGGTGCCGTCGGGGGACAGGACGTAGCCGCCTGCCTGGGCGATGGTGTTGTAGAACCCGGCCTGGTTGTTGAGGGCGGCGGCGATGCCGTAGACGCTGCCGTCGGCCTTGGTGAGCTTCTTGGCGGCGGACTGCACGTCGGCCCAGGTCCACGACGCGTCGGGGTACTTCACGCCGGCGGCGTCGAACAGCTTCTTGTTGTACCAGAGGCCGATCGTGTCGAAGTCCTTCGGCAGGCCGTACGTGGTGCCCTCGTAGGTGTAGAGGTCGACCAGCGCCTTGGGGTAGACCGACAGGTCCCGCTTGTCGGTGAGCGGGAGCAGCATGCCGTTGGAGGCGTAGAGCTTGATGTTGGAGCCGTTCATCCAGAACACGTCGGGCGCGACGCCGCCGGTGGCGGCGGCCTTCAGTTTGGCCCAGTAGTCGTCCCAGCCGGTCGTCTGGATCTTGATCTTGATGCCGGGGTTGGCCTTGGTGAATGCCGCAGCGACCTGTTCGAGGGCCGGCTGCTGGTCGACGTCCCAGATCCCGTAGGTGATCTCGACGGGACCTGCGGAGTCGCTTGAGCCGCTGCCGCCGCAGCCGGCGAGCGCTGTCACCAACGCGCCGGCGATCAGGCATGACAGGCGTCCAGCCATGGGGGCCTCCGTGAGGGATACTTTCGAGGTTTTGCATCGTAAGTATGGACACGGAGCAATAATCGTCAAGAGTTAGTCATAAAGTCGTGCTCGCTCCAGCGGGTCGTCGGCGGACAGCAGCAGCGCGTTGACCTCGTCGATCGCCATGCACGCGGCGCCCAGCACCACACAGTTCTCGCCCAAGGCCGACAGGCGCAGCTCCGGCATCCGCAGGCAGAGGGACTCCAGGGCGCGGCGCACCGGCTCCAGCAGCACGTCGCCCGAGCGGGAGAAGCCGCCGCCCAGCACGACCAGTTCGGGGTCGACGGTGAGCACCATGGCCGCCGCGCCCACCGCCAGGTCGCCCGCGTAGCGCTCCACCGCCTCGACCGCTTCGGGATCGCCGTTCCTCGCCGCGCCGAAGACCAGGCCCGCCACCTGGTCGGGCGGCGCGTCGGCGAACGAGGGCAGCCCCTCCAGGTGCTCGCCCATGCGCAGCCAGCGCACCGCCTCCAGCAGGCCCACCTCGCCCGCCCCGCCGCCGAACCCGTGGTGGAGCCTGCCGTCGAGGATGAGCGCGGCGCCGGGCCGCCTGCCGACGTGCAGGTAGACCAGGTCGCGCACGTCGCGGGCCACGCCCATCCGCTGCTCGGCCAGCGCGGCCAGCTTGCTGTCGTTGGCGACCAGGACGGGCGCGTCGAACGACGCCTTGAAGTGCGCGGTCAGGTCCACGCCCGCCCAGTCGGGTATCGAGTGGACGGTGGTCACCCGGCCCTTGCGGTTCACCACGCCCACCGTCCCCACGGTGACCGCCCAGATGTCCCGGGGGGTCAGGCCGGCCATCGACAGGCAGGCGGCGGTGGCACGGTCCACGGCGGCCAGCCGCTCGCGGCGCGGGACGTCAGGGCTCACGGAGGTCCTGCCGCTGGCCACGACCTCGCCGTTCAGATCGGTGATCGCGGCCAGGACCTTGTGCACGCCGATGTCGACGCCGAGCACATGCCCCGCGTCGAAGCGGAAGCGGTAGCGGCGCGCGGGCCTGCCCATGGCGCCCTGCGCGGGCGGCACCTCGGCGACCCAGCCGCGTTCGCGCAGGTCGGCGACCACCTCGACGGCCGAGGCCCTGGACAGCCCCGTCTTCTTCGACAGCTCGGCGACCGTCAGCGGCGCCGCCCCTCGCAGCGCCCGGAGACAGGCCAGCGAGTTGAGCTGGCGCAGCCTCTGGAGATCTCCTCCGCCGACTTCCACGGTTCACCTCTTGACGTTGTCGCGTTCCTGGGAACTAATGATGAAGTCCATTATTAGTCACCACGCCAGGGGAGAAACAGTGGTCGTCAATCTTGCGGTGGTCGGCGCGGGCATGCGGGGCCTGCGCTACGCCCGCGAGGCGGTGCGGACAGGCAGCGGCAGGGTGGTCGCCGTGGCCGAGCCGGATCCCGAGCGGCGGCGGGCGTTCGCCGCGGAGTTCGGCGTCCCTGCGGACGGGGTCTTTGTGGGCTGGGCCGAGCTGGCCGCGGTCGACCGGCTGGCCGACGCGGTGGTGATCGCGACCCAGGACCGGATGCACGCGGGACCCGCCGTCGCCTTCGCGCGGCTGGGCTACCACATCCTGCTGGAGAAGCCGATGGCCCCCGAGGAGGAGGACGCCAGGGCGATCGTGGCGGCCGTGCGGGAGAGCAAGGTCATCTTCGCGGTCGGCCACGTCATGCGCTACACGCCCTACACCCGCGCGATCAGGGGCGTCCTCGACTCGGGCGTGCTCGGCCGGCTGGCGAGCGTGCAGCATCTGGAGCCCGTGGGCTGGTGGCACCAGGCCCACTCCTTCGTCCGCGGAGCGTGGCGGCGCGCGGACGAGTCGGGGCCGATGCTGCTCACCAAGTCCTGCCACGACATGGACTGGCTGCTGCACATCGTCGGCCTGCGCCCGGCCAGGGTCTCCTCGTTCGGGAGCCTGTCGCACTTCAGGCCCGAGAACCGGCCGGAGAACGCGGGCGAGCGCTGCGTCGACTGCGCGGCCGAACCCGGCTGCCCCTACTCCGCGACCCGCCTCTACCTCGGCTGCCTCGGCGACCCCTCCGCCGAGTTCTGGCCGCTGTCGGCGGTCACCACCGACCCCACCCCTTCGGGTGTCATCGCGGCACTGACCACGGGCCCGTACGGCAGGTGCGTCTACGCGTGCGACAACGACGTGGTGGACCACCAGGTGGTGAACATCGAGTTCGAGGGCGGCGTCACCGCGTCGTTCACGATGACCGCCTTCACTCCGATGGAGCACCGCCGCACCCGGCTGTTCGGCAGCCACGGCCACCTGGAAGGCGACGGCAGGACGATCAGGGTCGTGGACTTCCGCACCGGCGTCGAGGAACAGATCGACGCCTACGCGGGCGGGGCTTCGATGGCGGGCGGGCACGGCGGCGGTGACGAGGGCCTGACCGCCGCGTTCCTGGCCGCGGTCGCCGCGGGCGACCAGAGCGTGCTGGAGTGCGACCCTGACGAGGCGCTCGACGGTCACCTGCTGACGTGGGCGGCCGAGCGGGCCCGCGAGACGGGAACGGTGCAGGCGCTGTGATCCCCCGACCGCTGCACGCAGCCCCGGCCGACGGGCGGTTCGTCCTCGGCGAGGACACCGCGCTGCACGCCGACCCCGGGTTCGACCGGGCCGCCCGCTGGCTGCGCGGCGTGCTCGGCGCCGCCACAGGATTCGCGCTCCCGCCGGGGCCAGGCGGCATCGAACTGCGCCGCGACGACCTTCTGGGCGAGGAGGAGTACCGCCTCGCCGTACGGCCGGACCGGGTCACGATCGACGCGGGCGGACCCGCGGGCGCCTTCTACGGCGCGCAGACGCTGCGGCAACTCCTCCCCGCCGACGCCTTCAGAGCGGGCAGGACCGCGACGGGCCCGTGGACCGTCCCCGCCGTGACCGTCGAGGACCGGCCCCGCTTCGCGTGGCGTGGCGTGCTCATCGACGTCGCCCGCAGGTTCCTGCCCAAGAACGAGCTGCTGCGCTACATCGACCTGCTGGCCATGCACAAGCTCAACGTCCTGCACCTGCACCTCACCGACGACCAGGGGTGGCGGCTGGAGATCAGGCGCTACCCGCTGCTGGCCGACGTCGGCGGCTGGCGGACCGAGTCGCCCGTCGGGTCGGTCGTCCACGGGACCTACGACGGGCGCCCGCACGGCGGCTACTACACGCAGGACGACATCAGGGAGATCGTCGCCTACGCGGCCGACCGGTTCGTCACCGTCGTGCCCGAGATCGACCTGCCAGGGCACGCCCAGGCGGCCATCGCCGCCTACCCGGAGCTGGGCAACCTCGCCGAGCCGCTCCCCGTCAGGACCGAGTGGGGGGTCGGCGAGAACACCCTCAACGTGGCGGACGGGACCATCGCCTTCTTCCAGGCGGTGCTGGACGAGGTCCTGGAGTTGTTCCCCGGCGACTACGTCTGCGTCGGCGGGGACGAGGCGCCCAAGAGTCAGTGGCGCGACAGCGTCGAGGCCAAGGAGCGCATGCGGGAGCTGGGGCTGCGCGACGAGGACGAGCTGCAGAGCTGGATGATCGGGCAGTTCACCGAGTACCTGCTGGCCAGGGGGCGCAAGCCGTACGGGTGGGACGAGATCCTCGAAGGCGGGCCGCCGCGCGGCACGACCGTGGCGGCCTGGCGGGGGTGGTACGGCGCCGTGACCGCGGCCAGGCTCGGCCACGACGTGGTGGTGTGCCCGTTCACCGAGCTGTACCTCGACTTCCGCCAGTCGGCCGACCCCGCCGAGCCCGTCCCCATCGGCAGCATCACCACCCTGCGGGACGTGTACGAGGTCGAGCCCGTCCCGCCCGGCCTCACCCCCGACGAGGCCGAGCGGATCATCGGCGCGCAGGCCAACCTGTGGACCGAGCACATCGACTCGCCCCGGCTGCTGGACTACATGGCCTTCCCCCGCCTGGCCGCCTTCGCCGAGGTCGTCTGGGGACCTCGCGAGCGGGACTTCACCGGCTTCGAGGAGCGCCTCCGCGCCCACGAACGCCGCCTGGACGCGGTAGGCGTCGAATATCGGCCCGCCACCGGCCCCCGCCCCTGGCAGTCCCGCCCCGACGCCCCCGGGCGTCCCCGCACCCGCGCCGAGATCGACGAGGAGGTGGCCGCCTGGACGGCCAACATCGTCTCCAGGTACGGGGCGCCCTGACGGGGCCGGGTCAGCAGCCGCCGAGCTCGCAGAGCTTGGCGGCCATCCGCTGGGCGTCCGCCAGGTGCTGAGCCATCGTCCGCTGCGCCTTCGCCACGTTGTGGTGGTCCCAGTAGAGGGCCACCGCGGCGCCCTTCCGCACCGCGACGAACTTCTGCGTCTGCGAGGTCGGGTCGCTCTTCGTGGGCTTGACCGTGCGCGAGCCGGTGACCGCACCGTCCCCGATCGCCGGTTGCGTGATCTTGATGTCGTCGCAGCGCTCCATGCGCTCGCGGATCTGCTTCAGCATCTTCCCCGCCCGGTCGGCGTCGGCGAACAGGAAGACCTGCTCCCCCCACTTCGAGTCGGTCTTCTCCCCGCCGCCGATCTCCGGGTCGTAGGAGACGTCCCTGCGGTCGATCCAGCCCGCGAGCCTGGCGTTGTCGCACTGGAGATTCTCGACCTCGATCAGGTCGCGGTTCTCGCCCTCGTTGACGTACCAGTGCTCGCCCTTGACGTCCTTGCGCGCTTCCTTCTCGTACTGCAGGAAGTTCTTCGGAATCGACGTGCTCTCCGCTGCGGCGGGCTGGGTCGTGAGCGCCCCCGCCACCGCGACCCCCGCCAGTACCAGTGCGATCCGCATCGTTGTGCCTCCCCGTTATGTGGATCTTTACGGGGATTTAGATGGCACGGTCCGGTGAAAGGTTCAGTCCTCGGGAAGGAGCGTCCCGAGCGGTCCGAGGTCGAGGTTGAGATCGGCTGGAGTCAGCCCGAACCGCTCGCACAGCTCCGTCATGGCCTCCTCCAGCCGCATCAGCGTCAGGCCGAGCACCTCGATCTGCTCGTCCGACAGGTCTCCCTGCTCCATCCGCCGCACGGACTGGCGCTCCACCAGCTGCCTGACGAGCTCGACGAGAGTGAGCACCAGCCGAGAGAGATCGCGCTCCATGGCCTCGGCATCGGTCTCGATGCGCAGCCTGCTCGTTCGTGCCGGTCGGCCGGCCTCCATCGTGCTCACCTCCGCATGCCGTCGTCCGGCGTCGTCTCGCATTCCCGCACGGACATGATCAACGCGCGTACGGAGATCCGTACGAGGTCGATGTCCGCGATGGACAGGACCAGGTCGCCGCTCACGACCACACCGCCTGCCAGCAGCCGGTCCAGGAGGTCGACCAGCGCCACCCGTTCGGGCGGAAGCCGGCCCTCCCTGGCCAGCGCGGCGCCGCGAGGGTCCTCAACCATCACCGAGCACCTCGGGTTCCGCCGGGTCGGCCAGGTCGGTGAAGGAATAGGGCGCCCACGGGCCGGTGATCTCGAGGTCGACGCCCGGCCCGCGCAACTCCTCGACCAGGCGGGTGAACTCCTCCCCACGGTCGTGTTCGACGAGGTAGGCGCCGTTGAGGATCATGAGTTCCTTGCGGCCGGACAGCTGCGGGTCCTGCGCGCGGTGCCGGCGGCTCGCGATGGCGAAGGACGAGAGGGCGTCGTGTATCCGTTCCGCGCGTGCGGCGGCCTGGCGCCAGGCCTCCTCCCTGCCGCGAATGCTCTCCTGCCGCCGCCTGAGATACGCCGCACCAGGGCCGCCCGCCCCCGTCGCCCGCTCCTCGGAGGGAGGAGCCGACGCCAGGTCGACATAGGCCTTCACACCCCATTCCTGGCGGTCGGCGATGCGGCTGAGGACTTCCACGAAGTCGTCGTGCCGCCGGCTCAGCAGGCCTCTGATCTGCTCGTCGTCGCTGTAGACGGTCACGAGCCTGACCGGCGCGGTCGGCTTGCCCTCGGCGACCGCCTCCACCACGCGATGGTGCGCTCTGGCGGTCTCGCCGAGCCAGTCGAGGTCCTCCATCGACTCCCGTAGCGGCTCCGCGCCGAACTGCTCCAGCGGGACGGTGCTCACATACGCCACGAGCCCTGCGTGCCGGATGGCGCGAACCTCGGCGCCGGCGACCCCGGCCAGGCCCTCGGGGCAGGCGAGGTCGGTGTCGAGCGTGACCGCGTAGAGGTAGGTCCCTTTGTCATTCACGGTGATCATCCGGTCGGTCGCTCTCCAGGGCCTGCTCCTCCTCCAGCACGAGTGCCTGCTGCTCCTCCATCGCGGTCAGCCGGGCTCGCAGCCTGCGGTTCTCCTCCAGCAGGCCCCGGTTGTTCCCGGTGAGCCACGGGTCGTGCTCCCACCAGTCGATGCCCATCTCCCTGGCCGTGTCGACTGAGGCGATCACCAGGCGCAGCTTGATCGTGAGCAGCTCGATGTCCAGGAGGTTCACCCGGATGTCGCCCGCGATCACCACGCCTCTGTCGAGCACCCTTTCCAGGATGTCGCCGAGGTTGGCGGACTCGCGGCCCGCCGAGGCGACAGAGGACCCCGGGCGTACGGCAGGAGTGAATCGTGAGGCTTCCGTCATGTCATGACCTCTCACACATTGTCGCCACTGCCTCGCCGGTAGCGGCCCTTCCTCCGGTAGGACAACAGGTTCCCCTCCGGGTCGAGATCGGCCTCGTAGAGCGCCAGGATGTCCCCGGACGAGGGAATGCGCCGGTCCTCGACGACCTCGACGACCACCACCCACCCGTCCTCCGCCGGTTCCACCAGCGTGACGCTCTCCACCTCCCTCGAGGTCAGGTCGACGATGTGGCGCAGCCCGACCTCGCTCGCAGTCGCGGCCGTCAGCTCGCGGGCGCGACGCCTGATGGGCCTGTCGGCCTCGTCTTCCTCCGGACGCACGACCCTGCGCTTGGCGGGCACGGGGTCACCTCCTCTCCGTGTCCTCTGGCTCGGCCGTCGGCTGCGCGATCATCCGCTGGAGGATCTGGTTCATGGCCTCGGCCGCCTCCTCCTCGGAGATCAGGCCCTCCGCCTGCGCCGCCTCGATCTCCTCCAGCTCGCGCCTGACCACCGCAGGGTCGTAAAGCTCGCGATCGACCTGGTCGCGTATGAGCTCCGCGAGGCGGATCAGCCCCTTGAGCGGCGCGAGCGGCAGGCCCAGGATGCCGGTGACCAGTCCCACCATCACCGTGCCCCTTGGTTCTGTGACACGACGAAGTCGTACGGCGCCAGCGGGCCGAGCAGCCGCAGCTCGATCCGGCCGGACCAGCTCCGCCCGAGCTCCTCCATGAGCTGCTCCAGCTCGCCCTGCCGGCCGGTCTCCACGAGAAGGGCCACGTGAACGGCGTCCTGCTCGTGCGAAGGCGGCCGGACGGACGACATGACGCTGACGCCCTCGACACCGTCGACGAGCGCCTGTGTGTCGGCCTCCCGCTTGGCCGTGATCGAGTCGTTGATGATCTCGCCGAGCTGGATGCGCTGGTTGCGGGAGGCGTCCTCCGGCAGCTCGCGGATCTCCTCTCGCAGCCGCGCCGCCTCGGGGTTCTCCTCGAGCACCTCCGTGAGAACCACGTCCTCCACGTAGCGTCCCTTGACCACGTACTGGGCGCGCCCCTCCAGCTCAGCCAGGGCGGCGGCGAAGTCGTCGTGGTACGGCGCCAGGAACTCCTCGACCACCGCGTCGGAGGTCGCCACCACGGCACCGAAACGGATGGGGAGCACGGGCACCTCCGCCGCCGTCGCGTCGAGGAGCTGCTCGTGCGCCAGCAGGTCCTGGGGAGTGCCGAGCGGGCGGCCGAGCTTGATGTCGCTCACCAGAGCGGCGATCTTCCCGTGCCGTACCACCCGCACCGGCGCGGGCGGGTCCCCCACGCCCTTCGCCTCATGGTCGACCTCGACCTCGGCCGGCACGACGCCGTAGATGTAGCACCCGTTTCCCTGCTCCGCAGAAGGGTTCTCGGCCATGTCACCCCTCCTCCCTTCGGGACCGCGCTTTTCTGGGCACCTTTTCCTGGTCGGCGGTGAAGTCGCCCAACCTCTCACCGGCGGCCTCCAGCGAACCCTGGGCTCCGCCCTTCCTGGCCTGCTCGATCTGCTCGATCGACTCGATCTGCTCCGCCTCTCCCATCTCCTGTCCCGGCGTCATGCCTTCCAGCATCTCCGGGATGCCAGGCTTCCTGGTCTTGGTGAGGTCCAACCGGTTCGTCGCCTCGGCGAAGCGCAGATACGTGTCCACGCTGGCCACGACGATCCGAGCGTCGATGCTCAGAATCTCGATGCCGATGAGTGAGACGCTGACGTACGCATCGATGACAAGCCCCTTGTCGAGGATCGAGTCGATGACATCCGCCAGGCTCGTCGCGGATCCGCGGTTGTTGTTCCCACCGCCTGCCGCAGGCTGCACCGTCATACCTACTCCTTGGTGATCGTTTCCCCGGGGGTCAGCGCGTTCGCGTGCTCCGCGTGGCTCGGGGCGGCCTGTCACCCTCTTCCGCCGTGCGGCGTCGCCGTACCGGACGCTGGACACCCGCGCTCTTGGGCCGCTCCTTGGCGACGACAGGCTTCTCCTCTTCGTCTTCTTCTTCCTCGGGCTCCTCTTCCTCTTCGGGCTCCTCTTCTTCTTCTTCTTCGAGCTCCGCCTCCTCGGGCCCCGCTTCCTCCTCTTCTTCCTCCGGCTCCTCTTCCTCTTCTTCCTCGAGCTCGGCCTCCTCGGGCTCCGCCTTCTCCTCTGGCTCCTCCTCCAGTTCCGCCTTCTCCTCCGGCTCCTCTCCTTCGGCGCGACCTTCCTTCTCTTCCCGAAGGGCGGTCTCGTGGTCCTTGACGACCTTGCCGTCGTGGATCTCGCCCCGCCAGCCCTTGTCGGCCATCTCGTCGGGGTGGAGCATCGCCTGCATCATGACGTGGCGGCCGAAGTGCTTGAACTCGAGGCGGGCCCGCCGCCCCTGGGCGCGCCAGAGGTTGCCGACGCTCTCGAAAAGTCCCTGCGGGTGGTACTCCAGGAAGAGCAGCACGCGGGTGATGTCAGGGGTGAGCGCGTGGAAGGTCACAGCACCGTCGACGTAGCCCTTCTTGCCCTCGGAGCGCCAGATGATCCGCTCGTCCGGCACCTGCTCGAGGATCTTCGACTTCCAGTCGCGGTGCGACAGGAAGATCTGTGCCTTCCACGTGAGTGTCTCGTCCGACTCCTGCTCGACGTTCTCGACCTTCTTCATGAAGCTCGGGAATTCCTTGAACAGCGTCCACTGGTTGTAGACGACCCGGAGGGGAGCGCCGACGTCGATCGCCTCGACGATGTTGGTCACTTTCAGCGTGCCCGATTTGGACTTGCCACCGAGGGCGCCCTTGATCGCCCCCATGATCGCCCCCTTCGCCATGGACGGCCCCAGGCCACCGGACCCTCCGTCGCCTGACTGCTTGCCGGTGATGGCGCCGAGCAGGTTGGTCCCGCCGCCCTCCGCGAAGTCGGTCAACCGGCCGGTCATCCCCTCGACCTTGCCGGTCACCGAGCCCAGCGCCCGCACGGCGAGCGCTGTCAGAAGGTTCTGCAGCTCCTGCGTGAGCTGTTCGGTCGGCAGCGCCTGCCCGGTCTTCTCCTCGACCTTCTCCGACACCTTCCCGACGACCTTCCCCGCGACCTTGCCCGAGACCTTCTCGGCGACCTTGGGTGCCGCCATCGAGCTCACCTCCTCGCCTTGGTGACCGAGCGGACAGGACGCTGGCCCCTCGGCTTCGCCGGCGCCTTACGCGGCGGCGGCTTCTCCTCTTCCTCTTCCTCTTCGGGCTCCTCGTCGTACTCGTCGCCCTCGTACTCCTCGACCTCGTCGGCCTCTTCCTCGTCCGCCTTCCTGGTGCCGCCCGGCTTGCGCAACGACTCGGCGCGGTCGTGCAGTCGCGAGGTCAGCGTGTCGATCTGCCTGCTCGTCGCCGCGACGGCCGCCGCCTTGCCGACCTCCACGAGCTCGCCGCGCAGGCGGTCGGTCAGCGATTGCAGCTCGGGGGACGAGCCGAGCAGCTTGGTGCCCTGCTGCAGGAGGCCGCCGCCCTCGCCCCGCTTCATGCGGCTCGCCAGCCCAGCGGCGGCCAGCGCGGCCGCCAAGCGCAACTTGTGCCGCCGGCCGAGGTAGTACCCGGCCGCGACGGCAATGACTACGCGCGTTCGGTCTTTCATGATGGGCACTCCTTGATCCTTTTTCGAGGACGCCTGCCTCTCGAATCGGTCCCACATCTCCCCCGAAATCGGATAAACATCCATATACGAGAAAAAGATGGACAAACTTGACGTTGGATCTCAAGTGGTGACGAATCGGTCGCCCGTTGTCCATCGCCTGGGATCGCGCGTGAATGCCGCGATCTCCGGCTATCGCGCTCTCGCGTCAGCACTCCTTCTATTTTGACAGCTGTCTAATTTGACATTCCTCTAAGTTCTGCGGCATGCTGCTTATTGTTTAGATGAACGTCTATTCAGTGTGGGGAGAACGGCCATGAGCGATGTTTGCTGCGGCACCGCCGCGATCGAGATCGAGCGGTTCACCGGCCGGGAGCAGACCGGCACCCTGCCCATCGTCGTGATCGGCGCGGGCCCCGTCGGTCTGGCAGCCGCCGCCCACCTGGCCGAACGCGGCCTCGACTTCCTGGTCCTCGAGACCGGGCCGCAGGCTGGAGCCTCCGTCGCGCAGTGGGGACACGTGCGGGTGTTCAGCCCATGGAAGTTCGACATCGACGCCGCCGCCCGCCGCCTGCTGGAGGCCGACGGCTGGACCGCGCCCGACCCTGACTGGCTGCCCACCGGCGCCGAGCTGATCTCCGACTACCTCGCTCCGCTGGCCGAGCTCTTCGGCGACCGGATCCGTCTGAATGCCAAGGTCACCGCGATCAGTCGCCTCGGCTACGACCGGGTGCGCTCCAGCGGCCGCGACGACGTGCCGTTCCTCATCCGGCTCGACGGCGGCGAGGAGCTCCAGGCGCGGGCGATCATCGACGCCTCCGGGACCTACACCAGCCCGAACGTCCTAGGCGCGAGCGGGCTGCCCGCTCACGGCGAGACGGGCGTCTTCGTCGACCACGCGCTGCCCGACGTGCTGGGCACGGACCGTGACCGCTACGAGGGCAGGCGCACCCTGGTCGTCGGCGCGGGCCACTCGGCCGCCACCACCCTGCTGGCCCTGGCCCAGCTGGAGAACACCCCGATCACCTGGGCGATCCGCGGCGGCAGCGCCGGCCGTACCTACGGTGGAGGCGAGGCCGACGCGCTGCCCGCCCGCGGCGCGCTCGGCACCCGCCTGCGCGCGCACGTCGACTCAGGTCGCATCCGCCTGCTGACCGGCTTCTTCACCCACCGCGTCCACGCCGCGGACGAGGGCGTCGAGGTCGTCAGCCGCGATCCGTCGGGGGCCGAGCGGACGGTCGTCGTCGACCGGATCATCAGCGCCACCGGCTACCGCCCCGACCACTCCATCGCCTCCGAACTACGCCTGGACCTCGATCCGATCCTCGGCTCGACCAGGCGGCTCGCCCCGCTGATCGACCCTAACCTGCACTCCTGCGGCACGGTGCCCGCCCACGGCGTCGACGAGCTGTCCCACCCGGAGACCGGCTACTACGCCGTCGGCGTCAAGAGCTACGGCCGCGCCCCCACCTTCCTGCTGGCCACCGGCTACGAGCAGGTCCGCTCCGTTGTCGCAGCCCTCGCAGGCGAATGGGAGGCGGCCCGCCAGGTCCAGCTCGACCTGCCGGAGACCGGCGTCTGCTCCTCCACCCTCGCCGAAGCCCAGGAGCAGCGCCTCGGCCTGGCCACCGGCATCAGCGGCGGCCTGCCGGCCACGCCGCTCCCTCTGGCCGCGGCCTCCGCTTCCACTCAAGGCGGCTGCTGCGGCTGAGCCGCACCGCTGGAGGGTGGTGACCGCCGTCTGGGCGCCTATAATTTAGACCGAGGTCGAAATAGGGAGCCGCCGGATGACCGCCACCACCGCCCAGTGCTGCGCCCCCATCGCCCGCGAGCCCTTGCGCGAGGACGAAGCGGCCGAGCTGGCGGGGCTGCTCAAGGCGGTCGCCGATCCGGTACGGCTGCGCCTGCTGTCGATGATCGGCTCCCATGCCGGGGGCGAGGCCTGCGTGTGCGACCTCACCGACGCCTTCGACCTGACCGCCCCGACGATCTCCCACCACCTCAAGGTGCTGCGCACCGCCGGACTGATCGACGGCGAGCGGCGCGGCACCTGGGTCTACTACCGGATCATCCCCGAGGTGGTGAACAGGCTCGGCGCGCTGTTCACGCCGCCGGCCGAGCCCGCCCGCTCGAGCGGGCCGGTGGACGTGGAGCTCATCACCGCGTGACCCCTGTCGAACAGCACTGGGCGTCGGGCCTGGCTCAGGGCAGCAGCTCGTCGACGAGCCTCTCGATCCTGGTGCGGATCTCGTCGCGGATCGGGCGGACGGCCTCGATGCCCTGTCCCGCGGGGTCGTCGAGGTTCCAGTCCTCGTACCGCTTGCCGGGGAAGATGGGGCAGGCGTCCCCGCAGCCCATGGTGATGACCACGTCGGAGGCTTCGACGGCGTCCGTGGTGAGGATCTTGGGCTGCTCGCCGGTGATGTCGACGCCCGCCTCGCGCATGGCCTCCACGGCGACCGGGTTGACCTGATCGGCGGGCGCCGAGCCCGCGGAGCGCACCTCGATACGGTCGCCCGCCAGGTGGGTGAGCCATCCGGCGGCCATCTGCGAGCGGCCCGCGTTGTGGACGCAGACGAACAGGACGCTGGGCTTGTCAGACACGAACGGTCTCCTCGGGTCGGAAGAGGCGACGGCCCCACAGACTGACGTAGACCAGGGCCACCAGGACGGGCACCTCGATGAGCGGGCCGACCACCCCGGCCAGCGCCTGGCCCGACGTGACGCCGAAGACGCCGACCGCGACGGCGATGGCCAGCTCGAAGTTGTTGCCCGCCGCGGTGAAGGCGAGCGTCGTGGTCCGCTCGTACGGCAGGCCGATCGCGCGCCCGGCCAGGAACGAGCCGCCCCACATGAGGAAGAAGTAGGCCAGCAGCGGCAGCGCGATCCTCGCCACGTCGCCAGGCTGGGAGGTGATCGTGTCGCCTTGCAGCGCGAACAGGATCACGATGGTGAACAGCAGGCCGTAGAGGGCGACGGGGCCGACGCGCGGCAGGAACCGGGCCTCGTACCAGTCGCGGCCCCTGACGCGCTCGCCCAGCTCGCGGGAGAGGTATCCGGCCGCCAGCGGGATGCCGAGGAAGATCAGCACGTACTGGGCGATGTCCCAGGCCGACACCTCGAGCGCCGATTGGGAGAGGCCGAGCCGGCCGGGCAGCAACTCCAGGTAGAACCAGCCGAGCACGCCGAAGGCCACCACCTGGAAGACCGAGTTGATGGCGACCAGGACGGCGGCGGCCTCCCGGTCACCGCACGCCAGGTCGTTCCAGATGAGCACCATGGCGATGCAGCGAGCCAGGCCGACGATGATCAGTCCGGTGCGGTACTCCGGCAGATCGGGCAGCAGCAGCCACGCCAGGGCGAACATCAGCGCAGGCCCGAGAACCCAGTTCAGGACCAGGGAGGCGAGGAGCATGCGCCGGTCGGCTGTGACGGTGTCCAGCCGGTCGTAGCGGACCTTGGCCAGCACCGGATACATCATCAGCAGTAGGCCGAGCGCGATCGGCAGCGAGATCTCACCGATCTTCACCGCCTCCAGGGCGGCGTCCAGTCCGGGTACCAGGCGGCCGAGCAGCAGCCCCGCGCCCATGGCGAGCCCGATCCACACCGGCAGGAACCGGTCCAGAGTGGAAAGGCCGCCGATCACTCCCGCGCGCTGGGTGGGATTCGCGGTCATGAGCTCTTCCCCTCAGACGGCGGCGGGGACGTTCAACAGGGCTGACAGCTCGCCGAGGGTCTCGGGGACCAGGCGGTAGTAGACCCAGGAGGCGCGGCGCTCGGAGGTGAGCAGGCCGACGTCCTTGAGGACCTTGAGATGATGGCTGATGGTCGGCTGGGACAGCTCGAACGCGCCTGTGATGTCACAGACGCAGACCTCGCCGCCCTGGCGGCTGGCCACGATCGACAGGATGCGCAGCCGTACGGGATCTCCGAGCGCCTTGAACACCCTGGCGACCCCGGCGGCCTGCTCGGCGTCCAAGGGCTTACGCGCCAGCGGCGGACTGCACTCCAGGATCTCCAGCAGCTCCATCGCGACCTTCCCGTATAGACGCCCATCGAACTCGACTACCATCTATATTGACACAGGTCTATTCCGGCTTCGGCCGCCCGGTGGCCTGGACCCGGAGGGCGGCACGTCGATGCCGCCGCCGGGACGGAGGTCGAGAACGGTCTCTCACCGATATGGAAAGGGCGGCACAAGTCGTATCGCTTCGGCCATGAAATCCTCGGATTCCATCCCGAATCCTTCGATCCGCTAAAATACGGTTGAAGTTTCGGCCTTATGTCGGCCCTTCTCCTTGTGCGTCGCCATGCTTCTTCCAACAGACGCCACTGCACTACACTGAGCTATATGAAGCCTGGTGAAAGCCACGGTCTCGGCGGTCGCGGCGCGACCGTGGTTATCTCCTCAAGGGTTCGCCAAGGCCGCGACAATGATTACGAGCGGTGGCAGGACAAGACGAGCGAGATCGCGCGTGGATTCCCAGGTTTCGAGAGCGCGGAACTTTATCCGCCGGTCGCTGACGGGCAGAATTCATGGGTCGTCGTTTTCCGCTTCTCCAGCATCGACCTCCTGACGACGTGGCTGAATTCCGAGGTGCGACGGCAGCTGCTCGACGAGGTCCGTCCGATGTTGGAGGAGCCCGCGTCGCAGGAGGTGCTCGCCGGGGGGACATCGCCCCAGGACGCCGTGACGGCGGTTATCTCACACGACGTGCGGCCGGGCCGCGAGAGCGAGTTCGTCCGCTGGCAGGAGAAGTTCGGCAGGGCGCAGGAGAAGTTCCAGGGATTCATGGGGTTCGAGGAGTTCGAGCCCGTGAGTGGTATCCAGGACCGCTGGGTCGTACTGCTTCGCTACGACACCCGTGAGCATCTGGACGAATGGCTCGAGTCCGATACCCGCAAGAAACTGCTGGAGGAGGGTCGCGACTACTTCGTCGACTACGACGTACGAAAGGTGCCGTCAGCGTTCAGCGGTTGGTTCCGGTTCGACAGCGAAGCAGGAGAGGGCCTCCCGCCGAACTGGAAGCAGGCCATGTGCGTGCTGCTGGTTCTCTATCCCACAGTGATGATCCTTACCCTGACGGTGGGCCATGTGTTCGAGGCGGCGCACCTGCCTGGATACCTCGCCATGTTCATGAGCAACGTGTTGAGCGTCGCCGTACTGGCGTGGTTCGCGATGCCCCTGGTGAACAGGGTCTTCGCGTCATGGCTCATACCCGGCCGGGCCGTTTCCGCCCGCGTGAACCTGGCGGGCGCCGCGGTGATCGTGCTCTGCTACGCGCTCTCCATCGCCGTCTTCGGGTTGATCACCGGTTAGAGGCACAGAGCAGAGCCGGAGGTTCGCATGCACTGCCGCCGTTGACGTCGTCGTCGAGGAGGAGGCCTGGATGGACCTGAACACGATCACCTCGGTCGTCGAGGCGCGCTCTTCCGCGGAGCTGCCGGAGTGGCAGCCGGGCGACGCGTGGCTGGCGGGCGGCACGTGGCTGTTCTCCGAGCCGCAGCCGGGACTCCGCCGGCTCATCGATCTGACGGGCTTCGGCTGGCAGCCGCTGCGCATCGACGAGCGAGGGCTTGAGATCGCGGCCACCTGCACGTTGGCGCAGCTCTTCGGGGCGGTCACGCCGCCGGAGTGGGAAGCGGCGACGCTGATGGGCCAGTGCTGCCGCGCGCTGCTCGGCTCGTTCAAGATCTGGAACACGGCGACCGTGGGCGGCAACCTCTGCCTGTCGTTGCCCGCCGGTCCCATGATCTCGCTCATCGCGGCTCTCGACGGGGTGTGCACGATCTGGCGGCCTGGAGGCGGCGAGCGGCAGGTGCCGTGCGTGGACTTCGTCGCCGGGGTCCAAGCCAACGTGCTGGAACCCGGGGAGCTGTTGCGTTCGATCACGGTGCCCGCCTCGGCGCTGCGCTGCCGTGCGGCCTTCCGCCAGATCTCGCTCAGCCCGTACGGCAGGTCCGCGGCGTTGCTCATCGGCAGGCGCTCCCCTGATGACGGTTCGTTCGTCCTGACGGTGACCGCCTCGACCGTCCGTCCGATCCAGCTGTCGTTCCCCGATCCACCCGATCCGGCCGAGTTGCTCGCTGCCCTGGAGCGGCGGATCCCACCGGAGCTCTACCACCGCGACGTGCACGGAGCGCCGGCGTGGCGCCGGCACATGACCGTCGCGTTCGCCAAGGAGATCAGTCGCGAGCTGTCGAGACGGAACGGAGCGTGGCAGGGATGAAGGTCGAGGTGAACGGCGAGGTCTTCCACGAGGAGCCACGCGCAGGACAGTGCCTGCGGACGTTCCTGCGGGATCTCGGCTGGTTCGGCGTGAAGAAGGGCTGCGACGCGGGCGACTGCGGGGCGTGCACCGTGCACGTCGACGGCCGCCCGGTCCATAGTTGCGTGTTCCCCGCGTTCCGCGCGGCCGGCCGGAGCGTGACGACGGTCGAAGGACTCGCCCGCGACGGGGAAGTACAGCCCGTGCAGCGGAACTTCCTCAATGCGCAGGGCTTCCAGTGCGGTTTCTGCACCGCCGGGATGCTCATGACCGTGACCGGCCTCGACGAGGACCAACTGCAGGACCTTCCCCGGGCGCTGAAGGGAAACCTGTGCCGGTGCACCGGCTACCGGTCCATCGAGGACGCGATTCGCGGGATCGTGCACGTCGAGGAGGCCATGCCGGGGCAGTCATGCGGGCGGAACCTGCCCGCGCCCGCAGGCCCCGAGGTCGTGACAGGGACGGCCCGCTACACCCTGGACGTCGCCGTCGACGGGCTGCTGCATCTGAAGTTGCTGCGCTCGCCGCACGCGCACGCCAGGGTCGTGGCCGTCGACGCGCGCGAAGCGCTCGCCCTTCCCGGCGTGCAGGCCGTGTTCACCTGCGAGGATTCACCGCCGCGGCTCTTCTCGACGGCACGTCACGACAACTCCGACACCGATCCCGCGGACACGCTGGTGTTCGACGATGTCGTCCGCTTCGCCGGTCAGCGGGTCGCGGCCGTCGTGGCCGACACCGTGGCCGCCGCGGAGGAGGGGTGTCGTCGGCTGATCGTCCGCTACGAGATCCTGCCTGCGGTGTTCGACCCCGAGGAGGCGATGGCGCCCGGCGCTCCCGTGCTGCACGACAAGGGGCCCGAGCAGCGCGTGGCCCGTGCCGAGCGCAACGTCGTCGCCGAGGTGCACGGCGACATCGGCGACGTCGACGCGGGTTTCGCCGAGGCCGACGTGGTGCACGAGCAGAGCTACTTCTCCCAGCGCGTCCAGCATGTGCCTCTCGAGACGCATGCGTCGATCGCCTGGCTGGACGAGTCAGGCCGCCTCAACGTGCGATCGAGCACACAGACGCCGTTCCTCACCCGGCGGGCACTGTGCGATGTCTTCGACCTGCCCGCCGAGAAGGTCCGGGTGTTCTGCGGTCGCGTCGGCGGAGGGTTCGGGGGCAAACAGGAGATGCTCACCGAGGACGTCGTCGCGCTGGCGACGCTGCGCACAGGACGGCCGGTGCAACTGGAGTACACCAGGGAGGAACAGTTCGTCGGCGGCACCACCCGCCATCCGGTCACCGTGCACATCAAGGTCGGCGCACGCCGCGACGGCACGCTCACCGCCATACGGCTGCGAACCGTGTCGAACACCGGCGCGTATGGCAACCACGCCGGCGACACGCTGTTCCACGGCAGCAACGAGTCGATCGCGGTCTACCGCTGCCCGAACAAGAAGGTCGACGGCTACGCCGTCTACACCAACACGCCGCCGGCCGGAGCCTTCCGCGGGTACGGGCTCAGCCAGACGATCTTCGCGGTCGAGTCGGCCATGGACGAGCTCGCTCACGAGCTCGGCATGGACCCGATCGCCTTCCGGCAACACAACATCATCGGACCGGGCGACCAGATGGTGTCGTTCGGCACCGAACCGACCGACGTCCAGATCGGCAGCTACGGCTTGGACCAGTGCCTCGCCATCGTCGGCGACGCACTACGCCGCGGCAACGGCGTGTCGGCGCCCGGCGTCGAGTGGCTGGTCGGGCAGGGTGTGGCGCTGGGAATGCTGGACACGATCCCGCCGTACGGGCACTGGGCGGATGCGAGCATCAGGCTGCTGGCCGACGGCGCGTACGAACTCGCCGTCGGCACGGCCGAGTTCGGCAACGGCACGACGACCGTGCACGGGCAGCTCGCCGCCACCGCGCTGGGCACCGTCGTCGACAGGATCCATGTCGTGCAGGCCGATACCGACTGTGTCGGCCACGACACCGGGGCGTTCGGTTCGACCGGGACGATGGTGGCGGGCCAGGCCACCCTGCGCGCGGCGGAGGCGCTACGTGAGCGCATCGTCGCGGCCGCCGCCGCACACGCCGAGGTGAACCCCTCGGCCTGCGAACTCGGCGCCGACCACGTGCGGTGCGGCGGCGTGCGTGTCCCACTCGCCGACCTGTGGTCCGCGGCGGGACGGGACTTGATCGCGAGCGGCACCTGCGACGGCACACCGCGCTCGGTGGCGTTCAACGTGCAGGGCTTCCGGATCGCGGTGAACGCGGGAACCGGCGAGATCAGAGTTCTGCAGAGCGTCCACGCGGCGGACGCCGCCCGCGTCATCAATCCGATGCAGTGCAGGGGCCAGATCGAAGGCGGCGTCGCGCAGGGCCTGGGCGCGGCGATGTACGAGTCGGTGATCCTGGACGAGTCCGGCCGCGTCACCACCACGACCTTGCGGAGCTACCACGTCCCGGCCTTCGCCGACGTGCCCAGGACGGAGGTGTACTTCGCCGACACGTCCGATGCCATCGGCCCGCTCGGGGCCAAGTCGATGAGCGAGAGCCCGTTCCTCCCGGTCGCTCCGGCCCTGGCCAACGCGCTGCGGGATGCCATCGGAATCCGGTTCAGCACGCTGCCGCTGGCCCGCGACCGCGTCTGCCTCGCCATCGCCGGCACCGCGGCGCGCGACGCACACGCCGCGGGGGAGCCGCGATCGGCACGACGATCCGTGTCCGGGCCGCCGGGTTGAGCCCCTCAGTCATCGCGGGCCTTGCTGGGATGCCCGGAGTCGGAGTGCTGCCATGGCCGAGGTAGGCCCGATCAGGAGGCGTTGAGTCCGGATCCGCCGGCAGGCAGGTTCAGGAGTTCCGGCTGTTCGCGGGCCAGACCGAGGCTGCGGAACAGGTGGTAGGCGGTCTCCCTGACCACGGGCTTCTGGACCCGTGTCACGAAGGCTTCAGGGGACGTCCCGCACAGCCTGCGCAGCTCCGCCGACCGGGCGAGCAGACGGGTGATCAGGGGAGCCTGGGCGTCGAGCCGCATCGGCCGGCCCGCCTGGTCGACGAGGCAGCCGTGCCTGCCCGCGTAGAGGTGGCTCAGGGGAGCTGCCACGCCGGAGGCGAGCGTGACGGGATGGGTGCGCGGGGGCAGCACGCGCCGGTGGTAGTTCGGCTCGGTCCTGTCCAGGACCGCCAGCTGGGCCTGGTCCACCCACAGCACGAACAGCCGGGAGGCGGTGCGGGCGGTGATCGGTGCGGCGGGCACGTAGCCGTTGCGGTTGACGTGAGCTGAGACTCCGGGCGCGATGCCCCGCACGGTGGAGCGCGTCAGCGGGACGACCGGCCGCAGGCCGCCGGCGACGAACTTGCGGTGGAGCTGGCTCGGGGCCGCGTTGGAGCCCACCGCCACGACGGCGTGCCGTGCGGACATGGGCGCCGCCCCGAGCGCGGCCAGGTGGTCGTCGAGCCGTACGGCATGCCCGCCGGCCTCGATCCGCCAGTCCGCGGCGGGCGCGCCGGCCACCTCGGTCAGCGGAGGGAAACTCTCGTCCTGCAGGAGGCCCGAGGTCTGGGGGAGACGGCCGGGGTAGGTCAGCGGCGCGGACATCGGGTCGTCGGTGAAGAGGTCGGTGAGCGTGGCGTGGCAGGGGAGCGCCTGGGTCATGGAGCGTCCAGTTCGTAGACGAGGACGGGTCTGTCATCGGGGCACGAGGCCGTATCCCTCATGCGCGTCCGGACCTGGATCTCGTCCAGGAGCCGGGGAGGCGGCCGACGCGAGCGAGCAGGCCGCCGGGGGGCTGACACGTCCTCAGGGAGGATACGCGGTGTTGCCCTCGAGCTGGTAAGGCACGTGCGGCGCCGCTCCCTGTTCCAGGAATGGTGCCCGGGGTCAGGCCACTCGCGGGACCGCTCCTCGACGGGAGCCGTTTTTGCCAACCGCGGACATGGAACAGGCATGCCGATGACGCGATGTCGGCCATCCCTGGGTACCTGTGTCGACGAGACGAAATGATCGGAAGATCCTCATGCGAGCAACTTTGATCTACGGTGCCGGTGATGTCCGGGTGGAGGACGTGCCCGACCCAGTGCTCCGGGAGCCGACCGACGCGGTGGTGCGCGTGCTGCGTTCGTGTATCTGCGGCAGCGACCTGTGGCCGTACGGGTCGAGGCCTGCCACCGAGGAGGGCGACCGCATCGGTCACGAGTTCCTCGGCGTGGTCGAGGACCTCGGTTCGGAGGTGTCCGGGCTGAAGGTCGGCGATGTCGTGCTGGCGCCGTTCGTGTGGTCGGACAACACCTGCGACTTCTGCCGCGAGGGCCTGCAGACGTCCTGCCGCCACGGTGGGCTGTGGGGCGCGGACGGCGTGGACGGCGGCCAGGGCGAGGCCGTACGGGTGCCGCAGGCGCAGGGGACGCTGGTGAAGCTGCCCGTCGACGAGGACTCGCCGACGTGTTCTTTCGCAACATCACGCTCACCGGCGGCGTGGCGCCGGCTCGGGCCTACATCGAGGAACTGCTGCCCGAGGTGCTCAACGGCATGATCGAGCCGGGCCGGGTGTTCGACCGCACCATCGGCATGGAGGAGGTGCCGGACGGCTATCGCGCGATGGCGGGCCGCGAGGCGCTGAAGGTGCTCATCCAGCCGTGACCCGTCAGCTCCGCGCTGGGCTCGCGGACACACGCGATGACATCCCGCCACGAGCCGGCCGGCATCCGGGCACGCCCGCACGCCGCTCATGACCGACCACATCACTGGCATGCCGAAAGGAGACGCGCCGATGGCCACGTGGACCAGCGATGAGCTCACCAAGATCGGAAACGCGGACGAGCTGGAGCTCGCGTCCCTGCGATCCGACGGCACCCTACGCAAACCGGTGATCATGTGGGTCGTCCGCCACGGCGACGACCTGTACGTCCGGTCCATGCACGGGCGCTCCGGCGCCTGGTTCCGCGGCACCCTGACACGCCGCGAGGGCCACATCCAGGCCGGCGGCGTCGACAAGGACGTCACCTTCGCCGACGCCGACCGCGACCTCGACGACCAGATCGACGCCGTCTACCGCACCAAGTACCGCCGCTACAGCGACGGCGTCGTCGGCGGCGTCGTCAACCCAGGCGCGCGCGCGGCGACGATCAAACTCGTGCCGCGTTCGTGACCGGCGTCCTTGATCGAAGGGGACCCAGGACGTGTACGGCCCTTGCGCCGATGAGGAGCCGGTCGGCCGGGCGCCGGCAGGCGGTCACCGCGAGCGGCGGCCGGCCCCTCGCTGATGGCCGACGAGTCCAGCTCAGGTCAGGACGCGGAGCGGGGTGCCGAAGAGGAAGGCGGTGACGTTCTCCGCGGCCTCGCGGAAGTACGTGCGGTAGTTGGCCATGGTGACGTAGCCGAGGTGCGGGGTGGCCAGCACGTTGGGAAGCACTCTGAAGGCGTGGCCGGCGTGCAGCGGCTCGATGTCGAAGACGTCGAGGCCGGCGCCGGCGATCGCGCGGCTCTCCAGCGCGTGGATGAGTGCCGGCTGGTCGACGATGGCCGCGCGTGAGGTGTTCACCAGGTAGGCGTTCGAGCGCATCGCCGCCAGGTCCTTGGCGCCGATCAGGCCGCGGGTGCGCTCGCTCAGGACGAGATGGATGGAGACGAAGGCGGACTCGGACAGCAGCGCCTCCAGCGAGGGCGCCAGCCGTACGCCGGCCTCGTCGGCACGCGCGCGGGTGAGGTTCTCGCTCCAGGCCACGACGTCCATGCCGAAGGCCTGGGCGACCTTCGCGACCTGGGAGCCGATCTTGCCGAGGCCGACCAGGCCGAGAGTGGCGCCGTGCAGGTCGGTGCCCACGGTGGTCAGCCAGGGCCCGTCTGCGCGCATGGCGGCGGACTCGGGGACCAGGTGCCTGGCCAGGCCGAGGATGAGCGCCCACGTCAGCTCGGCGGGCGGCGTGGAGAAGCTGCCGGTCCCGCAGACGGTCACGCCGTGGGCTCTGGCGGCGTCGAGGTCGACGGAGGCGTTGCGCATGCCGGAGGTGATCAGCAGCCGCAGCTTCGGCAGCCTGGCGAACACCTCGGCGGGGAACGGCGTGCGCTCCCTCATGATCACCACGATCTCGTCGTCGGCGATCGCCGTGACGAGGTCGTCGATCGAGTCGATGTGCTCCTGGATGCTCCTCGCCTCGACGGCGGTCCAGTCGGCCAGGGTGAGAGCGACGTTCTGGTAGTCGTCGAGGATGACACAGCGCGGCATGGCCGGACCCTACCAAGTGCAACTGGGACGTTATCAAGGTGAGAGCCGGCGAAGATGATATTGGCGATGTCACGCCCCTAACATCCGGCTTCGTGATGATTCGAGCATTGGCGGCCACCGCGGCTGGCCTGTTCCTTTTCTCCGGTACGGCCGCCGCCTACCCCATCAACGGCGCCCCCGCCCTGACCGGCAACCCCCTCTACAAGGAGGGCAAGCTCACCAAGACGCCGTGCGCCCTGAAGAAAGGCACGACCAGGTCCGCCACCGAGAAGTACGTGCGGTCGCTGGTCGTCTGCCTGAGCGAGGCCTGGAACAGGCCCGGGATCAAGGTCGAGATCCACTACCAGCGCGACGGCAAGAAGAAGTACAAGTCCTGGCCCTTCGTCACCTTCGACGGGATCTACGTCGGGCTCGCGGACGACTGGATCAAGACCAAGAACGACCTGCGCGTCTTCCACGAGCTGGCCTCCGTCTACGGCGAGGTCGTCCAGGTGCAGACCGGCATCGCCAAGGCGGCCAAGACGCTCGACTTCCACGGCGACCAGAAGGAGCTCGACGAGCAGGAGCGCCGCTACGCCTACCAGCAGTCGTGCTTCGCCGGCGCCGCCGCCAGGGCGCTCGGCCGCCCGGCCAAGAGCTGGAAGTCGTTGCTGAAGGGCAACGAGCTGGCCTGGTTCGACCGGGGCTACAAGGCCGGCGGGCCGAGCGCCTGCAACACCTGGAAGGCCTCGCCCGCCAAGGTCGCGTGACAGGTCGGCCCGCGGGGAGCCGGTCGAGCGCGCGGGTCCGCGAACAGCGCCCGCGCGCACCGCACAGGTCACCGGTTCGTGCGGATACTCGGCGGGGCCGGTGCGGGCCGCCTGCGGGTAGCGCGCCGGCGCCGTCCCCGTGACGGCATCCCGCCGGAGGAGATCTTCCGGCTCGCCGGCCGCACTAGATCCGCAAGTTCGCCAAGCCGGGGCTGTGACCATGATTCGGTCTTCACGGAGGTAGTGCATCGGATCTGGAGCTCAGACACGCGAAAGGCCAGCTTCCAATCAAGGAAACTGGCCTTCGTGCTGGGTCGGGGTGGCGGGATTTGAACCCACGGCCTCTTCGTCCCGAACGAAGCGCGCTGCCAAGCTGCGCTACACCCCGGTGCACGCCCGTCTTGTTCGTGCCTGCATGAGTCTAGCGGACTTCAGCAGTACATGTGACCCGTCAGCGCCGAGGGACCAACGTCAGCAACGAGGCCTCAGGGAAGCACGCGAACCGAGCAGGCGCGTAAGGCGACGTCCCAAGCCCGGCCGACACGTGGAGCCATGCGGACGAGTGCCTGTGCAGACCCTTCACGCGGGCCCTGTCGATGCCGCAGTTGGTGACCAGCGCGCCGTAGAACGGGATGCAGAGCTGGCCGCCGTGCGTGTGGCCGGCGAGCAGGAGCTGGTAGCCGTCGGAGGCGAAGCGGCTCAGGTTGCGCGGCTCGGGGGAGTGCATGACGCCGAGGCGGAGGTCGGCGTCGCGTGGCGCGGGGCCGGCGACGAGGTCGTAGCGGTCGCGGTCGATGTGGGAGTCGTGGATGCCCGCGACGGCGATGTCGAGGTCGCCGACCTTGATGCGGGCCGTGGTGTTGTTCATGTCGAGCCAGCCCTCGGCGGCCATGCCCTCGCCGAGCTCGCGCCACGGCAGGGAGGGGACGTGCTGGCGGCGGTCGTTCTTGGAGGTCCGCCAGAGGTAGCGGACGGGGTTCTTGGGCTTGGGCGCGTAGAGGTCGTTCGAGCCGTACACGAACAGGCCGGGACGCGACAGCAGCGGCTCCAGCGCGTGCAGCAGGGACGGCACGGCGTCGACGTGGGCGATGGAGTCGCCGGTGTTGACGACCAGGTCGGGCTCGAGGGAGCCGAGGGAGCGCACCCAGTTGATGAGCATGCGGCGCCCGGGCGTCAGATGGAGGTCGGACAGGTGCAGGATGCGCACGGGCCGCTGGCCGCGCTCCAGGACGGGCACGTCGAAGCGCCTGAGGCGGAAGCTGTTGCGCTCGATGACGGAGGCGTAGCCGAGCCCGGCCAGACCGACGCCCATCAGGGACAGGGGGATTGCGACAGCTTTCCTCATCTCTTCATCATGCCTGAAAGGATGGAGCGCATGAGCGCATTGAAGGACAAGCTGAAGGCCGACCTGTCGGCTTCGCTGAAGAGCAGGGACGAGGTACGCCTGCGGACGATCCGTATGGCCCTGGCCGCGATCAACGTGGAGGAGGTCGCGGGCAAGCAGGCCAGGGAGCTGTCCGACGACGAGATCATCAAGGTCCTCACCAAGGAGGCCAAGAAGCGTCGTGAGGCCGCGGAGGCGTTCGGCAACGCGGGCCGTGAGGAGCAGGCGAAGGCGGAGCTCGACGAGCAGGCGGTGCTGGACGAGTACCTGCCGGCGCAGCTGTCGGACGAGGAGCTCGGCCGCATCGTGGACGAGGCCGTCGCCGAGCTCGGGGTGTCGGGTCCGCAGGCGATGGGCCAGGTGATGAAGGTCGTCAACCCGAAGGTCGCCGGGCGCGCCGAGGGTGGGCGCGTGGCCCAGATCGTCCGCTCGCGTCTCGCATAGGCCTCAGCGGGCGGCCGGCCAAGCCCGTAGTACGGAAGACAGGACGCCGGAGGCCCGTGGAGGCCTCCGGCGCGCGGTAGGTCAGCGCCGCCGCCCGGGAGTGATGGGCTTGTCTCTGCCGTTGCCAGTGGTGGGCCCGTTTCCGCCGTTGTCGTCGCCGGTGTCCCAGATGTCCAGCGGGCTCTGCTGGTCGTCAGGGTTCCCGAACGGGTTGTCACCGCGGTCGCCCCTGTCCCCGTCCTTGTCCCTCTTCGGCGGCTTCGGCGCGCAGCTCTTGGTGCACCCGCCGTACTTGGAGCTGTCGTAGGGGGCGAAGGAGGTCGCCTCGATGCCCTTGAGCGCCTTGATCATCGAATCTTTCCAGATCCGCCCGGAGATGGAGGCGCCGTACACGTAGGCGTAGAAGCGACCACCGATCGTGACGCCGGTCAGGTCGTGGTTGAAGGCGCCGCGCGGGTCGCCCAGGCTGACGGCGGAGGCCAGGTTGGGGGTGTAGCCGGCGAACCAGGCGGCGGTGTAGCCGTCGGTGGTGCCGGTCTTGCCCGCCGCGTCGCGGCCGATGCCGCCGACCTCGCTCATGGTGCCCTTGGTGAAGACGCCGGACATGACCTCGCTGACCGCGTCGGCCACGTCCTCGTCGATGACCTGCTTGCACTTGGGCTTGGCGGCGGTGACCTTGCCGGTCCTGTCGCGGACCTCGGTGATGGCCATCGGCCTGCAGTATTGGCCGCGGCTGGCGAAGACCGCGAAGGCGTTGGAGACGGTCACGGGGTCCATCTCGTTGACGCCCAGCGTGAAGGTCGGGACCTGCTGGAGCTTGCCGCCGTCGGCGCGCTTGATGCCGAGCTTCTCGGCCATCTTGACGACCTTGCAGAGGCCGACCTGCTCCTCGAGCTTCATGAAGAACGTGTTGACCGAGCCCAGCGTGCCTGTCCTCAGGGTCTTGAAGCCGCCGCCGCCCTCGCTGGAGTTGAAGACCTGGTGCGAGGATCCGACCCGCAGGCCCTTGCAGTCGCGGAACGGGGTGTTCTCGACGGGCGGGACGTCGTAGGTCTTGCCGGTCGAGTTGCCGTCGTCGATCTTCCAGCCGTTCTCGAGCGCGGCCGCCAGCGTGAAGGCCTTGGCGGTCGAACCCTGCTGGAAGCCGACGCCGCCGCCGTGCTTGCTGTCGGCGGCCAGGTTGATCAGGGTCTCGTTCTTCTTCTTGTTGTCGCCGAACTTGCGGCTGGCTGCCAGCGCCTTGATCTCGCCGGTGCCGGGGACGACGATCGCCTGCGCGGCGGCCGGCTTGTCCTTGGCGAAGACGTACTTCTTGATCGCCTCTTCGGAGGCCGCCTGCATCTTCGGGTCGAGCGTGGTCTTGATGCGCAGGCCGCCCTGCTGGAGCAGCTTCTCCCGGTCCTCGGGGGTGGCGCCGAAGTCGGGGTTGGTGAGGATCTCGTTCTTGACGTAGAGGCAGAAGTACGGGTACTTGCTCTCCTCGCAGCCGCCAGGGATCTTGGTGCCCTTGAAGCCCAGCTTCTCCTTCTTGGCCGCTGCAGCGTCCACCAGGGTGATCTTCTTGAGCTCGGCCATCCGGTCGAGGACGGTGTTGCGGCGGTTGAGCAGGTTGTCCCTGGCGGTCTTGCCCAGCATCGGGTCGGTGCGCACCGGGTTCTGCACGGCTCCGGCCAGCGTCGCCGCCTCCGACAGGTCCAGGTCGGACGCCGACTTGCCGAAGAAACGCTTGGCCGCGGCCTGGATGCCGTAGGCGCCGGCGCCGAAGTAGGAGATATTGAGGTACTTCTCGAGGATCTCGTCCTTGGTGTACTTCTCCTCGATGGCCATGGCGTAGCGCAGCTCGTTGAGCTTGCGGTTGACGGTCGGCGCGATGGCCGCCATCGCTTCCTTCTTCGTCTTGGCCTTGTTGAACTGCACCAGCTTGACGTACTGCTGGGTGATCGAGGAGCCACCCTGGACCACGCCGCCGCCGGTGACGTTCTTGGCCATGGCACGGGCCGTGCCCTCGAGGTCGATGGCGCCGTGCTCGTAGAAGCGGAAGTCCTCGATCGAGATGATCGCGGTGCGCATCACGGGCGCGATCTGGTCGATCTTCACGGACTCGCGATTCTGGTAATAGAACTGCGCGACCTGCTTGCCGCTGGCATCGTAGATCTCGGTGCGCTCAGGGAGCGGCGGCTCGTCCAGCTTCTCCGGCCTGAGCGCCAAGGTCTCGGTGGTCGACTTGGCGGTCAGACCCACCCCGCCCACGGCCGGCAGGGCCACGGCGGCCGCCAGCACTCCCGCGGCCGTGCCGGCGGCGAGTAGCCGCACGACGTTCACGATCGGGTTCGACTGATCTTTGCCCTGAGCTTGCACGGAACCAAGACTACGTCGAAAGCGAGGCGTAATCGGTAACCGGAGCTCATTTCGCCTTGACTGGCCGAGGTGACTAGTCATTCCCGGTCAAGGCTCTGGCGAGAAATTGGTCCTGCCGGGGTCTGTCGGCCCGAAGGTCTGATTGCGTACGTTCTCCTCTGCGGCAACAGAATACGGAGGCTCGGCGCCCGCGCCCGTCGGCCCCAAATGACGACTGACCACCTAAGGGGAGTGGGGTCGAAACATGTGGATCACGGATTGGACCTCCCGTGCCGCCTGTCGGGGTGCGGACCCGGACGCGCTGTTCGTCCAGGGCGCCGCTCAGAACAGGGCGAAGCTCATCTGCCGAGGATGCCCGGTCCGTACCGAATGCCTCGCTGATGCGCTGGACAACCGCATCGAGTTCGGGGTGTGGGGCGGTATGACGGAACGGGAACGGCGAGCGCTGCTCCGGCGGCGGCCCGACGTGGACTCGTGGCGCGAGCTGCTCGAGTCCGCGAAGGAAGAGTACGAGCGGACGAACGAGCTGATCGCCGGCTGATGTCATGGCGGTACGGCCGGCGGGAGCCCCGCCGGCCGTACCGCCATAACCTCGTCGTGGGCCCTGGTTCGTGGGCCCTTGTGGTGGGCGAAGCCATCAGGCGCTGCGCGGGGCGGCCACGTCTGCGCCCCCCGCGAGGAGCCGCCCGATCTCGTGGAGACCCTCCAGATCGTGGACGTCCTGGGGCATCGCGGGCACCTGGACGACGGGCACCGTGGGATGGGCGGAGACGAAGTGCTCGCGCTCGCGGTGCTCACGGGCGGCGAGCTGCATCCGTCCGGCGTGCAGGCGCAGCACGGCGGCGGTCAGCTCGTGCTCGCCCCTGGTCTCCAGGTCCTCGGCCGCGGCCGCGCTGCGGGCCGCCGAGAGCCCGCCCGCGGGCGACAGGTGCACGCGGTTGATCACCAGCCCGGCCAGCGGCATGCGCTCCTCGGCGAGCCTCTCCACGAAGTAGGAGGCCTCGCGCATCGCGTCACGCTCGGGCGCCGCGACGACCACGAAGGCCGTGCCCGGCGCCTGCAACAGCTTGTAGGTCATCTCGGCGCGCTGCCTGAACCCGCCGAAGACCGCGTCGAGCGCCGAGACGAACGTCTGCAGATCCTTGATCACCTGCGCGCCGAGGAGCTTCGTCATCGCTCCGGCGACGAGTCCGAATCCGGCGTTGAGCAGCTTGAACGCGCTGCGGCCCCCGGCCTTGGCGGGGGCCATCAGCAGCCTGATGAAGCGCCCGTCGAGGAAGCGGCCCAGCCGTTCCGGCGCGTCGAGGAAGTCGAGCGCGGACCGGGAGGGCGGCGTGTCGACGATGATCAGATCCCACTCGTCCGACCGGCGGAGCTGGCCCAGCTTCTCCATCGCCATGTACTCCTGGGTGCCGGCGAAGCTGGAGCTGAGCGACTGGTAGAAGGGGTTCGTCAGGATCTGGCGGGCCCGCTCGGGGTCGGCGTGAGCCTCGATGATCTCGTCGAAGGTCCGCTTCATGTCGAGCATCATGGCGAACAGCTGGCCCTCGCCCGCGGTGTGGACCAGGCGCGGGGTGTTGTCCAGCTCGGTCAGGCCCATCGACTGGGCCAGCCTGCGGGCGGGGTCGACGGTCAGGACGACCGCCCTGCGCCCCCGCTCGGCGGCCCGTAGCCCCAGCGCGGCGGCGGTCGTGGTCTTGCCCACGCCGCCCGAGCCGCAGCAGACCACGATGCGCGTGCCGCGATCGTCGAGGATCGCGTCGACGTCCAGAACCGGCGGCGTCTTGCTCACGAGGCCTCCTTCGTGACCGAACTGCTGTGTCTGTGGGTGACCTCGCGCCGCTCGATCACGCCGCTCCCTTGGTGCAGATGGTCTCGGCCAGCTCGTACAGCCCCGCGAGGTCGACGCCGTCGGCCAGCAGCGGCAGCTCGTAGCTGGGCACGGCCGCCTCCAGCAGCGCGGCGCGCTCGCTCTTCTCCAGTTCGGTACGGCGGGCGTGCTCCACGACCTCCTCGGCCAGAGCCTCCGCCACCGCCGTCGCATCGCTCGCCCCGTCGGCCAGGCCGGCCGCCTTGAGGCCCATGGCGATCTCCGCGGCGTCGAATCGTCCTTTGACAGCCGAGTCAAGAACGGCCTTGGGAAGCAGTGATTCACGCACCATGTTGATGAAGATTCCACCCGCCGGAAGACCGGCCGAACGCAATTCGGCAATGCCGTCGAGCGTTTCCTGAACCGGCATCTCCTCCAGAACCGTCACGAAGTGGACAGCCGTCTCGGGAGATTTCACCACGCCGCTCACGAGCTCCGAGTGGTTCTTGATCGGGCCGACCCTCGCCAGGCCCGCGACCTCCTGAGTCACGTTGAGGAAGCGGCTGACGCGACCCGTGGGCGGGGCGTCGAGCACCACGGCGTCGTAGACGCGCTTGCCGTTCTTGCCGCGCCGCCGTACCGCCTCGGTGGTCTTGCCGGTCACCAGCACGTCGCGGAAGCCGGGAGCCACGGTGGTGGCGAAGTCGACGATGCCCATCTTGGTGAGCGCGCGGCCGGCGCGGCGCATGCCGTAGAACATCTCGAGGTATTCGAGCATGGCCTCTTCGGGGTCGACGGCCAGCGCGTAGACGTCGCCCCCGCCGGGGGCGACGGCGATCTTGCGCTCCTCGTACGGCAGCGGCGGCAGGTCGAAGATCTGCGCGATGCCCTGTCGGCCCTCGACCTCGACGAGGAGCACCTTGCGACCGCCTGAGGCCAGAGCCAGGGCGAGCGAGGCGGCCACTGTCGTCTTGCCGGTGCCGCCCTTACCGGTCACGACGTGAAGTCGCACGCCGTCCCAATCGGTGTCCCTAGCAGTCACACCTGCCAGGCTACCGAACGGTTACTTGCTGTCCGCCTTTGAGATTCCTCACACTGGGCCGCCACACGCGGCCTCCGCGGCCACGGCGGCCCCACGGCCACCGGCCGTGACTCGGGGTGCCCGCGCGCGGGCCGAAGGGAGGGCGGGTCACTACGCTTGCCCCCATGAAGAAATGGGAGTACCTCACCGCTCCGGTGCTGATCCACAACACCAAGATGATTCTCGACAACTTCGGCGCGGACGGCTGGGAGCTGGTCCAGATCGTGCAGGGTCCCGACGGCCAGGGCCTCGTCGCCTACTTCAAGAGGGAGAAGGCATGACCCCCGAGGAGAAGCTGGCCGAGCTGGGCCTGACCCTGCCCGAGGTCGTCGCCCCCCTCGCCGCCTACGTTCCGGCCGTGCGCACGGGTGACTACGTCTACACCTCGGGACAGCTCCCGATGGTCGAGGGCAAGCTGCCCCAGACCGGCAAGGTCGGCGCCGAGGTGAGCGCCGAGGAGGGCCGCGACCTGGCGAGGATCTGCGCGCTCAACGCCCTGGCCGCGGTCAAGTCCCAGATCGGCGACCTGTCCAAGGTGAAGCGGATCGTGAAGGTGGTCGTGTTCGTCGCCAGCGCGCCGGACTTCACCGCCCAGCCGCAGGTCGGCAACGGCGCCAGCGAGCTGCTGAGGGACGTGCTCGGCGACCTCGGCGTGCACGCGCGCAGCGCGGTCGGCGTCGCCGTACTGCCGCTGGACGCGCCGGTCGAGGTCGAACTGATCGCGGAAGTTTAGTAGAAAGTCCATCATGACCGAGTGATGTTCTAGAGGAGGTCATGTGGACAACGGGATCCCGCTCCCCGGCGAGTTCGGCGAGCGAGCACGAGACATCCTGGCAGGACGTGTCCAGCCGGTCCCCGCGCGGGACGCCGCCACGGTGGTGATCCTGCGCGAGGGGCCACAGGTCTACCTCCTCAGACGCAAGGCGACCATGGCCTTCGCCGCGGGCGCCTACGTCTTCCCCGGCGGCTCGGTCGACCCGCGCGACACCGATCACTCCGTCGCGTGGGCGGGCCCTTCGCCGAAGGAGTGGGGCCAGGTGTTCCACGCCGAGGAGAACACCGCCAGGGGGCTGGTGTGCGCGGCCGTACGGGAGACCTTCGAGGAGTCGGGCGTGCTGCTCGCCGGCCCGGGTCCCGACACGGTCGTCGCCGACACCACGGGCGACGACTGGGAGGCCGACAGGGTCGCGCTGATCGACAGGAGCCTGGCCTTCGCCGACTTCCTCGACCGGCGGGGCCTGGTGCTCCGTTCCGACCTGCTCAAACCGTGGGCACACTGGATCACGCCCGAGGTCGAGCACAAGAGGTTCGACACCCGCTTCTTCGTCGCCGTGCTCCCCGAGGGGCAGCGCACCCGCGACGTGGGAGGAGAGGCGGACAAGGTCGTCTGGCAGCGGCCCGCCGAGGCGATCGAGCTGGCGCACAAGGGGGAGATCTTTCTCATGCCACCCACCTACCGGACGCTCGCCGAGCTGGCGGGACACGGCGACATCGAGGCGATCCTCACGGCCGAGCGGGAGATCGTCACCATCATGCCCAGGGCCGTCGAACGCGACGGCAAGGTGTGGTTGACGACATGAGCGGCCTCTACGTCCCGCTGGCGGGGCCCGACGGGACGCGCACCGACCACGCGGAGAACGTCCTCGCGCCCAACCCCTCGGAGATGACGCTCGAAGGGACCAATACGTGGGTCATCGGCACGACCGACGTGGTCGTCGTCGATCCAGGCCCCGACGACGAGGCGCACCTGCGCAGGGTCGCCGAGCACGTGGGCAGGCGCAGGGTCACCGAGATCCTGCTCACCCACGGGCACCACGACCACAGCGGCGGCGCCAAGCGCTTCTCCGAGCTGGTCGGCGCGCCCGTGCGGGCGCTCGACCCGCGGCACAGGCTCGGTGGCGAGGGGCTGTCCCACGGTGACGTGATCGAGGTCGGCGGCCTGGAACTGAGGGTGTACGGCACGCCCGGGCACTCCTTCGACTCCCTGTGCTTCTGGCTGCCCGCCGACAGCGCCATGCTGACCGGCGACACCATCCTCGGCAGGGGCACCACGGTCATCGCGCACGACGGGAACCTGGCCGACTACCTGCGCACGCTCGACCTGCTGCGCGCCACGGCCGAGGAGCTGGAAGCGGAGACGCTGCTGCCCGGCCACGGGCCCGCGCTGGCCGACCCCGTCTTCGCGCTCGACGGCTACATCGCCCACCGGCGGGAGCGCCTCGACCAGATCAGGGCCGCGCGCGCCTCAGGGGCGAAGACGCCGCGTGAGATCGTGGAGATCGTCTACGCGGACGTCGACACCGCGTTGTGGCACGCGGCCGAGATGTCGGTGCGCGCCCAGCTGGACTACCTGGACCGGTTGTAGAGGCGCTCCATGTCGAGGATGACCACGGCCTTGGCCTCGATGCGCAGCCAGCCGCGCTGAGCGAAGTCGGCGAGCGCCTTGTTGACCGTCTCGCGTGAGGCGCCGACCAGCTGGGCCAGTTCCTCCTGCGTGAGGTCGTGGTGGACGCGCAGGCCGTCGTCGGTCTTGGTGCCGAACCGCTCGGCCAGGTCGAGCAGCGCCTTGGCCACGCGTCCGGGCACGTCGGTGAAGACCAGGTCGGCCAGCACGTCGTTGGTCCTGCGAAGCCGCTGGGCCAGCGCCCGCAGCAGGTGGAGCGCCACCTCGGGGCGGCCGGTGAGCCATGGGCGCAGGTCGTCGTGGCCGAGCCCCGCCAGCCGCACATCGGTCAGCGCGGAGGCGGTGGCCGTACGTGGCCGGGGGTCGAACAGGGACAACTCGCCGAACATCTCGCTCGGCCCGAGCACGCTCAGCAGGTTCTCACGGCCGTCGGGAGCTGTGCGTGACAGCTTGATCTTGCCCTCGAGAACGACATAGAGCCTGTCGCCCGTCTCGTTCTCGCTGAACAGCGTCTGTCCCTTGGACAGCTGAACCTCGGTGATGCTCGTGCGCAGCGCAGCTGCGCTCTCGCGGTCGAGCGCGGCGAACAGGGGGGCCTTGCCCAGCACGTCTTCGGTGTTCACTCTGCCTCCTCAGCAGCCATTGTGACGTACCCCACTGCAGAGGTCAGGAGTGACCCATGCGCAATGGCTTGAGGGGATGCCACCTGCTGGTCGCCACGAAGTTCCCAGGAGGGAGTTTACGGACTGAACACTGCAAAGCGTTACTCAACGGATCGTTTCCCGGGATGAACCGGCTGGCCATACGCTTGCGGGATGGCGACGAACCGTAAATGGGGGTCGGAGACCCAGCTGGGTCGGGTACGGCGGGCGCGGCGGATGAACAGGATCCTCGCCGAGACCTACCCTGACGCTCATTGCGAGCTCGACTTCACCAACCCGCTCGAGCTGCTCGTGGCCACGATCCTGTCGGCCCAGTGCACCGACAAGCGGGTCAACATGGTCACCCCCACCCTGTTCGCGAAATATCCCACCGTTGAGGACTATGCGGCGGCGGACCCCTCCGAGGTGGAAGGGATCATCAAGTCCACCGGGTTCTTCAGGGCGAAGACGAACAGCATCATCGGGATGGCCCAGGCGGTGTGCGCCGAACACGGCGGCGTCGTGCCCGGCCGGCTCTCCGACCTGGTCAAGCTGCCCGGGGTGGGGCGCAAGACCGCGAACGTGGTGCTCGGGAACGCCTTCGGGGTGCCGGGGCTGACCGTGGACACACACTTCCAGCGGCTGGTGCGGCGCTTCGGGTGGACCGAGGAGACGGACCCGGTCAAGATCGAGCACGTGGTGGGGGAGCTGATCCCCAAGCGCGAGTGGACGGTGTTCTCGCACCGGGTGATCTGGCACGGCCGGCGCATTTGCCACGCCCGCAAGCCCGCTTGCGGGGTGTGCCCGCTGGCGGCCCTCTGCCCGTCGTACGGCACCGGCCCCACGGCCGCCGACCAGGCCGCCAAGCTCGTCCGCTCAGGCCCCTTCTCGTAGCCCTCCCTGCCCCCTCAGAACCTCCGCCGCCCTCCCTGACCCCCTCGGAACCTCCGCCGGCCGTCCGGCGCCCGGAGGTCGGCGGCCAGGAAAGGTCGGTGTTCTGCCGGAGAATGGTGCCGACGGCTGGGAAGGTGGCCCCACGCGGCAGGGAAGCCCGCGGAGGCGCGATGCGTTGGAGGTATGCGTGACCGACGTCCCCGACTGGTTGGACAGGCTGGCCGCCCGAGCCGTCCACACCCCCGTCCCCCAGGGCCTCCGTCCGCCTGCCAGAGGCGGCCGCCCCGCCGCGGTGCTGATGCTGTTCGGCGAGGGCCCCGACGGCCCCGACCTCCTCCTCATCCAGCGCAGCTCCCGAGGCCGCAGGCACGCGGGCCAGCCCGCCTTCCCCGGCGGCGGCGTCGACCCCGACGATGACGGGCCCGTGGGAGCTGCACTCAGGGAAGCCATGGAGGAGACGGGCATCGACCCCGAGGGCGTGAAGGTGCTCTGCACGCTCCCCGAGCTGTTCGTCTGGCACAGCGACAACAGGGTCACCCCGGTGATCGGCTGGTGGCACACCCCGTGCGCGGTGTACGCCGCGGCTCCCGACGAGGTGGAGTCCGTGGAGCGGGTGCCGCTCGCCGAGCTGCTCGACCCGGCCAACAGGATCATGCTGCGCACTCCGAGCGGGCATGCGGGCCCCGCGTTCAGGGTGCGGGGGATGCTGGTGTGGGGGTTCACCGCGATGGTCCTCGACGCGGTGCTGCGCGAGGGCGGCCTGGAGCGGCCGTGGAACTCCGATCTTGTGGAGGACCTACCCCCCGACGTCCTCGACCTGGCTGCCCGTGGTTAGCGCGAGCCCGAGCGTCGCCCAGTCGGCCACGTCGTCGTCGCCGTCGCGGGTGAGCCTGCGCAGCGCCGCCAGTCCCGCGGGATCCGGTGGGCGGCCGAGGACGTTCGGCAGCGCGTAGGCCGCGCCGTACCTGACTCTGGCGTCGAGGTGGGCGGCCAGCTCGATCACCGATGGGAGCGAGCGCGAATCCCCGAGATGACCGAAGGCGATCAGCACCGAGAACAGCACCATGGGGTCGTCCTCGCTGGCGGCGAGGAAGCGCAGCACGGGCAGCGCCCTGTCCTTGAACGCGGCCAGCTGGCCCATGATGTCGACGCCGAGCAGGCGTTCGGAGACGTCGTGGCCAGCGCACAGCCGGCGCGCCTCCGTGAACGTCTCGAGATCCCCGCGCTCCTGCAGCGTGGAGATCACGTGCCAGCGCACCGGTCCGTCCGGATCGGTGTCGTCGAGTGCCGCCTCGATGAGCTCGCGCATCATGGGCAGGCTATTGCCCATGCAGGGGCGGTCCTAGCGGAAGACGTTCACGCTTGACCGTATCGGTGGATACCTTTGAAACGTGCGCGGTGATCTGCTCGACCTCATCCTGATCGGCCTCGTGATCGCCTTCGGCATCTCGGGTTACCGCCAGGGCTTCATCATCGGCGCGATGAGCTTCGTGGGGTTCGTGGGCGGGGCCGTGCTCGGCGTGTACATCGCGCCGCCCATCGCCAAAGCGGTGGTCGGCGGTGAGACAGAGCAGGCGCTGCTCGCGATCGTGATCGTCTTCCTGGCGGCGACGATCGGCCAGTTCGCCTCCTCCACGATCGGCGCGGTGGTGCGCAGCCACGTGACCTGGGAGCCCGCGCGGGTGGCCGACGCCGTGGGCGGCACGTTCGCCAGCGCGCTGTCGGTGCTGGTCATCGCGTGGCTCATCGGCTCACTCGTCGTCTCCACGTCCTTCACCGTGCTCAGCACCCAGGTGAAGGACTCCCTGCTGCTCGGCACCGTCGACGAGGCCGTTCCCGACGCCGCGCGCAACTGGCAGAAGCCGTTCAAGGACTTCATCGACAGGTCGGAGTTCCCGCCCGTCTTCGACGCCATAGCCAACGGGCCGTTCGTCGAGGTGCCGCCGCCCGCGCCGCGCAGCCAACTGCAGGGCCCGAGGCTGCAGAAGGCGCAGAAGGCGATCCTCAAGGTGCAGGGCACGGCGCCGAGCTGCAGCAAGCGCATCGAGGGCACCGGGTTCGTCTACGCCCCCGACCGCATCATGACCAACGCGCACGTGGTCGCGGGCGTCACCAGAGACCTCAGGGTCACCGACCAGGACGGCAGATCGCGGGACGCCGAGGTCGTCGTCTACAACCCCAAGCGCGACATCGCCATCCTCCACGTGCCGAACCTGGGCATCCAGCCGCTCGCCTTCGACAGCATCGCGGAGAAGAACGACAACGCGATCATCGCGGGCTTCCCGAAGGGGCAGGGGTTCACCGCCGAGTCGGCCCGCATCAGGATCAAGCAGATGGCCAAGGGGCCCGACATCTACCGCGCGAGCGAGGTCGAGCGCGAGGTCTACGCGATCCGCGGCAAGGTCCTGCCCGGTAACTCGGGCGGCCCGCTGCTGACCGTGGACGGCAAGGTGTTCGGCGTCATCTTCGCCGCCGCGACCAACCAGGCCGAGACCGGCTACGTGCTGACCGCCGGTGAGGTCAGGCCCGACGCGGTCAAGGGCGAGCACGACACGACGCCCGCCGACACGATGGAGTGCGACTAGAGCGCGTCGAGGAAGGCGGCGATCGCCGCCGCGGGGTCACTGCCCTCCTCCAGCGCCAGCGCCAGGCCGGCCACCTGGTCGTACGGCGTGCCGTACCGCTGGACGCGGGCCGCGCCGCGGGAGAGCAGCGTGACGGCGCCGCGCCCGTTGCCGCGCTGCAGATGGGTCAGCCCGACGCAGATCTGCGCCAGCCCCTGCCACAGCTCCCTCTCGTCGTCGGGAGCGCACTTCCAGCGGCCCTCGAAGACCTCGTGGGCGTGGAAGGGGCGTCCGGCCGACAGGAAGGCGCGGGCGTCGGCGAGCGCCTGCTCGGTCGTGGGCGCGTAGTCGTCGGGAACCCTGGGGACGCCCTCGGCGCCGTGGGGGAGCGGCCTGCCGTACTCGTCGCGGGGTCTCGCGTTACGCGGACGCCCCTGCGGGTCCCTGTCCCTCATCGGTCAGACTCCGGGTCGGACAGCCAGGCCAGCAGCTCGGCGTCGAACGCCTCTGGCGCCTCCTCGTGCGGGAAGTGCCCCGCCCCCTCCACCAGCCGCCACCTGTACGGCGCGGCGACGTAGCGGCTGGAGCCGTTCGCGGTGCGCGGCAGGATGCAGGTGTCGAGCGCGCCGTGCAACTGCAGGGTGGGCGCCTCGATCTCGGCGCGCATGGCGCGGGCGTAGCGCATGCCGTCGGGGCGCAGCTGGGAGCGGCCGAACCAGCGGTGGTACTCCAGCGCGCAGTGGGCGACGGCCGGGATGCCGAACGCCTCCCGGTATACGCGCGCGGTGTCGGCGTCGGGCCAGCCGGGCCGCGACCAGTCGTCGAGCAGCCGGCCCACCAGCTCGCCGTCGTGGCGGGTCAGCCGCCGCTCGGGCAGGAAGGGCAGCTGGAAGCCGAAGGAGTACCCGCTGGCCTTGAGCTGGCCGAACGGGTCGGTCCGCAGGGCGCTGCGCAGCCGTACGGGATGTGGGGCGGACACGGCGACCAGGCGGTGCACGGACTTGGGGTCGGTCACCGCCATCGTCCAGGCCAGCAGCCCGCCCCAGTCGTGGCCGACCACGATCGCGCCCGTCTCGCCGAGCGCGCGGATCAGGCCCGTGGCGTCGCCGGCCAGCGTCGGCAGGTCGTAGCCGCGCGGCGGCTTGTCGCTGCCGCCGTAGCCGCGCAGGTCGACGGCGACGGCGCGGTAGCCCGCCCGAGCCAGGCTCTTCAGCTGGTGCCGCCACGTCCACCAGAACTGCGGGAAGCCGTGCAACAGCAGCACGAGCGGCCCCTCGCCCGCCTCCACGATGTGGAAACGGGTGCCACCCGCGTGGACCCCCCGATGCGTCCAGGGGCCTTCCAGCTGGACGTAACTCTCGTCAGGCATCAGGTTTCACCAGCTCGCCCTCCGGCGTGGCGATCTCCTTCAGGCCCTTCAGCGACCTGGTGGTGCGCTTCATCCCCGCGAGACCCTTCAGCCTGCGGATGCCGACGAACACCAGCACCCCCGCCACCAGCAGGTAGAACACCGTGACGATGGTGAAGGCCAGCCACTGCCACACGCCGAGCTCCACGAGCACGTAGGCGATGGCGAAGGAGGCCAGGATCAGGCACAGGTGTGCCATGAAGGCCGCGGCCGCGAACAGCCCTGCGGCGGTGCCGACCCGTTTGGCGTCGAACCTGAGCTCGGCCTTGGCGAGCTCGATCTCCGAGCGGACAAGGGTCGAGATCTGGTCGGTCGCCTGAGCGACCAGCGCGCCCAGGGATTCTTCCTCGGAAGTCTGCGGCATGAACGTCTCCTATCGGGGCCAGGTGCCCGTGTCAAACATCATCCAGTCCATTGCGACGCTTGCGCACGCGGACGTGGAGAAGCACCGCCGCCAGCACCGACGCCACGAGGCTGGCGGCGAGGATCCCCGTCGTCACGGCCGTGGTTCGCGACTGGTCCGCGCCGAACGCGAGGTCGCCGATGAGCAGCGACACCGTGAACCCGATGCCGCCGAGCAACGAGACCGCCGCCATGTCCCGCCATCGCAACTCCTCCGACAGCCTGGCCAGGCCCAGCCGTACCGACAGCCACGATCCGCCGAACACGCCAAGGAACTTACCGAGGACCAGTCCTGCCATCACCCCCAGGACTACCCGATCGCTGAAGATCATGCTCAGGCTGTTCCCGTCGAGCCGTACACCGGCCGACAGGAACGCGAACACGGGCACCGCGAACCCCGCCGAGAACGGCCTGACGTAGTGGTCGGCCCGCTCGGCGGGGGAGCTGTCCTCGTCGCCGTCGATCGTGACCCTGGTCAGCAGGCCGAGCGCGACGCCTGCCACCGTCGCGTGCACGCCGCTGGCCTCGATGAAGTACCAGGTGAGTACGGCGAGCGGCAGGTGGACCCAGAGGCTCCTGACGCGCCTGCGCTGCAGCACGCCGTAGAGCGCGAGCAGGGCGACGCCGATCAGCAGCATGACCACGGCGAGGTGGTCGGTGTAGAAGATCGCGATGATCGTGATGGCGCCGAGGTCGTCGACGACCGCGCACGTGAGCAGGAACGCGCGCAGCGCGGCGGGCATCGCGCTGGCCGTCACGGCGAGCACCGCGAGGGCGAAGGCGATGTCGGTGGCGGTCGGGATCGCCCAGCCTCTGGCGGCGTTCTCCGCGCCCCAGCTCACGGCGAGGTAGACGATCGCGGGGACGACCATGCCGGAGACGGCGGCGATGATGGGCAGGGCGGCTTTGCGGAGGTTGGCGAGCTCGCCGTGGACGAACTCCTCCTTCACCTCCAGGCCCGCGACGAAGAAGAAGATCGTCAGCAGGCCGTTCTGCGCCCACTTGTAGAGCTCCATGTCGAGATGGAGTTCTGCGGGGCCGACGGTGGTCGTACGGAGGGCCTCATAGGAGTCGTACGAGACATTCGCCCAGATGAGGGCGGCGACGGTGGCGAGCAGCATGATGACGCCGCCGATGGTTTCCGCGCGCAACGCCTCGGCGAGTGTGCGGGCGTAGCGGACGGTCGGTCGGAGCGGCCACACTTCGGCGGCTCGGCGCACGGTCTTCCCCCTCGGTGTTCGGGTGCGATCGGTCGTTCCCCGCCGACCAGACTTCCCGGCACACCTGGGCATGATCCTACCCAGACCCCTCCCCCAACCTTCGAGGCCCCCACACCCACGGTGAGGGCCGCTGGACCCCGAACGCGAAAGACCCCGGTCCCGCGCCCAGGGATGGGGCGGTGGCCGGGGTCTCCGCAGAGGTTCCCGAACGAAGGGACGCGCTCAGTCCTCCGACTTCGCGCTCGGCAGCTTCTCCGAGATCAGGTTCATCACCGTGCTGTCCGCCAGCGTCGTGACGTCCCCGATGCTCCTGTTCTCCGCCACATCACGCAGCAACCGCCGCATGATCTTCCCCGACCGCGTCTTCGGCAGCTCGGGCACCACCAGGATCTGCCGCGGCTTGGCGATGGGCCCGAGCGTCTTCGCCACATGGTTCCGCAGGTCGGACGCGATGTCGTCGCTCTCCTCCGCGCTCCCGCGCAGGATCACGAACGACACGATCGCCTGCCCCGTCACCGGGTCCGTGGCGCCCACGACCGCCGCCTCGGCGACCTTCGGGTGCGACACCAGCGCCGACTCCACCTCGGTCGTCGAGATGTTGTGCCCCGACACGAGCATGACGTCGTCGACGCGGCCGAGCAGCCACAGGTCGCCGTCCGCGTCCCTCTTCGCGCCGTCGCCGGGGAAGTACATGCCCTCGAACCGCGACCAGTACGTGTCGATGTAGCGCTGGTCGTCGCCCCAGATCGTCCTGAGCATCGCAGGCCACGGGTCCCGTACGACGAGGAAGCCGCCGCCGCCGTTCGGAACGCTGTGGCCCTGGTCGTCGACGACGTCCGCGGTGATGCCCGGCAGCGGGCGCATCGCCGCGCCGGGCTTGCCCGACGTCACGCCGGGCAGCGGGCTGATCATGATGGCGCCCGTCTCGGTCTGCCACCAGGTGTCGACGACGGGGCAGCGCTCGCCGCCGATGTGCTCGCGGTACCAGACGTACGCCTCGGGGTTGATCGGCTCGCCGACCGACCCAAGGATGCGCAGGGACGACATGTCGTACTTGGCGGGGATGTCGTCGCCCCACTTCATGAACGTCCTGATGGCCGTGGGCGCGGTGTACAGGATCGTGATCTTGTACTTCTGGACGATCTCCCAAAAGCGGCCACGGTGCGGGGTGTCGGGCGTGCCCTCGTAGATGACGCTGGTCGCGCCGTTGGCGAGCGGGCCGTACACGATGTAGGAGTGCCCGGTCACCCACCCGATGTCGGCGGTGCACCAGTAGATGTCGCTCTCGGGCTTGAGGTCGAAGACGGCGTGGTGGGTCCACGCGGTCTGCGTCAGGTAGCCGCCCGTGGTGTGCAGGATGCCCTTCGGCTTCCCTGTGGTGCCGCTGGTGTAGAGGATGTACAGCGGGTCCTCGGCGTCGTGCGGCTGCGCCTCGTGCTGGTCGCTCTGCCGTTCGACCACGTCGTCCCACCAGACGTCGCGCTCCTGCGCGGCGACTTCCTGGCCGGTGCGGCGGACCACGAGCACGTGCTCCACGCCGGGGGTCCGCGCGACGGCCTCGTCCACGGTCGGCTTGAGCGCGGAGGGCGCGCCGCGGCGGTAGCCGCCGTCGGCGGTGATGACGAGCTTGGCGTCGGCGTCCTCGATCCGGCTCTGCAACGCGCTGGCGGAGAAGCCGCCGAACACCACCGAGTGGACCGCGCCGATGCGGGCGCACGCCAGCATCGCGACGGGCAGCTCGGGGATCATGGGCATGTAGATCGCCACGCGGTCGCCCTTGCCCACGCCCAGCTCGGTGAGGGCGTTGGCGGCCTTGTTGACCTCCCGCTGGAGGTCGGCATAGGTGATGGTACGGCTGTCGCCCTCCGGCTCGCCCTCCCAGTAGTAGGCGACCTTCTCGCCGTTGCCCGCCTCGACATGCCTGTCGACGCAGTTGTAGGCGATGTTGAGCCGGCCGCCGACGAACCACTTGGCGAACGGCGGGTTCCATTCGAGCGTGGTGTCCCAGCGCTTGGCCCAGGTCAACCGTTCGGCCGCACTCTCCCAGAACGCCAGCCGGTCCGCGTCAGCCTCGGTGTAGGCGGCGGCGGTCACATTCGCGGCCGCGGCCAGGTCCGCTGGTGGTGCGAACCGGCGGTTCTCCTCCAGCAGGTTGGACAGCGCCTGAGGCTCGGTGCCAGGGGTCTCGGGGGCCACTTCATGCTCCTTCATATGGCCAGATTGAGTGTTGCTGTCCCACTTCACCAGCCCACCCAGGCCCTCCACAAGAGGTCTAGACAGGTCTGTACCAAGAGCCTGCCGCTGACCAGGGCTGCTGACAATGCTATTAAACCGTTGTAATCCTGAAATCTCAGAATTATGGAATGGGGTCGCACGAATTGCTTGCTACTGGCGGGTAAGGTCGGATCCTGTGAGTGACCCATTGGCAGTCATTGCCGACCTTCCCGGAGTTCCCGAAGCCGTTGAAGAGGCGCGCGAGGCCGTCGACCGGTTGTACCGGCATCGCGTTCTGCGCCGCCGTAGTCCCGAGGTGTCGGCCGAGGCCGCGCTGCGCGGCGCGCGGGCGTCGGCCGCGCTGGCGGGCGACGACGTGCCGCTGGACGTGCTGCGCAGGGGAGAGGTGTCCTCGCCCGTCGTGCAGGGGGCGCTGAGGGCGTCGGCCGAGCTGGGACGGCTGGGTCCCACGTGGAGGAGCGCGCCGAGGCAGGTCCTCGCCAGGCTGCACACGCTCGCCGCCGTGGGCCTCGCCGCGCAGGAGGACCTCGGGCGTCCTCGCCACGGATCCGGCGACTTCGCGCCCGATCCGCTCGGGCTCGGTCCCGTCCCGAGCGTGGAGGAGACGGCCGTCAGGATGGACGCCCTCGTTTCGCTCATCGGCAGCCCGTCCAAGGCGCCCGCGCTGGTCCTGGCCGCGATCGTGCACGCCGAGCTGGCCGTACTGCGCCCCTTCGGGGTGGCCGACGGGGTGGTCGCGCGCGCCGCCGAGCGGCTCACGCTCGTGGAGTACGGCCTGGACCCCAAGTCGCTGGTCCCCGCGGAGGTGGGCCACCTGGAGCTGCCCTACGCGGAGGGACTTCGCTCCTACCTGTCGGGCACGGCCGAGGGCGTCGCCGCATGGGTACGGCAGTGTGCCGCCGCGGTGACGCTGGGAGTCAGGGAGACCACTGCGATCTGTGAGGCGATGCAGCGCGCATAGCTGACGGCGCCCCAATCAAGAGACGCCGTCCGCCGGCGCGTCACACCGGGTTACCAAGCGTGCAACTTACATTCGTCGGACCGGGTCAAGCCCGTCACGACGCGCCTCCCGCGGCTGGTCGCGCGTGGGTACCCGGCTGACGCACCCGGACATGTCGTCCGTGTCACCTTTCTACGACGAATCAGGGTCGATGGGAACCCCTTGGACCAAGACCTTTACTCGGGTCTGGTGATCACAGAGGGTGATCTAGCGGTCTGTAGTCGTTCAACTACACCCCAAAAAAACTCGCGAAAATTGGAGATTGCTCCTCGACGAAACTCGAGTCGATCGGGCAGCATACGGGGGTATCTCCCGAAACTGGGGTGACTGTGCACGGGATAGCTTTGCAAGTCCCTTGCCATGCTCTGGTTAAGTGTTGAAAGCTTTCTTCTGAAACGGGCCCGGCTCTACCCCCCCGGAGCCGGACCGGTCAGGCGACCCCCGCTCTCCCCCCCGGCGGGGGTCGCCGCTTTTTATCCACAGAACCTCGTTCTGTCCCGCGCGCCGACCGCCTCCTCGCACATGCTGTGCCTCCGCTCGTCAGGAGGCACCCATGACCCGACCCCTCGTCATCACCGAGGACCGCGATCTGCTCGACGATCTGGTGCGCGTCGCCGCCGCGGCAGGCTCCCAGCTCGACGTCGCCCACGCCCCCGCGCTCGCGCGCCCCTTCTGGGCACACGCGCCGATCGTGGTGGTCGGCGACGACCTGGCCGACTCGGTCGCCGCGACGGGGCCGCCCCGCAGACCCAGGGTGTTCCTGGCCACGCGGCAGCCCGGCGAACCCGACAGCTGGCGCCGTTGCGTCGCCGTGGGCGCCCAGGCCGTGGTCGAGCTGCCGGAGGGTGAGCTGCGGCTGGTGGAGGAGTTCGCCGACGCCCTCGATCCCTCCCCGAGGGCCGGAGTCGTCGTGTGCGTCGTGGGCGGCAACGGCGGCTCGGGCGCCAGCCTGCTGTCGGCCTGCCTCGCGCTCGCGGCCGCACGTCGCAGGCTCCGTACGCTGCTGGTCGACGCCGATCCTCTCGGCGGCGGCATCGACGTCCTGCTCGGCCATGAGGAGGCGCAGGGCGCGCGATGGGCCGACTTCGTCTCCCGCGAGGGGCGTGTGAGCTCCGCGGCGCTGCGGGCCGCGCTGCCCGCCTTCGGCGATCTGACCGTGCTCGCCTTCCACAGGGGCGAGGTCGCCGCCATCCCCGCCGAGGCGATGCGATCGGTGCTGGAGGCGGGCGGGCGCGGCTTCGACCTCGTGGTCGTCGACCTGCCCCGCCATCTCGACCCCGCCTCCGCCGAGGCGCTCAGTCGGGCCTCGGCGACCCTGCTGCTGGTCACGGCCGACGTCAGAGGCGTGCTCGCGGCCGCGCAGGTGCTCGGCGAGGTCAGGCGCCACACCGGCGAGGTGAGCATGGTGCTGCGGCCAGGGGTGCTGGAGGAGGCGGTCGTGGCCGCCTCGCTCGACCTGCCGTGCGCGGGCCACCTGGCCGACCAGCCCCGCCTGGCGGGCGCGCTCAACAAGGGCGACCTGAGCCTCGTCGACGGCCGCTCGGTGCTCGGACACTTCTGCGCCACACTCCTCACCGACCTCATGGCCGCATGAGCGGCGTCTCCAAGGAACTGGTCGAGGCGGTCAGGGTCCGCCTCGCCCGCGCCGGAGTCGAGCCGAGCGCCGCCCAGGTCGCCGTCGCCCTGCGCGCGGAGAAGTCCGTGTACGGCGACGCCGAGATCCTGGCCGTGGCCCGCGCGCTGTGCGCCGACCTCATCGGCGCAGGGCCGCTGGAGCCGCTGCTGGCCGCGCCGGACGTCACCGACGTGCTGGTCAACGGGCCGCGCGAGGTGTGGATCGACGACGGCGGCGGCCTGCGCCGCACCACCGTCACCTTTCCCGACGACGGCGCGGTCCGCCGCCTCGCCCAACGACTGGCCGCCGCCGCAGGTCGCCGCCTCGACGACGCGTCCCCGCACGTGGACGCCCGTCTCGCGGGCGGGGTGCGCCTCCACGCGATCCTGCCACCCATCGCCTCGGACGGCACGTGCGTGTCGCTACGCCTGCCGCCCCGCCGTACCTTCACGCTCACCGACCTGGTCGCCGCGGGAACCATCCCACCCGAGGCGGTCGCCGTCCTTTCCGCCGTCGTCGAGGCCCGGCTGGCGTTCCTGGTCACAGGTGGCACGGGCACCGGCAAGACCACCCTCCTCAGCGCCCTGCTCTCCCTGGCCGACCACGGCGAACGCCTGCTCCTCGTGGAGGACTCCGCCGAGCTCCGCCCCCTCCACCCCCACGTGGTCCGCCTCGAGACCCGCCCCGCCAACCTGGAGGGAGCCGGCGGCGTCGGCCTGCGCGATCTCGTACGGCAGGCGCTGCGCATGCGACCCGACCGGCTGGTGGTCGGAGAGGTGCGCGGCTCCGAGGTCGTGGACCTTCTGGCCGCCCTCAACACCGGCCACGAGGGCGGCTGCGGCACCCTCCACGCGAACACGGCGGCCGACGTGCCACCCCGCCTGGAGGCGCTGGCCTGCGCGGCGGGGCTGAGCCGTGAGGCGGTGCACAGCCAGCTGGCCGCGGCGCTCGACGTGGTGATCCACCTGTCCAGGCGGCGGTCTGACGGGAGGCGGCGGGTGTCGGAGATCTGCCTGCTGTCGCGTCGACCGTCGGGATTCGTGGAGGCGGAACCCGCTCTGACCTTCGACGAACGGGGGCGCCCAAGCATCGGCCCCGCCTACCCCGCCCTGAGCGCCCGCACACCCTCCCCACCCCCACCTTGACCCCCCGTCTTCTCGAAACCCCAACCCGCCCGCTTTCCCCAACCTCAGAGCCGACCCGCCGCCGTCGCGTCCACATGCGCGGGTTCCTGTCGCCCCATCGCCTGTCGCCATCGCGCGCCAGATCACCCCGCACTCACGGAAGCGCCACATGACCATCACCGCCGCGCTCTGCGGAGCGCTCGCCCTCTGGCTGTGGACCGGCCCCACCCCCGCCCACCGCCGCCTCGACCGCCTTTTCGGCGCCCAATCGCCACCCCCGTGGCCGTCGTCCCTCTGGGCCAGGATGAAACGCCCGTCCGCCGCCCGCACAGCCGAGTCCTGGCACGTCGCCTCCATCGAGCTGTGCCAGGCCCTCTCCGCCGAGCTGGCCGCTGGCCGTACCCCTGGAGAGGCCCTCACCCGGGCCCTGGCCGCAGTCGATCTCCCCCGCCCGCTGAACCCCCTGATGGCAGCCGCCAGGGACGGCGGCGACGTGGCAGCGGCCCTGCGCGAGGTCGCCCCCGCGCAGGGCGGCGAAGGACTGCGAAGGCTGGCGGCCTGCTGGGAGGTCAGCGTGTCCGTAGGCGCGGGCCTGTCGGGGCTGGTCGACCGGGTCGGCAACTCCCTGCGCGCCGCCCAGGCCCACCGAGGTGAGGTGTCCGCCCAGCTCGCAGGGCCCAGAGCCACCGCCAGAATGCTCGCCGCCCTGCCTGCGCTCGGCCTGCTCATGGCGGCGGGGCTCGGCATGAACCCACTGGGGTTCCTGTTCGGCAGCTTGCCAGGGCTGGGCTGTCTCGTCGTCGGGGTGGCACTCGATGCCTGCGGGTTGTGGTGGACCCACCGGATGTCGTCCCGGGCGGAGTCCGCGTGATCGTCGCGATCGCCTGCGCGTTCCTGGCGGTGTGGCTGTGGTTCCCCTCGCGGAGCCCCGCCGACCGCCTCGTCGCCCTCCGCCCCACCGCCTCGCTCGACGGCGGGGAGCAGTCCGCGTCGACCGACTGGTTCCCCCGTCACGCCGTCACCAGGGGACGAGGCCCCGACCGCCGGGCGATCATGTCCGGCTGCGGGGTCGCCGTCATCGTCGCGCTCCTGGTCGGCGGCTTTTCAGGCGCCATCGTGGGCTTGGTCGTCGGCGCGGTGGCCACCGTACTCATCCACAAGAAAGCGGCCCACCACTCCCGCGGGGACCGCGAGCGCGTCACCGCCGACCTGCCGTTCGCGACGGATCTGATCGTCGCCTGCCTCCAGGCGGGCCAGCCTGTCAGCGCCGCCACGGAGATCGCCGCCGCGGCCGTCGGCGGCCCCCTCGGGCAGCGCCTTCGCTGGGTGAGCGGTCAGCTCCGCCTCGGCGCCGACCCCGAACCCGCCTGGATGGCCCTCGCCCGGGAGCCCTCCATGGGCCCGCTCGCCCGCGCGATGTCCCGCGCGGCCCAGAGCGGCGCGCCCGTCGCCGACGTGCTGACCCGCCTCGCGGACGACGCCCGCCAAGCCTCTCGTACGGCCGCCCTCGCCGCCGCTCGCAAGGTCGGAGTCCAGGCCGTCGCCCCTCTGGGCCTGTGCTTCCTGCCCGCCTTCGTCCTGCTCGGCATCATTCCGGTCGTCGCAGGCCTGGCCGCGGGCGTCCTCATCCCTTGAAGATCCGGGGCGCGTTATCCACAACCCTTCGGCCCCTTTCCCCGCTCATCCACAGAACCGCACTCGGCTCATCCCCACCCCCCGCCGCTCAGCGAATCTGGTCCCCAAGCGCCGGACACCACCCGGCCCCACCCTGGGAGGCAACGATGCGAAACCCCCGCTCCATCACCTCGATCACCCAGCGCGTCCGCGCCACGGTCCACAGGCTGTGGACCACCCGCACCGCCCAGGCCGCCCGCCTCGGCCTCGACCGGGGCATGTCGACCGCCGAGTACGCCGTCGGCACCATCGCCGCATGCGGCTTCGCGGCCCTGCTCTTCAAGGTCGTCACCAGCACCGAAGTCCAAGAGGCGCTCACCACCCTGGTCAACCGCGCCCTCAACACAGCCAGCTAGATCCTCGACCGAGCCCCGCCTGACACCTCGCGATCTCACATCAGCCGACCTCGGGGGTCACTTCTCGCACCCGGCCCCCGAGCTTCCCTCCTCGACCACAGCGGAGCCCCGCAGATGTCCCGGTTGTCGACCAACCCACACCGGTCACGTAACGTCGCCGTCCAACTCGATCAGCCATGAGCAGCAACCCCCATTCGTCCGGCGGACGCGCGATCCCCTCGACCTCCCGGGGCCGGCCGATGAGCAGTGGCCTCGCCCCGCTCGGTCGGCTGATGGGCGTTCGCATGGCCTCGATCGGGCGCGATCGGTCTTGGAACGACGGCCAGACCCAGTCCAGCCCCGCCGTCCCACCCACTCCACCGAGGTGGCGTTCGAGGGGCTCCGTGACGGCGGAGACCGCGGCCGTACTGCCTGCCCTCATGGTCGTCCTCGCCGCGGCCCTGTGGGCGGTCACCGTGGTCAACATCCACCTGCGCTGCGTCGACGCCGCCCGTACAGGCGCCCGAGCAGCCGCCCGTGGCGAACCCCTCGCTCAGGTCCGCGAACGAATCAAGGCCGTCGCTCCCCGAGGCGCCCACGTGGAAATCGCCAGAGGCGCCGAAATCACCCGCGTCGACATCACGACCCAAGCTCGCCCGCCATGGGCCTCCGCTCTGCCTCCCGTGGAAGTCAAAGCCTCAGCCGTCACGGCCACCGAACCCGGCGCCGCCCAACCCTGACCCGAGACGACGCCCGGATGACGGCCGCACCCTCTCCCCGCTCAGGAGTCGCCATGAAAACAACCCGCCTGACCGCCGCCGGCATCCCGGCTGCTGGCGAGGTGTTCGGCAGGGACCGTTGCCGTCACTCACACCCTCGTGGCCCCCGACGACCACCTACGCCGAGAGGTCTCAAGCGGCCGGCCCCCACGCGTGGCAGACACCGAGCCGCAGTGTCACGTGAGCGAGGTTCGGCGACGTTGTGGTGTGTGGCGCTGTCGGCTCTGCTGTTCACGGTCGCGATGGCTTTCGCGTTGGTCGGGACGGTTCGGGTCGCCCACCATCGCGCCCAGAGCGCTGCGGACCTGAGTGCGCTCGCAGCTGCCAGATGGGCGCTCGCCTCCCCCGAGAAGGCGTGCGCACAGGCGGTCCGCCTCGCGGTTCAGAACGGTGCCGAGCTCGTCCGGTGTGCTCTCACCGAGGCAACGGCCGACGTGACGGTCTCCGTCGGACTCTCACTCCCCGGCGTCGGCGACCGGACCGTCCACGCCCGCGCTCGCGCTGGTCCGACCACCGCCACCCCCGGGCTCCCGACGCCCTCAAGCCCGTGAATCGCACGGTGTCGCACCGAAGCCGGGCCACGGGTGGGCCGCGCTTGGCCACCAGTCTGCCCATCAGGAAGAGGGCGGCTCCGGATTTCAGCGGAAGAACAGGTACATCGCCGCATCACGAGCCACGAGGAAGCCGACGATGGCGAGGGCCCAGCTGACAGCGGAGGCCGAGTGCTTGGCCATCCAGGCGCGCAACCGCTCCAGCTTGGGCTCCAGCCAGCCCCTCGCGACGCTGCGAAGCCCGAGGAGTACCAGCGGCGGCAAGATCATGATGAGGACGTACGCCACGAGCAACGGCACCCACTGCGCCACGGGCAGCTTCGACGTCGTCATCATTCCGATGGCGGCGAGGTACGGAACCATGGTCGCCACCTCGAGCAGCCCCGCCGTAAGCCCCAGCACCACCATCACCCGCGGCCCGCCGAGGCGAGGCTCGAAGCGGTGCTCGGGCTTGCCGAGCTTCCTGCGCCGCTTGGGGTCGAACCGGAAGCTCAGCGCGAACAGGCCCACGCCGACGGCGAGCTGAACCATGTAGGCAGGACGGCTGCGCAGCACGTCACCGAAGTTCTCCAGCAGCGTGGACAGTCCCAGCATGAGCGCCACACCGACGAGGAAGTAGAAGATCGCGACAGTGGCGAGATAGACCATCAGGCGCGACACCTGCGACCGCTGCGAGGACAGCAACAGGAAGACGGGGATGCCCAGGGTGCCGAAGCTCGTGCTGTCGACGATCGCCAGTGCGGCGAGGGTCAGCAACAAGGCGATTGTCATGATTCGATCCTTCCGGCCGGTTGGCCGGATCCCCTCCTCCCTCGGACCCAACGAGGTGTACATCTTTGTGCTCACCCGGACGCCCGCTTTGTCGAGGGGGTGGCCGTCGATCTGGGTCGGGGTGCCGCGGGTGGATTTGTCAGGCGCAGTGATTCTTTGGCCGGCGGGTCTGATCCCCGGGTCATCGGGTTCTCGTCGCATTGGCGCCCGCGGCATGCGGCGACGCCGTCGTGGTGGTCGACGAGACGTTGCTGAGGGAGGCGCGACCAGAGCTGATCGGACCTGGCCGACCAGGGCGATGGCGTCCGCTTGCTGCTGGTGCGGGGCCCTCATCTTCCGGCTGGTCACGGTGGGCGGGCTGCGCAGGGGCCGGCGTGCGATGTGCCTGAGTGGCTGGTCGAAGGGTTCGTCCCGCGATGCGCCGGCTCGGCAGACGGAGAGGGGCGGAAGGGGCCAGAGGGGCAATGTCGCAATCGAATCACGACTTCTTAGACGACGTGTCCAAGAGTAGGAATTCTCACATAAGGTCGCGCTTACTTCGGTCCATGCCGTCTGGTGTTGAGGTCTGTAATGTCGCCGACCTTTGTCGCTAGGCTGCACGACACCGTCGAGGCTGACGGTTGCGGATTCGAGGAACTGGCACTTCCGGTCGCCGTTTGGTCGCTCGTCGGGGGCGAGGGGTCGGGCGGTGCGAGGCTCTCGATGAAGGGGAAGCGTCGTGACGGCAGTTCGCAGGCTGATGGCCGCAGGCGTGGTGATGCCGATCGTGATCGGTGTCACGGTGTTCGGCGTGGCGACGCCGGCGCAGGCCCGAGCGGATATCGACATGCCGTCACGGGTGACGACGAGCGCCCCCGTCACCATCCAGGGCACCGTCGACCTGGCCTTTGACGCCGTCCTCTACGTCGACGGCACTGAGGTCGCCAAGGGCAACCAGCGCGTCACCTACACGTGGAACCCTGCCGAGCACGCCAACGGCAGCTTCCAGGTCCGGCTGGTCCAGAAGGGCAAGCTGCTCGGCGGCAAGTGGGACGAGAGCACCTCGACGCTGCGCCAGGCGATCCCCGCCGAGCCTCCGTCGGGGGTGGCCGCCGCGCTGTCCGGCAACGACAAGATCGTCGTGACGTGGAGCAAGGGGTCCGAGCCCGACCTCCAGTCCTACGAGATCGCCACCAGCCAGTCGGGTTCGGTGGGTAAGGTGTCGGCCGACAGCGCGTGCTCGGGCGGCTCGTGCAAGGCGACGCTCGCCGTACCGGGGAAGGCCGCTGGACAGCAGGTTGGCTTCACGATCAAGGCTTACAGGAGCGACGGCGAGGGCGGGATGCTCGGCTCCGGCAACTCGAACGCGGCCTACGTGACCATCCCCGCGCCCCCGGCGCCCGCGCAGCCGAAGGCGGCGCAGACCAAGCAGGCCCAGCCGCAGACGGCCGGCAACCAGCAGGCCAAGAACACGCGGAAGACCGTGGAGTCGTTGCCGTCGATCCCGCCGAAGAAGCGGGTGACGCCGACGGTCAAACCGCAGCAGACCGTGCCGAAGAGCGTGAGCAAGATGCCTGCGCTGCCCGCCACGGAGACGGACAAGAAGGGCGAGTACAAGCTTCCCGCCGCCAAGCCCAAGAAGTCCGACGACGAGACGCTGGTGCCCGCCGCCGAGGACGAGACCGCGAAGCGGACCGAGGCGGAGGCCGTCGACACCAGCGTCAAGGCGCAGTCGTCGGAGTCGCCGATCGGCAACATCGGACAGTACGGCATCTATGTGGCGGGCGGGCTCCTCCTCCTGCTGCTGGCGGCGCAGGGCGGCGCCTGGGCGCGCAGGCGCTCGCTCGCTTCCGCGAGCGGTGGGCCCGCCGCCGCGCCGGCACCGACAATGGCCGACGCGCCGCAGCCTGGCGACAGCATCCCGCCGACCGCGGCCGCGCCGCGCCGTCCTGCCGTCGTGCTGGCCGTGGCCAAGACCCGCAAGCCGCAGCCGCAGCCGCAGCCGCAGCCGCAGCCGCAACCTCAGCCGCATGTCCCCGAGCAGCCGGGGCCTGAGAGCGCGGGGTTGCGGCTGCCGATGTACATGAGCGCGGGGGAGGCGAAGACGGCCGAGCCTCCCGTACGGCCGGAGCCGGTCCGGCTCGCGTTGCCGAGCTCGGCGGTGACCACCGTGGCGCCCGAGCCCGAGATCCCGCCGGTACGGCCGGCGGCGCGGATCGAGGACCGCTGGGACGACTACCTGCCGCCGGCGCCGCGCTCGATGGAGGACAGCGGGTTCTGGGAGCGTCCGCAGCCTGGCGCGGGCGACTTCTGGGCGGCGGATGATGACGAGGCCGCCTACATCGGACGTCGGCACCTGGGCGGCGAGAGCTGACTTCTTCCGGTACGGCCCGCGTCCTCGCATGGGGCGCGGGCCGTTCTGCGTCTGGTCCCGCGATGCTGGCGAGACGGTGTTCGTAACGGACCCGACCGATGGCGCAGCGGGTGGGTGGACCTCGCGGCAAGGCCGGCGTCGCAGAGGAGGGGACGTTTGGCGGTGGCCACAACCGCCCCATCGCGGCTCCCCTCGCCGCAGCTGCACCTCCAGGCCCATCTCCCGCTGCACCCACCCACGCTGGGCGTCGTCGGGGGAGCTAGTCGGTCGGGTCCGTCTGGTCGGGAGCGGAGGCGGGGCTGGGGGCGGGTGGAGTGGTGAGGAGGGTGTCGAGGAGGCGGAGGGCGCCGGACTTGTCGAGGGGGTCGTTGCCGTTGCCGCACTTGGGTGACTGGATGCACGAGGGGCAACCCCGCTCGCACTCACAGGAAGCGATCGCCTCGCGGGTGGCGGTGAGCCAGTCGGTGGCGCGGGCGTAGCCGCGTTCGGCGAATCCCGCTCCACCCTCGTGCCCGTCGTACACGAACACCGTCAGCAGCCCCGTGTCGGCGTGCAGCTCGGTCGACACGCCGCCGATGTCCCAGCGGTCGCAGGTGGCGAACAGCGGGAGCAGTCCGATCGAGGCGTGTTCGGCCGCGTGGGCCGCGCCGCCGAGGTCGATGCCCTCCTCGGCCAGCGGGGCCACCTGGGAAGCCGGGAGCGTCCACCAGACGGCTCGGGTGCGCAGTGTGCGCGGGGGCAGGTCGAGCGGCTCGTCGCCGAGCATCTCGCCGGTCTGCAGACGACGTTTGAGGTAGGAGACGACCTGCCGGGTGACCTCGACCTCGCCGAAGTTGAGGCGGGCCGTACCCAGGTCATGGGAGCGGAGGGTGGACAGCACGGAGATGTCCGTGACATCGCGGGCGAACGTGCTGTATTCGGGTTCGGCGGATGACACCAGGGCGACACCGGCCTCAAGGTCGAGAAGTTCGACGAGGAACGTCTCGCCCTGGTGAAGGTAGACGGCGCCGGTGTGGACGGTGGCATGCGCGGAGGGCTCGTCGACGGTGCCGAGCAGGCGGCCGGTGGACGACTCGACGACCTGGACGGGCGCGCCGCCCGAGCCGCGGATGTCGGCGAGGTCGGTGGCGCGTTCGCGACGGGTCCAGAAGTAGCCCGCGGGGCGCTGCCGGAGCATGCCCTGCTCGACGAGGTCGGCCGCGAGGGCCTCGGCGGTCGGGCCGAAGAGCGGGAGGTCGTCGTCGGTGAGGGGGATCTCGGCGGCGGCGGCGCACAGGTGCGGGCCGAGGACGTAGGGGTTGTCGGGGTCGAGCACGATCGCCTCCACCGGGCGGCCGAACAGCGCCTCGGGGTGGTGGACGAGGTAGGTGTCGAGCGGGTCGTCGCGGGCGACGAGGACGGCGAGGGCGTCCTGTCCCGCGCGTCCCGCCCTGCCGGCCTGCTGCCAGAGGGAGGCCCTGGTGCCCGGCCAGCCCGCGATGAGGACGGCGTCGAGGCCGGAGACGTCGACGCCGAGTTCGAGGGCGTTGGTGGTGGCCAGGCCGAGGAGCTCGCCGCTGCGGAGGGCCTTCTCCAGGACCCTGCGGTCCTCGGAGAGGTACCCGGCCCGGTAGGCGGCGACCCGGTTCGGGAGGTCGGCGAGCGTGGACCTCACGGCGTGGGGGCCTGGCTCGTCAGAGGGGGCCGGGACCTGACGCGCGCGGGGGTCGTCGTCGGGCGCTGGGGGTTGGTCGGCGGCCGGGGGCTCGACGGCGTCCTGCGGGCGGTCGTCGAGGGGGGCGTCTTCCGGGGCGACGGGGAAGTCCAGGGATTCCGGGGCGCCGGGGAAGGAGGGGCCGGACGAAAGGGGCGTGGGGAAGGTATGGGCGAAGTGGCGGGGGGTGCTGAAGGCGACGTCCTCCAGCCGGGCCTTCGCCGTCAGCGCCACCGTCTCCGCGCCCCGACGCGACCGGACGAAGGCGAGCGTCCGTACCTCCGCCAGGACCAGGTCCGCCAGCAGGTCGGCCGTCTCAGCCGTGGCCGTCCGCCGTACCGGCGCCCCTCTCTCGCCCCGCAGGTCCGTCAGAGGCGGCTCCCACAGCGCGAAGGTGGTCGCACCCTTGGGCGAGGCGTCGGAAGTCACCTCGTCCATCTCAAGCCCGGTCAGCCGCATCCCGAACGCCGCGGGCTCGCTGGCCGTGGCGGAGGCCAGCATGAACACCGGCGTGGTGCCGTACCGGGAGCACACCCTGCGCAGCCTGCGCAGAATCTGCGCCACGTGGGAGCCGAAGACCCCGCGGTACCCGTGGCACTCGTCCACGACCACCATCCGCAGCCGCCGGAGGAATGACGACCAGCGCGAATGCTGGGGTAGCAGGCCACGGTGGAGCATGTCGGGATTGGTCAGGACGTAGTTGGCGTGCTGGCGCACCCACTGGCGTTCCTCGAACGGCGTGTCGCCGTCGAAGGTCGCCGCGCGAAGCTGGGCGATCCGCAGGTCCCTGAGCCCGCGCAGCTGGTCGGCGGCCAGCGCCTTGGTGGGCGTGAGGTAGAGGATCGTGCCGCCTTCGAGGGCGGCCGTGACCGCGGGAGCGAGGTAGGCGAGCGACTTGCCCGAGGCCGTGCCTGTGGAAATGATCACGTTTCGGCCACGTCTTGCCAGATCGGCCGCCTCGTATTGGTGTGACCAGAGTCCCGCGATCCCCTGGTTCGCCAAGCGCGTAATCAGAAGGTCATGAACCCACTCCGGCCAGCGAACATTACCCGCTTGACGTGCGGGAACGTGCTCCACATGGGTCACTCGCTCGTGGCGTGCGGGAACGCCGAGCAGGTGATGGAGGAGTGGACCGACTCGGTGTGGGGAGGAAGCGGAGGAACTCACTGGTTTCCAGTCTGACATCCATGGGCAAAGTGGCCGGGAATCGTGATTTCGTATAGACACAAGCAGCGACCGTGGTTGAATGCCGCGCGTCGGGGTCGGGCAGTTCCACACTGCCAGGCCCGCAAGGGTACTTTCGCAGGCGAGGCGCTGGAGGATCTGTGGATCTGAAGTTGGATCACCACCAGGACGATCGACTCACCATCGTTGAGGTCGAGGGTGAGATCGATGTCTACACCGCGCCCAGGCTGCGTGAGCTTCTGATCGACCTGGTGAACAAGGGGAGCTACCACCTTCTCGTGAACATGGAGAAGGTCGACTTCCTGGACTCGACGGGACTGGGCGTCCTGGTCGGCGGGCTCAAGCGGGTTCGGGCGCACGACGGCTCTCTCGAGCTGGTTTGCACGCAGGAGCGCATCCTGAAGATCTTCAGGATCACGGGCCTGACCAAGGTCTTCGGCATCTACGCTTCGGTCGACGAGGCCAAGGAAGCTCACGGCCGAGACAAGTAGTCATGGCTACCGTCGAGCTGACGTTCAGCGCTCTCCCCGCGCACGTGCGAACCGCGCGGTTGGTCGCCACGGCGATCGCCCGTCGCACCGGTGTGGAGGAGTCGCTCCTTGACGAGGTCAGGCTCGCCGTCGGAGAGGCTTGCTCCCGGGCCGTGGAGGCGCATCGCGCCCACTGCCCGGGGGAGCCGATCCGCATCGAGCTCAAGGATGACTCGGGGCGCTTCGAGGTCACGGTCAGCGACCAGGCTCCGAGTGACGAGATCAAGCAGGAGCAGCCCCTTGACCTCGGGGCGCTGTCCGATTCCTTCATGTCCGGCTTCGGTATCGCGGTGATCGCGGGCCTGGCCGACGACGTCGAGGTGTTTCCCAGCCCCAAGGGCATGCGTATTCGCATGAGCTGGCCCGCCCCCACCAACGCGCGCCTGGTGTAGCCGCCCGTCCGCGCCCGCAGAGGGGGTCGCTCCGCTGCGCGCGGGGGCGGGTGTCGCAGGTCGAGTAGATGTTCGGCGAGGGCCGCCGTGATGGGCGCCCCGCCGTTCTTCCATGCGCGGACCCTCCTCCCGTACGGCAAGCCGGTCTGGCCCCACCCGCCGACCGGGGCCGGCGTCCCTCCAGGGAGACGCCACTCCAGCGCACGGGGCCGGGCATCGTGACGCGCCAGGTGACGACGTTCCGGTCCGACCATAATTGGTGACCGGTGGCAGCCGTAACCAACCGGACATACCTCCGTGTCAATACCAAATCGGCTCACTGTCAGGGACTTAGTGGACGCGCCGATAATTGGCGACCCCGAGAGCCTTCATATCCGCGGAACCCCTGCGTAGACTCCCGGCACCGGCCAAGGTGATCCGGCACAACAGCGGGACTCAACCGGAAGCGGCAGCCCATAACCCGGACGCCGCTGATACCGCCCGCCGCATATCACAGCGCCGTCCGGGCAGGACGTACCCGTCTTGCCGAGGAGAACGGATGTCTAGCCTCTATCTGGCCGCCGAGCCAGCCTCAGCGCTGTCCCTGAGCGGAAACAATCTCACCATCGTCGTCGTGGTCGCCGCAGTGGCCCTGATCGCGCTAGCCGTGGCCGGCGGCCTCGTGCGCGAGGTCCTGGCCGCCGACCAGGGCACCGAACGCATGCAGAACATCGCGCGCGCCGTGCAGGAGGGCGCGGCGGCATATCTGACCCGTCAGTTCAGGACCCTCGCGATCTTCGTGATCCTGATCCCGATCGTGCTCTGGTTCCTTCCCGGAGCGACCGACGTCAAGATCGGGCGTTCCGTCTTCTTCGTGGTCGGCGCGGGCTTCTCCGCGTTGACCGGTTTCATGGGCATGTGGCTTGCCGTACGCGGAAATGTCCGTGTCGCCGCTGCCGCCCGCACGTCGGGTGAGAAGAAGGCGATGCGCATCGCCTTCCGCACCGGCGGCGTGGCGGGCATGTTCACCGTCGGCCTGGGCCTGCTGGGCGCGGCGGTCGTCGTCCTGCTCTACCAGGGTGACGCGCCTGGCGTGCTCGAGGGCTTCGGCTTCGGCGCGGCGCTGCTGGCGATGTTCATGCGAGTCGGCGGCGGCATCTTCACCAAGGCCGCCGACGTCGGCGCCGACCTGGTCGGCAAGGTCGAGCAGGGAATCCCCGAGGACGACCCGCGCAACGCGGCGACGATCGCCGACAACGTGGGCGACAACGTCGGCGACTGCGCGGGCATGGCGGCCGACCTGTTCGAGTCCTACGCGGTCATGCTGGTGGCCAGCCTCATCCTGGGCAAGGTCGCCTTCGGCGAGCAGGGTCTGATCTTCCCGCTCATCGTCCCGATGATCGGTGTCGTCACCGCCATCATCGGCATCTTCGTCACCGGCCTGCGCGACAAGGACCGCAACGGCATGGCGGCCATCAACCGCAGCTTCTTCATCTCCGCCGCGATCTCCGCGGTGCTGGTGGCGGCCGCGGCGTACTGGTACCTGCCGGCCACCTTCAGCGAGCTGTCCGGCGCGACCGTCGAATCCAGCGCCAACCCGCGGATCATCGCGATCGGCGCGGTGCTGATCGGCCTCGTGCTGGCCAGCGCCATCCAGATCCTCACCGGCTACTTCACCGAGACCAACAGGCGCCCGGTGAAGGAGATCGGCGAGAGCTCGCTCACCGGCGCCGCCACCGTCATCCTGTCGGGCATCAGCGTCGGCCTCGAGTCGGCGGTCTACTCGGCACTGATCATCGGCGGCGCGGTCTACGGCGCGTTCCTGCTTGGCTTCGGGAACGTGACGATCGCGCTGTTCGCGGTCGCCCTGGCGGGCACGGGCCTGCTGACCACGGTCGGCGTCATCGTCTCCATGGACACCTTCGGCCCCGTCTCCGACAACGCGCAGGGCATCGCCGAGATGTCCGGCGACGTCGACGGCGAGGGCGCGCGCGTCCTGACCAGCCTCGACGCGGTCGGCAACACCACCAAGGCGATCACCAAGGGCATCGCGATCGCCACGGCCGTGCTGGCGGCGACCGCGCTGTTCGGCGCGTTCCGCACCGCCGTCGAATCCGAGCTGGCGGTGGCCAGCACCACGGTGAAGGCTGCGCTCGGGGCGTTCCAGAACTTCAGCCTCGGCATCGACCAGCCGAACGTCCTCGTCGGTCTGATCATCGGCGCCGCGGTCGTGTTCCTGTTCGCCGGCCTGGCGATCATGGCCGTCGGCAGGGCGGCGATGCGCGTGGTGTTCGAGGTGCGCGACCAGTTCCGCAACAACCCGGGCATCATGGACGGCACCGTGAAGCCCGAGTACGGCCGCGTCGTCGACATCTGCACCCGCGACTCGCTGCGCGAGCTGGCCACGCCAGGTCTGCTCGCCGTGCTGACCCCGATCGCGGTCGGCTTCGCCCTCGGATACGCGCCGCTGGGCGCCTTCCTGGCGGGCGCGATCGCGTGCGGCACGCTGATGGCGGTCTTCCTCGCCAACTCCGGTGGCGCGTGGGACAACGCCAAGAAGCTGGTCGAGGACGGGCACCACGGCGGCAAGGGCTCCGAGGCGCACGCGGCGACCGTCATCGGCGACACCGTCGGCGACCCGTTCAAGGACACGGCAGGTCCTGCGATCAACCCGCTGATCAAGGTGATGAACCTGGTGGCGCTGCTGATCGCACCCGCCGTGGTGGTCTACGCGGACAACGTCGCCCTTCGGGTGGGCATCACCGCGGTGGCCGTGATCGTCGTGGTGGTGGCGATCATCATCTCCAAGCGTCGCTCGGTGAGCGTCGCGCCCGCGGAGAGCAGCGACAGGGCGGCGCAGGCCGTCAGCTCCTGATCCGTTTTCCCGTACGGCCCGCGCTTTCCGTTGGCGCGGGCCGTACGCGTGTCCGGACCCGCTCCCCGTCTCGCACCCGAACACGCCTGGCCCGCATCTCGCGTGCACGGCCAGGCTGGTCGCTCGGGGGTGGGGGTCTTGTGGAGGGCGGCTGTGCGGTGGGAGGGGCTGTCGGGCTCTGCCGGCACCGGGGGCAGACGGGGCCGGAGAAGAGGCCGGTATCCGGGTGTGCGGTGGGGAAGGGCGTTTACCGGGGCGGCGCTGCCAGGTGGAAGACTGGGAGGCATGGGAGAGCCTGCCAACTCCGGCGCGAAGACGCTGGTGATCATCCTGCTCGCCATGCTGGCGATCCTCGCGGTCATCGCCGGTCTGGCCGTGTGGGCGTCGAGCGGAGGCTGAGCGCGTGCGCACGCTGATCGTGCTGCGGCACGCCAAAGCCGCCCAGGTGCCAGGGCTGGTCGATCGTGAGCGTCCTCTCACCGACAGGGGTGAGAGCGACGCCGTCAGGGTGGGCAAGGCGGTCAAGGCGCTCGGCCTGGCTCCGGAGCTGGTCCTGTGCTCGCCGGCCCGCCGTACCAGCAGGACGGCCGAGCTGGCCTTCCCCACGGTCGAGACCAGCTTCGAGCGGGACATCTACGAGGCCTACCCCGACGACCTCTACGAGCTGATCCGTCGTCTGGACCCCGATGTCGAGACGCTGGTCCTGTGCGGGCACAACCCTGCCGTGCACGAGATGGCGATCAGCCTGACCAGCGGGGATTTCACGTTCAAGCCTGGCGCGTTCGCCGTGGTCGAGGTCGACTCCCCGTGGGTAGAGCTCTGGCCAGGGGAGGGACGCCTGGTCACGCACTGGGATCCCAAGGAGCACTGAACCGGGGGCTCGGATGCGGGGGGCGATCGCCGCGCTGCGCGACGGGTTCCTGTCGCTGCCTGCGAAGCCCCCTTGGCGGTACGGCCTGCTGTGCGGCGTGGCCGTGGCGCTTCCGCTGGCGGTCGGCGCGCTGTCAGGGCGGCCGCGCGACGGTGCGGTCGTCGCGCTCGGCGCCTATTTCACCGCTTTCGGCGACACGTACGGCCTGCCGTACGGAGAACGGGCCAAGACCCTGTCCCGCACGGTGCCGTTGCTGGTGGTGGGCTTCTGGCTCGGCTCCTTCCTGGCGCTGAACCCGTGGGCCGCCGTGCTGGGCGTGGGCCTGGTCGCGGCGGCGGGCGCGCAGTGGAAGGCGATCGGGCTGCCGCCGGTGCTGGCGGTGGTGAGCGGCTTCTACGGCGGCCTGCCCCCTGGTGTGGGCCCTCCGCTGATGATGGGGCTCGGCGGGATCCTGTACTGCGCGCTGGCCCTGGCGCTGTGGCCGGCGCGCAGGCTCGACCCGCTGAAGCAGGCGCTGGCGACGGCGAGTACGGCGATGGCCGACCTGCTGGACGGGTTCGACGAGCAGGGGGAGGAGTGGGCGGCGCTCCGCCAGCGAGCGTCGGGCGCACTGCGGGAGGCGGAGACCGCCTCGGCCGCCTTCCACAGCCCGGAGGACAGCGACCGCTCGCCCCACGCGGTCGTGTCGTCGCTGACCAGGATCTTCCACGAGAGCGTCGCCCTGCGGTCGTTGCGCGCCCAGGCGGTGAAGGCGGAGGCGATGCCGCCCGAGCTGGACGAGGTGGTCTCCGCGTTCTCGAAGGCACTCCGGGTGGCCGCTCACCCGGGTGGCAGGCCGGACAGCAAGGCGGCGCTGGCGGCGGTGGCATGTTTCGCCGAGCGGGTGGCGGCCGTGCGCGATCAGCTGACGCCCGTCCAGCGGGCGATCCTCGGCCAGGTCCGCAGGTGTATGGACCGCGTCGGCGTGGCGGTAAGGGCCGTGTCGGCGCAGGCCACCGAGGGCGTGCGGGCGCCGACGACGCTGCCGCACCTCACCTGGCAGCTGCCCCCGCTCAGCGCCGAAGCCGCCGCGTACGCGACCAGATCGGGGATCGCGGTCGCGATCTCGATGGCGCTGGTGGCCGGCCTGCACGAGCAGCACGGCAGGTGGCTGGTGTTCACGGTGCTGCTGGCGCTGCGCCCCAGCTACGGCGACACCATCGAAAGAGTGGCGCTGCGGGTGGTGGGCACGATGATCGGCTCCACGATGGCCGCGCTGCTGCTGGCCGCGGTCCCCGGGCACGCGACGCTGGTGGTGGTCGTGTGGGCGTTCGCGACGGTGGGGTTCGCGCTGCGCGAGGTCAGCTACGCCTACTGGTCGGTGTTCGCCACGCCGCTCGCGCTCATGCTGAGCGACTTCTTCCTCAGGCTCGACTGGGGCGTGGCGGGGGCCAGGGTACTGCTCACGATCGGCGGCGGCGTGCTCGCGCTGCTGGCGGCCAGGCTGCTGTGGCCGAGGGGCGAGCGGCGCAAGCTCAGGGACCGGGTGGTCGACCTGCTGAAGGAGCACGCGAGCATGGTGCGGACGTTGGCCGGGAACGGCTGGAACGAGCTGCCCGAGCACACGGAGGCGGCGGGCCAGGCGGGAGAACGGCTGGACGAGTCGCTCGACAAGGTGGACAAGGAACCGGGCGGCAGGGCACCCGAACGGCTGCGGCAGGCCGTGACCGACGCCCGCAGGCTGCGCGACGACGCGATCCTGCTCGCGGCCGTCATGAAGGGTGCCCCCGACGGGACGGACGCGACCGTCGCGGTACTCGACGCCGTGGCCGACAGGATGGAGGCGGTGGCGCATGCCGTACGGCACGAGGAGCCGCCGCCGGAGACCGACGAGCTGGACGCCAGCCTCGCCGAGATGGCCGACCGGGTGGAAACGCTCATCGAGGAGGCGTCCGCCACCGACGACACGGCGGTCAAGCGGCAGCTGCGTCACGCGGCCACGGCGCATCCCGCCCTCCGGACGCTGACGGCCGACGCGCTGCGCCTGACCGTCGACGTCACAGGGTGACCGGCGGGTCGGCCCCCGAGATCCGCCCGGGGGTCAGCCTGCGGCCTGGTCCTCGGCGTCGGCGGCCTCGATCTCGTCGCGGGAGATGCCGAGCAGGTAGAGGATCGAGTCGAGGTAGGGCGTGTTGACCGCGGTGTCGGCGGCCTGCCGTACGACGGGCTTGGCGTTGAAGGCCACTCCGAGACCGGCGGCGGCGATCATGTCGAGGTCGTTGGCGCCGTCGCCGATGGCGACGGTCTGGCTGATCGGCACCATCGCCTCGCGGGCGAACCGCTCCAGGGCGCGCGCCTTGCCTGGACGGTCGACGATCTCGCCGACCACCTTGCCGGTCAGCTTGCCGTCGACGACCTCCAGCGTGTTGGCCGCCGAGTAGTCGATGCCGAGGTCGCTCACCAGCGCGTCGGTGATCTGTGTGAAGCCGCCGCTGACGATGGCGAACTTGTAGTCGAGGCGCTTCAGCGTCCGCACCAGCGTCCGCGCTCCGGGGGTGAGCACGAGCTCGTCGCGAACCTTGCCGAAGGTCTCCTCCGGCAGGCCTTCGAGCAGCTTGACCCTGCGGCGCAGCGACTCGGCGAAGTCGAGGTCGCCGTGCATCGCCTGCTCGGTCACCTTCGCGACCTCCTCGAGGCAGCCCGCGTGGGCGGCGAGCAGCTCGATGACCTCGCCCTGGATGAGCGTGGAGTCGACGTCCATGACGATCAGGCGCTTGGCCCTGCGGGACAGTCCTGTGCGCTGCACGGCCACGTCCACCCGCTGGGCGGCGGCCTCGGCGGCCAACTCCACCCGCAGGGCGTCGGGGTCGGCCCCGGAGACCGACAGCTCGATGCAGGTGACCGGCCACTGGGCGAGGCGTTCGATGCGGTCGATGTTCGCGCCGGCGGCGGCGATGCGTCCCGCGATGCCGCCGATGGCGGCGGGCGGCAGAGCCGCGCCGAGCACGCTCACCGACAGGCGGCCGCGGCGGCGCTTCTCCTTGGTCGTGGAGCCGGTGGCGAGGTCGATCTCCATGCCGAGGTCCTCGGCCACCCGCTCGACGGCCGTCCACAGGGCGCCGATCGTGCCGCCCGTGCCCGTCGAGGGGCCTCCGGCGTAGGCGACGAGGACGCCGAGGGTGAGGCGGCCGCGGATGACGACCTGCTCGATGTCGGCCACGGTCACGGGAAAGCCCGCGAGAACCGAGAAGAGCCTCGAGGTGACACCAGGCCGGTCGGGCCCGGTGAGAGTGATCAGGAGCGTGCGCTGGTCCACATCAGGCCACGCTACTGGCACCGCCACCATGCTTGGCATCGAGGTTCACCATTCGGACGGCTGACCTTGGGCGTGTGGCCATCATCGGCTGCCTTCATAGGTACATGCACCGCTACACCGTGGGACTGGCCCGCACGCCCGCCGATCTCCAGGCCGCCCAGCGCCTGCGTTATCGCGTGTTCGCCGAGGAGCTCGGCGCGCGGCTCGACTCGCCCGTCACGGGGTTGGACTCCGACCCCTTCGACACCTACTGCGACCACCTGCTCGTCCGCGACGGCGACGAGGTGGTCGGCACCTACCGGCTGCTGCCTCCGAAGCGGAAGGACCGCCTCTACTCCGACACCGAGTTCGATCTGGCGGCCCTGTCTCATCTGCGGGACGACCTGGTCGAGGTCGGACGTTCCTGCGTGCACCCCGATCATCGCGCGGGCGCGGTCATCGGGCTGATGTGGGCGGGCATCGCCCGCTACATGACCGAAGGCGGGTACGGCTGGCTCGTCGGCTGCTGTTCGGTGCCGCTGGAGGACGCCGCCGCCATCATGGACAGGGCGCCGCTGGCTCCTGAGGAGTACCGGGTCAAGCCGCTGCTGCCGTGGTCGGACCTCGGCGAGGGCTCGTCGACGTTCGTGATGCCGCCGCTGCTGCGCGGCTACCTCAGGCTCGGCGCGTGGATCTGCGGCGAACCCGCCTACGACGCGGCGTTCGGGTGCGCGGACTTCCTCGTGTTGCTGTCGATGGACCGGGTGGACCAGCGCTACCTGCGGCACTTCCTCCAGGGGTCCTCATGAGCCCGTGGTTCCCCACGTCGCCCTGCACGACGACCAGGTGCGTGGATGTCCCCATGCGGGCCGCGGGCGTGCTGCGCAAGGTGTTGCGCGGGCTAGCGGCCGTCCTGGTGGTGCTGGTAGGCGTGCCGCTCGCCCGCCTGGTCAGAGGTACGGCACGCCGGCGCGTGACGCCGGCGTGGTCGCGCGCGCTGCTCAGGGCGCTGGGCGTCAAGGTCGAGGTGCGTCAGGGGTTCGCGTTCTTCGCGGGCGCCGTGCCGTCCCCCGAAGAGGCGCAGCCGGAGGAGGCTCAGGCGGCACGCCTGGTCGTGGCCAACCACATCTCGTGGCTCGACCCGTTGGTGGTCGCCGCCGCGCTGCCGTGCAGGCTGGTGGCCAAGAGCGAGGTGTCGACGTGGCCGGTGGTCGGCGGCCTGGCGACGGGGTCGGGCGCGCTGCCCATCGCCCGCGACTCGCTGCTCGAACTGCCGGGCGCGGTGGCCAGGATCGCCGACACGCTTCGGTCGGGTGAGACGGTCGCCGCCTTCCCCGAGGGGACGACCTGGTGCGGCAGGGGAAGCGGGACGTTCAGGCCCGCGGTCTTCCAGGCGGCGGTGGACGCGGGCGTGAGCGTCACCCCGCTCGCCATCGCCTACAGGGAGGCCGGAGGGCCCAGGACCACCGCTCCCGCGTACGTCGGGGACGACACGCTGGCCGCGTCCCTGCTGCGGGTGATCGCGGTACGGAAGCTCGTCGTCGAGGTCACCATCCTGCCGCCGGTGAGCGCCACGGACAGGAGGGAGCTCGCGGGCCTGGCCGAGGCCGCCGTCGCCTCCGCCACGGGCCGCCTGCCCATGCCCCGCCACACCCCCGCCCCCGCCCCCGCTCCGGCCCTCACCTGAGCCACGGGACTCGTGGACACGAGAACGCCCGCTCCCGACAAGCGGGAGCGGGCGTCGGCTCAAGCGTCAGCGAACGACCTTGGTCGTGGCGCGCTTGACGTAACCGAACCCGGGAACGCCGAGGCGGTCGAGCTCCTCCTTGCTGAGGTTCTCCATGCCGGTCTCGACGTTGTAGGAGACGACGCCGAGAACGGCCTTCTGCGATCCCGAGGCCTTCTTCGTCAGCCGCGCGTCGAAGACCATGGCGATCGACTGGCCCTTCTTCACCGTGGCGGGAAGAACGCAGAACAGCTCACGCTTGATCAGCTCGCAGGCCGTGTCGTCGACGCTGGTCCGGTAGCTGACCTTGCGCAGGTCGACGCCCTTGGGGAACAGGCCGCCCACGAACCAGGTGCCCGCGGTCGCCTCGTGCGGGCCGGTGTTGACGGCGGTGATCGTGTAGCGGATCTTGCCGCCCGCCTTCGCCTTCTTGGTCGCGGTGAGCTTGACGTCGAAGACGGAGAACGGGTCGGCGGCCGACTTCGCGGCCGCGACGGCGGCGACGGGCGCCGTGGGAGCGGCCGAAACAGGCGTGGCGCTGAAGACAAGGGCGCCCGCCACCGGGGCAGCGAGCATGAAAGAAGCGATGCGGCGCATTCACGTCTCCGATGAGGAAGAGGACGAGGATGCCCAGGTTTGTGAGCCCCCGTTAAGACCGCAGATTTTTACCACGTTTGGCCAGGAAAGATCTACCTTTTATTCGAAAGAATCAGGTGCGAATCGCCGAATTCATGCCACAGGTAGCCCTCTTGCAGGGCGGTCGCGTAGGAACGTGCCAACGTCTCCTCTCCCGCGATCGCCGTCAGCATCATGAGATGGGTCGAACGCGGCTCGTGCAGGCCGGTGATGAGCCCGGTGACCGACGTGACGCCCTTCGCCGGTGTGACGATGTGGTCGGTCCACCCGGAGACCGCGTGCACCAGCCCGTCGCGGCTCACCGCGCCCTCCAGGGCGCGCACGACCGTGGTCCCGGAGGCGATGACCCTGCCGCCTTCCGAACGCGTCAGGTTCACCAGGCGCGCGGTCGACTCGGACACGGCGAAGCGCTCGGCGTAGGGAGGCTCGTCCTTCTCCACGGAGGCGACGCCGGTGTGCAGGGTGATGGGCGCGATCCGGACGCCGCGCGCGACCAGCTCGGTCACCAGCGAGGTCGTGAACGGCCGTCCGGCGCTCGGCATCTCCGCGCTGCCCGGCACCGTGGCGAACACCGTCTGGTAGTCGGCGAGTGGCCAGTCCTTGTCGACGTAGGAGTAGCGGATCGGCATGCCGTACGACATGAGGTAGCTCTCCACGTGGCGGTCCAGTGAAGCGCGCCAGAGGCGGGGCGTCTCCCGCGCGATGAGCCGCAGCGTCGCGCCACCGGGCAGCGGCAGCCACTCGCCCGGCTCGCCGCCCGCGTAGGGCTCGAAGGACGGACGGCGCAGCTCCACCAGCCAGGTGCCGTCCTCGCGCGCGGTGGAGAAGTGCACGGCCAGCCGGTCGAGCCTGACGGCGGCGGGCAGGGTGGCGGAGTTGTTGACCACCACCAGGTCGCCGGGCGCCAGGAGGGAAGGCAGATCCGCGAACGTGTGGTGGGAGTCGCCCTCCGCATCGGACACCAGCAGCCGTACGGCGTCGCGCGCCACCCCCCTCGCCTCGGGCGGCTCGTGCGCGGACAACGCCTCGGGAAGCGCGAAGTCAGTGCTCATGATCGCCCCTTCGCTCCTCGTTGGCTCCTGCGGCTCCTGCGCTCGGGCTCATCGCCGCTTCGCTCCTCGTGGGCTTTTGTGGCTCCTGCGCTCTGGGTCGGGGTTGACACTCATGAGAGGCTCACCCGGCCGCTGGCGGGACGGCTCTTGATCAGGTCGTGCAGGGTGGCGGCGACGGCGGCGGGGTCGACGGCGTTCGCGGCCTCCTCGGCGCCCACGGCGTCGGCGAGCATGCGGGTGTTCATCTCGCCCGGGTCCACCCACCAGACCGCCACATCGGGCTCCTCCGCGGCCAGCACGTTCGAGAGCTGGTCGAGGGCGGCCTTCGTCGCGCCGTACCCGCCCCATCCCTCGTAGGCGCCGGTGGCGGCGTCGGAGGAGAGGTTGACCACGGATCCGCGGCGGCGGCGCAGCGCCGGCAGCGTCGCCTGCGTCAGCCCGAGCGGCGCGACCACGTTGGTCGTCAGCAGGGCGTCGAAGGCGTCGAGCGGGTAGTCGGCCAGGCGGGGCAGCGGGGTGACGCCGAGGCCGCTGGCGTTGTTGACCAGAAGATCGAGCTCGGGTACGGCCTGCGCGAGCCTCGCCCGGTGCGCCGGGTCGGCCACGTCGCCCGCGATGGCCGTCGCGCCCAGCTCAGCGGCGGCCTTCTCCAGCTCGTCGGCGCCCCTGGCGGTCAGGACGAGCCGCCATCCGGCGGCCGCCAGCGATCGAGCGAGCGCGAGTCCGAGCCCGCGGGAAGCGCCGGTGATGAGTGCGGTGTTCGTCATACGAACGACGGTAGGAAGCGCGCCCTTCCCCGACATCGGGCGCGCGGCCGAGCCCGTGCTGAGCACTTCGACCTAGGACCGTAGGCTGAGGCCGTGAGCCCGGAATCCGACATCTTGCGAGCGGTGAGTTCGGCCGTCCTGGCCGTCACCCGCCACCTGTCGGTGCGCGAGGTCCTGCAGGTCATCGTCCGTTCGGCGCAGCAACTGCTCAACGCCAGATACGCGGCGCTCGGCGTGCCCGACGAGGACGGCTCCTTCGCCGAGTTCGTGGCCGAGGGGATCACCGACAAGCAGTGGGACGCCATCGGGCCGCTGCCCCGCCAGCATGGCATGCTCGGCGCGATGCTGCGGGACGGGGTCCCCGTCCGCCTGCCCGACCTGACGAAGGACCCCAGGTTCGAGTACTGGCCCAAGGCCCACCCCGTCATGCGCGACTTCCTCGGCGTGCCGATCCTCGACGGCGACGACGTGCTCGGCATCATCTTCCTGGCCAACAAGAAGGTGCCAGGCGGGTTCACCGAGGACGACGAGAAGCTGCTGACGATGTTCGCGGCGCACGCCGCGCTCGCGCTGACCAACGCCCGCCTCTACGAGCGGGGACGCGAGCTCGCCATGCTCGAGGAACGCAACAGGATGGCCCGCGAACTGCACGACGCGGTCACCCAGAAGCTGTTCTCGCTCCGGCTGACCGCGCAGGCCGCCAACGCCCTGCTGCCCGTCGATCCGACCCGCGCCGCCGTCGAGCTCGACCGCGTCCAGCGCCTGGCCGGAGAGGCGCTGGCCGAGTTGCGCGCCGTCATCGTCGAGCTGCGCCCTGCCGAGCTCGACAGGCACGGCCTCGCCGAGACGCTGCGCAAGCATGTGCGGCTGCTCGACCGGCTCCAGCCGTGCCAGGTGACCTTCGAGGGCGACGAGCTGCCTCCCGTGCCCGCCGAGGTCGAGGTGGCCGTCCTGCGCGTGGCCCAGGAGGCGCTCCACAACGCGCTGCGCCACTCCGGGTCCGAACGGGTCGAGGTACGGCTCACGCACGCCTCAGGCAAGCTGGCGCTCCTGGTGCGCGACGAGGGCGTAGGGTTCGACGACTCCGGGCAACTGCGTGGGCTCGGACTGGTGTCGATGGGCGACCGCGCCGAATCCGTCGGCGGCAAGGTGGCCGTGACGTCCGTGCCGGGCCAGGGCACGACGGTCCGCATGGAGGTGGGCGTGTGATCCAGGTGCTGATCGCTGACGATCATCCGGTCGTACGGCAGGGCCTGCGCACCTTCCTCGACCTGCAGGACGACATCATGGTCGTCGGCGAGGCGGGAGACGGCGAGGAGGCGGTCTCGCTGGTGGAGACGCTCCGTCCCGACGTGCTGCTGCTGGACCTCAAGATGCCGGTGCTCGACGGCCTCGGCACGCTCGAACGGCTCGGCGGCTCCGCGACCAGGATCCTCGTGCTGACCTCGGTGAGCGATCGGTCCGACGTGGGACCGGCGATGCGGGCGGGGGCGTCGGGGTTCCTCTACAAGGACGTCGACCCGAACGCGCTCGTCCAGGCGGTGCGGGCGGTGCACGGTGGGCAGGTGCTGCTGGCTCCCGAGGCGGCCGCGGCGATGATGTCGGCCGAGGCCTCACCGGTGCCGCTGACTGAGCGGGAGCGGGAGGTGCTCCGCCTGATCGCGGCCGGACGATCGAACAAGGAGATCGCTCGGGACCTGACGGTGGCGGAGAAGACGGTCAAGACCCACGTGTCGAACGTGCTGATGAAGCTCGGCGTCCAGGACCGCACCCAAGCCGCCCTCTACGCCGTCCGCCACGGCCTGGCCTGACCCACCCCCTCGGAACCCCCATCACCCGACCGAACGCGCCGGGTCCCTGTCCCTCGAAGCCCAGCACCCCCTGGGAGCCGTCCAGTACGGCGGTGCCTGACCCCGCGTCCGCCCTGTCGAAGTCCGGCGCTCCTCTGGAGGCCGTCCAGTTCGGTCGCGGCTGACCCCGCGCCCGCCCTTCGTAGTCCGGCGCTCCTCTGGGGGGCCGTCAGTTCGGCGGTGCCTGACCCTCGGGCCTCGAAGTCCGGCGGCCTTCCGGGAACGTCGCCCAGGCGATGTGTCCCCGGGAAAACCTGAGCCCCCGGACACGTGCGCGCGTCCGGGGGCCGGTGCCGTCGGGGGCCTTCGACTGGGTTTCACAACCGCACGAAGCCCCCGAAAGGCGTCAGGTGTCCTTCTTCTCGTTCCGCTCCACCCGCGTCGGAGACGGCGGGTTCCACTTCGGCGGCGGAGGCGGCGGGGGAGGCGTGTAGGTCCCGGTACCCGTGCGCCGCTTCTTCTGCGGCCAGACGATCTTCGTCCTGGTGTTCTTCATGTACAGGTGGCCCTTGAGGCCCATCCGGGCAAGTTCCTCCTGGTCGATGTCCTCCGCGCCCGTCGGCAGGTCGTAGGCGACGACGCCGAGCTTGGCGTTGGCCGACCCCTTGCTGTCCTTCTTCAGCGTCAGCTGGAAGTTGAGCCAGGTCGAGCCGCCCACCGGCACCTGGTACCGCGGCATGCACAGGAAGACCTGACCCTGCCAGATGCACTTGGTGCCCTTCGGCCCGCCCCACTTCAGCGTCGGCACGACGCCCTTGGGCAGGAAGCCGCCGATGCCGAAGTAGTCGGCGTCGTAGGGCCCGAGGTTCTTGGCCTTGATGTAGTACGTGATCTTGCCGCCGCGCTTGGTCGCCTTGTTGTACGAGACGCTCACGCTGAACTTGGAGAACGGGTCCTTCTCGGCCGTCGCCACCACAGGGCCGGCCAAGGGCGCGACCGCCGCCGCCGCAGGCGCCGCCGCGGCCAGTGGGGCCAGTGGTGCGATCAGGCCAAGCCCTAAGAACATGCCGACTGCTCGGCGCATCGTGCAGCTCCCCCCTAACGGAACTGGAAATCCCCCATTGTCTAGGCGATTATTGCCCCCGGCAAAGATTTCGCAAAGAGTGATGATCTATCGTGATATGACGTTGCTTGCACGCCGTGCAGCGAGCCGGTCACTCTTGCGACTGGGGGGAATCGCACAGGGGAGGGCCTCAGGTGCCTGACAAGCACCCGTTACAGCCAGGAGACCCGGCTGAGCTGGGTCAATACCGGTTGCTCGGGCGGCTGGGCAAGGGCGCGCAGGGGATCGTCTACAAGGCCGAGGGCCCTGACGGCGAACTGGTCGCGATCAAGCTTCTCAACACCAGGCTCGACGCCCCAGGCATCGACGCCGAACGCTTCATGCGCGAGGTCGCCGCCGCCAGGCGGGTGGCCCAGTTCTGCACCGCGCAGGTGCTCGGCGCGAACATGGACGGCGAGCTGCCGTACATCGTCAGCGAGCTGGTCGAGGGCGTCTCTCTCCAGCGCGTGGTGCAGATGGACGGCCCGCGTTCCGGCGGCGCCCTTTACCGCCTCGCCGTGGGTACGGTCACCGCGCTCGCGGCCATCCACCGCGCAGGAATCGTGCACCGTGACTTCAAGCCGAGCAACGTGCTGCTGGGCCCCGACGGCCCACGAGTGATCGACTTCGGCATCGCTAGAGCGCTCGACTCGTCGATGACGCTCAGCAGCGGCGTCGTGGGCACGCCCGCATACATGTCCCCCGAGCAGATCTCGGGCGAGCGGGTCGGGCCGGCGAGCGACCTGTTCAGCTGGGCTCTGACGATGACGTACGCGGCCACCGGCGCGCCCGCGTTCGGCCAGGACAGCCTGCCCGCGGTCATCTACCGCGTGATGAACGACGAGCCGGACCTGTCGGCGTTCCCCGACAGCCTGCGGCCGCTGGTGCAGGCGTGTCTGAGCAAGCGGGCGGACGAACGGCCTTCGGCGGCCGAGGCGCTGTTCTCGCTGCTGGAGAACCAGGGGGCGACGGCCGAGCGAGACGCCGAGGTGGCGATGACCACGGGGTCGCAGGTTGCGGCAGAGGAGGCGACACCTCAGGGACTGTTCGACTCCCTCCCGGACGGGTGGATGAGGCCGCAGGACCCCGCCCCCAACCGCTGGGCCGCCCCAACCCCGCCAAACCCCGGCGAGTTCGGCCAGGGCTCGGCCGGCCCGTCGGGCTCGACCCCTGCGCAGTCGAGCCCCGGTGGCTGGGTGAATCCGTCGGACTCCTACCCCGGCGGGTGGGCCAACCCCTCGGGCACGCCCTACGTTCCGCCGCAGCCGCCCGCCTCGCCGTACGGGCCGCCGCCGCAGGCTTACGTGCCGCCCCAGCCCGGCCCGCCCCAGCCCGGCCCGCCTCATCAGGGCCCGCCTCATCAGGGCCCGCCTCATCAGGGCCCGCCTCATCAGGGCCCATCCCACCAAGGCCCATCCCACCAAGGCCCGCCCCGACAGGACCCACCACACCACGGCCCCTACCAGGGCTCTCCCCAAAGCGCTCCGCCTCAGGGGCCGTCTCGCCAAGGGCCTCCGCAGCAGGGCGGCCCGCAGCAGGGGCTTCAGCAGCAGGGTTCGCCGCAGCGTGGGCTTCAGCAGCAGGGCCCGTCGCAGCAGGGTTCGCCGCATTCCGGTTCATCGCGACCGGGCATGCCGTACCCGGGGCAGGATCCCGGAGGCATGCCGCCGCACGGGAGCGGTGGTCGCTCCGACCCCGGGTCGCCCGACGCGGGCTCGAAGCGCGCTGGAGCGCCGGGGACGGCGTCCGCACGCGACAACGACAACGACGCGTTCTTCAGGGAGACCAGGCCCGAGGAGAAGCACGCGGAGGACACGTCGCGCCGCCGCAGAGCGATGATGGTCGGCGGCACACTGGTCCTGGCGCTCGCGCTGGCGGCGGGCGTGCTGCTCTTCGTGCCGCGCGCGTTCGAGGGCCCGGTGGAGCCGTCGCCGACCCCGCTCGCCAACGGGACCATCACGGCGCAGCCCTCACCCTCGGTCTCGCCATCGGCCTCTCCCTCGCTCTCCCCGTCGGCGACCCCGTCGGTCTCGGTGACGGGGTCCGCTCCGCCGAGCCCCACCCCGACTGGCGTGACGACCGGGGTTCCCCAGGCGTTGCCCGTTCTCGGCAAGCAGGACGGCAAGTCGCTGTCCGGCCACAGCGAGGCCGTCCAGTCGCTGTCGGCGATCAAGATCGGCGATGGCCTGCGGTTCGTGTCGGGCGGGCAGGACGGCCTGCTGCGCGTCTGGGACCCCGTGAAGCGCACCACCGTCGCCAAGCTGCGCGGCCACGACAACGACATCTACGCGGTCGCCTGCGTGACCGTCGGCTCCACACCGATGGCCGTGACCGGCGGCTACGACCACACCGTCCGCCTGTGGAACCTCAAGACCCGCAAGGGCACCGTCCTCGGCAGGCACCCGATCGCGGTGTTCGCGGTCGCGGTGGGCAAGGTGGGCGGCAAGTACATCGCGGTCACCGGCGACGGCGACGGCATGCTGCGGTTCTGGGACGTGAAGAAGCGCAAGCAGATCGGCTCGGTCAAAGCGCACAAGAGGGACGTCAACTGGCTGAGCGTCGGCCGGGTCGGCGACCGTCCCGTGGTCGTCTCGGCGAGCGAGGACAAGAGCCTGCGGGTGTGGGACCTGGCCAAGCGCAAGGCGTACGGCAAGACGTACAAGGGCCACAGCAAGGCCGTGTTCTCCGTCGCGGTCGGCCAGGTGGACGGCAAGGCCGTGGTGGCATCGGGCGGCAAGGACGAGAAGATCCGCCTCTGGGACCCGAAGACCGGGCGCTCGATCGGCAAGCCCATGTCGGGGCACTCGAGCAACGTGTACTCGCTGTCGTTCGGGTCCGTGGACGGGAAGGCGGTGCTGGCGTCGGGGAGCACGGACGGGACGATCCGCCTGTGGGACCCCGCGAGCCGGCAGGCGCTGGGCGGCTCGGTGAAGGCGCACGGGGGCGGGGTGTACTCGGTGGCGGTCGCCACGGTGGAGGGCGCTCCGGCGGTGGTGTCGGCGGGCAAGGACAAACGCATCAAGATCTGGCGCTTCGGCACCCCCTCGCCCACCCCAACCCCCGGAAGCCCCTGACCCGGGATGACGGCTCCCCTCTGAGGGACCCAAGAGAGCCTGCCGAAGGGTGAAAGCGCAGGTCCTTCGGAGGGTGCCGGAGGGTGAGGGTGCCGGCTCTCAGGAGCGTGAGGGCGGCGGTTCTTCGGAGGGGTGGGCGGCTCGGGAATCCGTAGGGAATGTGCGGCCTCGGGAAGACGCGGGCCGGGGAATCCGTGGGGTGGTGCGGCGTGACGGCGGCTCGCCACGTGGGCTGGAGGAGCGTCTCCCTGGACGGACGTCAGCCGGTGACCTGGGTGGGCTGTCGGGTGCTTGCCGTACAGGAAGCCAATGAACGCGGGTGCTTGCCGTACAGGAAACCCTATACGTGCGGGGGCTCGAAGACGGCGTGGTGGGCGGAGATGAGCGCGCGGCGGATGGCCGCGTCGAGTGAGCGGAGCGCCACCGCTCGGGTGGCGATCTGCGCGGACGTCAGCCCGCGGTCGTCGGCCATCCGCAGCGCCGCCGACAGGCGGGCGGCCAGCGCCGACACCCGGTGGGCGCGCGCCGGGTACCCGGGCGCCAGCTCGCCCCCGGCCCGCAGCTGTCCTGGATGTCCCTGGAGCGGCCCCTGCACGTCCGCCAGCGCCTCGGTGGCCTCCAGCATCGCGCCGGTCAGCTCCCGTTCGGCCTCCGCGAGCGACGGCAGGTCGGCGCGCGGCGGACCCGACTCGTGGACGGCGAGCCGCACCCCCACGTAGGACGACCCGCGCAGGTCCTGCGCGGGTACGAGCCCGATGACCCGATCCCTCAGTACGGCTATCGCCGCCTCTCCCGCCTCCACTGCGGCCGCGTTGAAGGCCGGTGGCCCCGACAGTCCCAGCGGATCACCGGGAGCGGGCAGCGCGAGACGGAGTTCGGTGAGACCGTTGACTCGAAGCTCGGCCAGATATCCGCGCAGCGGCAGTGAGTCGACCACGACGGGTCCTGACAGCTTCTCCACCTGGTCGGCGGCCTCGTCGAGGCCGACGTGTCCGGTCAGCCACGCGTTGCCCCACGCGACGAGCGGCGATGAGATAGGCGTTTGAGGGCGCACCGGTCCACGATATGCGCTCGCCCTGCAATAGGTTTGTCCCGAGCGTTCCATAGGGAGGTATCAGCGATGGGTGGTCAGGTGCTGCGGCTCCAGGACGTGGGCGTCCGCCGGGACGGGGCGGCCCTGATACGCGGCATCGACTGGGCGGTCAACGAGGACGAGCGCTGGGTCGTCATCGGGCCGAACGGCGCGGGCAAGACGACGCTGCTCCAGGTCGCCGCCACGTTGCTGTTCCCCAGCGAGGGCGTGGTCGAGGTGCTGGGCGAGCGGATCGGCCAGACCGACGTGTTCGACCTGCGGCCGCGGATCGGGCTCGCCAGTTCGGCGCTGGCGGAGAAGGTGCCCGCCGAGGAGAAGGTCATCGACCTGGTGCTGACCGCGTCTTACGCGATCCTCGGCCGCTGGACGGAGGAGTACGACTCCCACGACGTCACCCGCGCCGTCGAGCTGATCGACATGATGGGCGTCGCGCACCTGATCAGGCGGCGCTTCGGCACCCTGTCGGAGGGCGAGCGCAAGCGCGTCCAGATCGCCCGCGCCCTCATGCCCGATCCCGAGCTGCTGCTGCTCGACGAGCCCGCGGCGGGGCTCGACCTGGGCGGCCGCGAGGATCTCGTACGGCGGCTCGCGACCCTGGCCGGAGACTACCGTTCGCCCACGATGGTGCTGGTCACGCACCACGTGGAGGAGGTCCCCGCCGGGTTCACGCACGCGATGCTGCTGCGCCACGGCTCTGTCGTCGCTCAGGGGCCGATCGAGCACGTGATGACCGCCGACAACCTCTCGCGGACGTTCGGCGTGCCGCTGGTTCTGGAGCGCAACTCCCTGGGCCGCTGGTACGCCAGGCCGCAATAGCATTTGTGCGGTTAACGGCTGCTACAAGGGAAAACCAAATATCATCTTCGGAGCCGGACCCTACGACTCTCGGAGTGTGGCCATGGGCACCGAGCAGCTGATCGTCGCACTTGTCTTGGTCGCGGTCGTGGGGTTCGCGCTGGCGAGGACGGTCCGGATCATCCCGCAGGCCACCGCGGCGATCATCGAACGGCTCGGCCGCTACCACCGCACGCTCACCCCTGGGCTCAACCTCGTCGTGCCGTTCATCGACAGCATCAAGGAGATGATCGACCTGCGGGAGCAGGTCGTGTCGTTCCCTCCGCAGCCGGTCATCACCTCCGACAATCTCGTGGTCTCCATCGACACGGTCATCTACTTCCAGGTGACCAACCCCAAGGCGGCCACCTACGAGATCGCGAACTTCCTCGTCGGCGTCGAGCAGCTGACGGTCACGACGCTGCGGAACGTCGTCGGCGGGATGGACCTCGAGCGGACGCTCACCTCTCGCGAGGAGATCAACACCGAGTTGCGCGGCGTGCTGGACGAGGCGACGGGCAAGTGGGGGATCAGGGTGAACCGGGTCGAGCTGAAGGCGATCGACCCGCCCGCCTCGATCCAGGACTCGATGGAGAAGCAGATGCGGGCCGACCGTGACAAGCGGGCCGCGGTGCTGACGGCGGAGGGGCAGAAGCAGGCGGCGATCCTGACGGCCGAGGGCGAGAAGCAGGCGGCGGTGCTCCGGGCTCGCGGGGAGGCGGAGGCGGCGGTTCTGCGCGCTCAGGCAGAGGCGGAGGCGGCGGCGATGCGGGCCAAGGGGCAGGCGGACGCGATCGGGATGGTGTTCAGGGCGATCCACGAGGGAAAGCCGGACGAGCGGCTGTTGGCGTACCAGTACCTGCAGATGCTGCCGGAGATCGCCAAGGGGGACGCGAACAAGCTGTGGATCGTGCCTTCCGAGATGGGGAAGGCCCTGGAGAATCTCGGCGGGTTGTTCGGCGGCACGAAGGACAAGCCCGAGTAACCGGGCCTTCTGTGTACGGGCGGTCCATCCGAAGACCCCGCCTCCGAGCCCCGACGCGCCAAGGAGCCTCAGGCCCCGCTCACACACGAGTCACCGGCGAACGCCCTTGAGGTCCAGTCCGCCGCGCGAGTGACCGCTACCCCCTCGAAGACCTCGACCCCGCCACGGGTGGCCGCGGCCCGGGCCGTTCCGAAGACCAGGCTCGCGCCTGACCGGGAGTGTCGACCCCGAAGGGGGGCAGGTGGGAGCTGACGTCTAGGCTCTGGCGGCAGTGCATACGGAATGCGGAAGGGGCGGGACTTGACGCCGTGGGAAGCGGTCGCGATCTGTGCGGCCGGAGTCGCAGCCGGGGCCATCAACGCCGTCGTGGGGTCGGGATCGCTGATCACCTTTCCCACGCTGGTGGCCGTAGGCATCGACCCCGTCGCGGCCAACGTCTCCAACAACATCGGCCTCGTCCCGGGCTCCTTCACCGGCGCGTACGGCTACCGCGCCGAGCTCAAGGGCCAGCGCGACCGCCTCATCAAGCTGGGTGTCGGCTCGGCGCTCGGCTCCCTGCTCGGCGGCCTGCTCCTGCTGGTCCTCGACCGTGGCGTCTTCCAGGTCGTCGTGCCCGTCCTGATCGCGATCGCCTGCGTGCTCGTCGTCCTGCAGCCCAAGCTGAACGGCTGGCTGGCCGCGCGGCGCGAGCACGCCCACCCCGACGGCGGCCCGATGCTGTGGCTGGGCGTGTTCGGCGCGGGCGTCTACGGCGGCTACTTCGGCGCCGCCCAGGGCGTGCTGCTCATCGGCCTGCTCGGCGCCTTCCTGACCGAGGATCTGCAGCGGGTCAACGCCGCCAAGAACGTCCTGTCGCTGATCGTCAACGCGACGGCGGCCGTCCTGTTCACGATCATCGCGCCGGTGGACTGGTGGGCGGTGCTGATGGTGGCGCTCGGCGCGACGCTGGGCGGATTCCTGGGCGCGAAGGTGGGTCGCAAGCTGCCCGCTCCGGTGCTGCGCGGGTTCATCGTGTGCGTGGGAGTCATCGCCATCATCAAACTGGTGTACGGATAAATCCCAGCTAAATGGGTATAAATTAGGGCATGAAGGGTGATCGAGTCGAGATCGTGATCGACGCGGGAGGCACCCCGCGCACCTACGAAGTGATCGCCACCAAAGCCGGAAGGCGCGTCGAAGTCGCCACCAGACGCGGCCTGGTCGAAGTCAGCGAGGTGACAAGAAGCGGCACGGCCGTACGCACCGCGCGCTTCATGTCCAGCAGGATCCTCGCCCTCGTCGAACACCCCGCCGACGCCCCCCGTCCCGCGGGTCAGCGGAAGTCGGCCGCGTGATCGGCGGCCCACTCCGCGAATGACCTGGCTGGGCGCCCCGTCAGCCGCTCCACCGCGTCCGTGACCTCCTCGGGAGTGGTGACGAAACTCCCCCATGCCTCGACCGCCTCCCGCGCCAGCACGGGATCGCCCCAGACGGCGGCCATCTGCGCCACGGCCTCCTCGGGAGGCATCTCCTCCCACCGCACGTCGCGTCCCACGGCCGAGCCGATGATCCGCACCTGCTCGGCCTGGGTGACGGCGGAGGGCCCGCTGAGCACGGGAGCCTGCCCGACGAGCTCGTCCGACAGCAGCGCCCTCACCGCGACGGCGGCGATGTCGGCCTCGTGGATCAGCGAACGGGCGGCCGCGCCGTGCACCCAGCGGACGGTTCCGCCGCGGATCTGCTCGGCCCAGCCGAGGGTGTTGGCCGCGAACCCGCCAGGTCGCAGGAACGTCCACTCCAGCGGTGACGCCTGGATGAGGCGCTCGACGTCCTTGTGGAACATCGTGGAGTCCTCGGGAAGGTTCGCCGACAGGTAGACGATGCCTCGGGCGTGCTCGGCGACCAGGTCAACGACCTTGGCGGCGGTCTCGGCGGCGAAGCCGGGCCAGACGAGGAAGACCCTGTCGACCCCTTCGAGGGCGTCGGGCAGCGAGGAGGGGTCGGTGAGGTCGCCCTTGACGACCTCGACTCCCTCGGGAAATGCGGCCGTGGCGGGGTTCCTGACGAGCGCCCTGACCTGGGCTCCTTCGGCGACGAGCAGGCTGACTGCGTGGCGACCGACGTTGCCGGTCGCTCCCGTGACGAGAATCATGGAACGACCGTAGGAGTTGAACGAAGGTTTAAGTCAAGGGCCGGACCTGGACGGTGCCGTCCTGCCGTATCCGGGTCTCGAAGGTGGGCGCGGGCGCGGTGGCGGGGCCGTGCTTGACCGAGCCGTCGGACAGCCTGAACGTGCTGCCGTGCCAGGGGCAGACCACGCACGGCACGCCGTTCTCCATCACGATCCTGCCCTGGTGGAGCGGGCCCGCCAGGTGCGAGCACTGGTCGGCGAGCACGGTCACGCCGCCGCTGTGACGCAGCACGAACAGCTGGATGTAGCCGAGCCTGCGGGCCACGGGCCTGCCCTGGGGCAGGTCGTCGAGCCGGCACAGGTCGTGCCAGCCGAGCGGGACCAGGTGCGCGACCTGCTCGGCGTGGTTGGCGCCCGCCGCCTGCCGGTAGGCCAGGTGGCCACCCAGGTAGCCGCCGACGGCGGCCGCGCCGAGCCCCACGAGCGACAGTGCCTTGCCGCCGCCTTCCCGCCCCGCCAGCCTGAGCGCCAGGGATCCGGAGAAGAGCCCCAGCGCGGACAGGTTCACCAGCATGTGGACGAACCCCACCCGCTGCTGCTCGAGGTGGAGCGAGGACCAGTCGGTGACCCCGGCGGCGGCCGTCGGCAGCGCCCCTGCGAGGCCGGCGGCGATCAGGGTCCGCGCGGCGCGCGGGTCGGCCTTCACGAAGTCCAGCAGGGTCGCCGACACCCAGCAGCCGATCGTGACGTTCGCCAGCGGCGGGTGCAGCGGCTTGCCCGTGGGCACCCCGTGCAGCAGGTCGCGCAGCGTGCCGGGCCTGATCTTCTCGCGTACGGCTTTCGCCAGCGCTCTGATCGGCCGGTCCATCGACCTGCTCTTCTCGAGCCTGTCGGCGAGATCGACCGGTCCCGCCAGCCTGACTTTCTCCTTCACGATCGGACCCCTACCCCCGTGGTAAGGGGATCACTCGGGCAGGTGACCTCTGCGGACCGAGAGGTCGACCAACTCGTACGCGTAGGCGCCGAGCGACGCCGACCCCTCTTCAATGATCTTCACCTTCTCGCGCACCTGGTCGGCCCGCACCTTGAACAGTGGCCATGTGCCGCCCTCGGTCTGGTGGTTGGCCAAAATGGGGGCGAACCTGTCGAGCGCCTTGGCGAAGCGTGCCTCCACCGTCTCGCGCGCCTCGAACTCGTCCCACAGCTCCCTGAAAAGGGTCGCCTGGTCCGAGGGGAGCAGCGCGAAGATCCGGTCGGCGGCGGCGCGCTCGGTCTCGATCTGGGCCGCCACCGCCGCCGCGTCGTAGATGAAGGTGTCGCCCGCGTCGATCTCCACCAGGTCGTGCACGAGAAGCATGGCCACCACGCGCTGGATGTCCGTGCCGGGCGGCGCGTGCTCACCGAGGATCATCGCCAGCATGCCGACGTACCAGGAGTGCTCGGCGTCGTTCTCCCGCCGCGAGCCGTCCATGAGGCTGTTGCGGCGGATCACCCTCTTCAGTTTGTCGATCTCCAGGGCGAAGGCGATCTGGGTGTTCAGTCGGTCCTCTTCCGGGGCGCTAGTCACGCGCGACACCCTATGCATGACCAACGCGTCCGGTCGACCGAAAGATCACGTGACCCGCTCTACGTCACAAGGCCTCGACGGTGACGGGAACCCCGTTGAACACGGCGTTGCCGGATGGGACGTCGATCGCGGCGTCGTCGGTCAGCGTGTTCGCGCTGACTCCCGGATGCTCGGCGGCCACCGCCTGAGCGCTGCCCGTGTGGCCCCAGCCGTGCGGGAGGCTGACCACCCCCTGCATGATCGTGTCCGTGGGCTCCAGCGTGACCGTGAGGCGTCCCGTGGCCGAGGTGACCACCGCCTCGCCGTCGAGTCCGAGCCGTTCCACGTCCGCAGGGTTGATCTGGAGCGTGCACCGGTTGCTGCCGCCGACCAGGGTGCTGACGTTGTGCATCCAGCTGTTGTTCGAGCGCAGGTGGCGGCGGCCGATCAGCACCATCTCGGGAGGGGCGTGCTCCAGCCGCTCCTTCAGCCGCTCGACGTCCTCCAGAAGCTGCGCGGGCGCCAGCTCGACCCGTCCCGAGGCCGTGTGGAGGGCGCCGGGCAGCCGGGGCTCCAGCGCGCCGAGGTCGAGCCCGTGCGGGTTCTCGCGCAATTTGGCCAGGGATAGCTCGTAGGGGCCGAGCCGCAGCATCATGTCGAGCCTGCGCTCCGCGCCCGTCTCACCGTCGAGCTGGAGCTCCGCTCCGGCCTTCTGGAGCGTCTGGTCGATGATGAACTCGTCCAGGTCACCCTCGAGTCCCGAGGCGATCATCGCGAGCCTGGCCATGATCTCCGACTCCGACGGCCGCTCGCCCAGCGGCAGGATGGGCGGCGAGTAGCGCGCGTAGTTGCGCACCGCGAACCCCGTCAGCGCGAAGTCGTAGTGTCCCGACTGCAGCACCCGGGGCGGCGGCAGGATCACGTTCGCGTGCCTGGTCGTCTCGTTCAGGTAGGGATCCACGCTGACCATGAAGTCGAGCTGCTCGAACGCCTCGTCCAGCCGGGCCCCGTTGGGCGCCGACAGCACGGGATTGCCCGCCACCGTCACCAGGAAGCGCACCTGGCCCTCGCCCGGCGTCTCGATCTCGTCGGCGAGCGTCGCCACGGGCAGCTCGCCGTTGGCTTCGGGCAGGCCGCGCACCCTGCTCTTCCATCTGCCCGTGGTGTACGGCCTGCGGGTCCTCGGCGCCTCGGTCGCCGGCATGGGGAACATCGCCCCGCCAGGCCTGTCGAGGTTGCCGGTCAGCGTGTTCAGCACGTCGACCAGCCACTGGGCCAGCGTGCCGAACTCCTGGGTGCAGGTGCCGATCCGCGCGTACACGGCGGCGGTGGGGGCGGCGGCCACCTCGCGGGCGAGCCGGACGATCGTCTCCTCCGGCACGCCGGTACGGCGGGCGACCACCTCGGGAGTGAAGTGCTTGGCCGCCTCCCTGACCTCCTCCAGGCCGTTGACCTCGCACGACACCGAGGTCAGCCCTTCGGCGAACAGCGTGTGGACCAGGCCGAACAGCAGGTAGGCGTCGGCGCCGGGCCGTACGAACACGTGCTCGTCGGCCAGCGCCGCGGTCCTGGTGCGCCGCGGGTCGACCACGACCACCTTGCCGCCTCGCCGTCTGATGGCCTTCAGCCTGCCGGGGAAGTCGGGCGCGGTGCACAGCGAGCCGTTCGACTCCAGGGGGTTGGCGCCGAGCATCAGCAGGTAGTCGGTGCGATCCAGGTCGGGGACAGGGATGCGCAGCGGGTGCCCGAACATCAGCCCGCTGGACACGTGCTTGGGCATCTGGTCGGCCGTGCTGGCGGAGAAGACGTTCCTGGTGCCGAGCGCTCTGATCAGCGGCGCGGCGTAGAGCGCGCCCGCCATCGTGTGCGCGCCGGGGTTGCCGAGGTAGACGGCGATCGTCTGGCGGTCCTTCACGGTCGCGATGGCGCGGGCGACGGTGTCGAAGGCCTCCTCCCAGGTCACCTCGCGCCACAGGTCGCCCTCGCGGACCAGCGGCTTGCCGAGGCGGTCGGGATCCTCGTCCAGACGGCCGAGACTGGCGCCCTTGGGGCAGATGAACCCCTTGCTGAACGGGTCGTCCTTGTCGCCCTTCACACTGGTGACGTGGCCACCCTCGTCGAGGGTGAGCGTCAGGCCGCAGACGGCCTCGCAGAGGGGGCAGGTGCGGTGCACGGTCGTCATCGCTGCTCCTGAGTTCGTCATCTGAACTCATCTTGTCCTGTACGGCAGGCCGTGGGAAGGCCCGAGGGCCGGGGTCTTCGGGAGCGTCTCGTCCCCCGAAGACCCCGGCCCCCTCCTGGATGGATCAGGCGGGAACGAGCAGTCTGGCGGTATCGGGCGGCTCCTCGATGTCGGCGCGGGTGGAACGCAGCGCGACCCATCCGCTCCTGCCGTACAGCCGCTCCAGGCCGGGACTCACCGCGCCGGCGGGCGCCTCGCGCCGGATGATCTCGACGATCACCAGGTGTGTCCACCTGCGGTGCCTGTGGATCCTGACGTCCCGCGCGAAGCAGGCCGCCTCGATCTCCCCTGCGAAGGCCTCGAAGTCCTCCGCGCAGATGCCGGCCCTGGTGAGCACCAGTGCCTTCTCCCCGACGGCCGTGGGCGTGATCCACAGGATGAGCGGGATCCTGCCCGAGCGGGTGTGCATGGTCGTCTCCAGGCAGACCCGCTGCAGGCGGTGGCGGGAGGCGACGCACCACGCGTGCGCGACGAGCCAGCCGCGCCCGGCACGGGTGGCGGCGGGCACCGAGACCGCGCTGGTGAGCGCGATGAACGGCACCCAGCGACCGCCTCCTAACGCGCCCAGCACGATCACGACGAGCCCCGCGGCGAGCAGCAGTTCGGTGCGGATCCGCCAGAGCCTGACCAGCGCGCCGGAGCGCTCCGCCGCGGGCAGGTCCGCGACGGACGGGTGAACCTGGTGCCGAGGATTGCGCGACATCTCACGACACCTCCTCTGGGACGAGCGAGGTGCGCGACACCTTGAGCTGGTCGAACCGCGGGTCGCGGTACAGGCGGGAGCCGAATCCCGTGCGGCCGACGGTCCAGCCGCGCCGGTGGGCGAACTCGTCGGGCTCCATGCAGATCTCCCTGTCCGCCCGCGCGATCCACCCTGCGACCAGTTCCCGGATCAGGGACTTGATTCGGCTGAGTCCCTTGGTACCTTGTGAGTACATAGAAGACCCCTTTCGCGGCATTCTTGAGGTGGACTTCTTGGCCGGGCCGGGCGCTGAGGGCTCGACCGTCACCCGGGTGGCAGCCCGTCAGTGTGACGATTCGGGATCAGCGTCGGTCCGGCTTTGTGCTGAGTACCTGTGTCGGTACTGTGTCGCCTTTATCTGAACGGCGCCGTTGCCGAAAAAGGGGCGGCCTTGTCGGCCGCGCTGGGAGCGTCAGCGGAAGACCCCGTATGCGTATCGCCATCTCGCCTTCCTGGCCTGATCGTCCCCCTGCGACCTGGCCGCGGCAATAGCTCCAGCGAAAGAAAATTCAAATTTCTTCGCAATTCCCGCTGCGAGATGCGGCGCACGTGCGTATGCAACTTGCACGCGACGTGTCGGTGACACCTGAGGCGGGAGGGACCGCAGCCGGCGCCTTACCCCCTGCGCACCGAAGGTTTTTCTCTTGCCCCCACCGTCCTCCCGTGGAAGCCTTGTGGCAAGTCTTCGTGCGAGTCCCCGTGCAACTTGCACGGTCTCCATCACACTTTCGTTCCCGGTGAGGAGAGCGGACGGTGCCACCAGAGCAGAGCAGCCCGACGGTGCGCAGGCTCAAGCTCGGCCAGGAGCTGCGCCAGTTACGTGAGCGCAGGAGCATGACGGGAGCCAAGGCCGCGAGCGAGCTGGGCTGGTCGCCGAGCAAGGTGAGCCGGATCGAAGCGGCCAAGACCAAGGCGAGCTCCGACGACGTCAAGGCACTGGCCAAGCTTTACAAGGTTGACGATCGGAAACTTGGCGAGCTGCTCGGCCTGTTGATGGATGCGTACCAGCGGGGCTGGTGGGAAGATTACGAAGGAACCCTGCCCGGGGCGTACACCAGATTCCTCGGGTTGGAGGCGGAGGCCAGGGTCCAACGAGGCTGGGAACCCCAGGTAGTGCCGGGCCTGCTGCAAACCGAGGATTACGCGCGGGAGGTCATCCTTGCCACCCGCGGCATCGTGCGCATCACGCACAGCGGTGTCCGAAGCCGGGTCGAGGCCCGGCTCGACAGGCAACAGCGCGTCCTGCACAGACCTGATCCGTGCACGCTCCATGTCGTCCTGGACGAGTCGGCCCTGATGCGGCGCTTCGGCGAACCCTCGGTGATGCGCGCGCAGATGGAGCACCTGATCGAGGTGTCCGTCCTGCCTCACGTGTGCGTCCAGGTGCTGCCGCTGGAGTCGCTCCATCCGGTCAACACAGGCGCCTTCATCCATCTGCGGTTCGCGGCATTCGACGATGTTGTATATCTGGAGCAGCTCTACAATGCTCGCTTCGTCGAAGACCTCGAGCTGGTGGCTGGATACGAAACAGCCTTCAACCACATCAGGTCAGAGGCCTTGGACGAGAACGAATCACGCGTTCTGATCCAGCGCAAAGCCATGATGTGGGGCAGGTGACGACGAAGTCTTAACAGGGGCAATGGCGCCCCTTTTACCCATTTGGGGAGAAAATGAACATCGACACCTCCAGGGCGGCCTGGCAGAAGAGCAGCTTCTGCAACGGCGCTTCCACCTGCGTCGAGGTCGCCGGCCTGGCCGACGGCAGCGTCGCGCTCAGGGACAGCAAGGAGCAGGACGGTCCCGTCCTGGTCTTCACCCCGAGCGAGTGGGACGCTTTCACGGCCGGGGTTCGCGATGGCGAATTCGACCTGGCCGCGCTCGCGGCGGGCGCATAAAGAACGGCCCTGGCAGGTTGCTGGCACAACCCTCAGGGCCGCTCACTTCAGCCCGCCCGCAAGACGAGTGCAGAAGATCTTCACATCATGACACACGCCGGCCGCGAGCCCTCCTGACCCACAGCATCAGCCCGACCAGCGCCGCCGTACCGACCGCCGCGGCGCCCCCTTTCGGCGGAGGCGTGGCCTCCCACACGCCGTCGAGGATCGCGGCGAACCGCGCGTGACGACGGTTCTTGGCCGCGGGTCGCGGTGACCGCGAAGCCGATCGCGAGCACCATGAACAGGAGCCTCATGACCTCACAATGAGGGCAGGGCCCGCGCCCGGGGAGGGCTGATCGTCTCAAGGATCGCGAGCCGGGGTCCGGTTACCCGGAGCCCCGCCGTACGAAGCCATTCAGGTTCATGCCTGGGAGAGCTTTGGGCGGACGAGGAAGACCGAGCTCAGTCCGGCCAGTACGGCGAGTGCCGCCAAGGCGACAGCCGTTCCGAACGAGGCCTGTCCCGTGTGGCCCTGCATGAGCGAGATGAACAGGGTGCCGACCGTGGCCACGCCGATCACCTGGCCGAGCTGCATGACCGTGAGCAGCGCGCCGCTGGCGTCGGCCGCGTAGGCGGCGTCCACCTGCTGGGTGGCCATGTTGGTCACCGCGATCTGCACGCCGAGTCCCGCGCCGATCAGCGCGCTGAGCAGCGCGTACGGCAGGCCGCCCCCCGAAGCGGCCGCCAGCCCGAGATAGGCGGGCGCCGCGACGACGTACCCGAAGGGCACGAGCGAACGCTGAAGCCGTAGCGGCAGCCTGGGCCACGCCAGCCCGACGGCGGCGAAGGCCAGCGCGCACGGCACCAGCATCAGCCCCGACATCAGCGGCGTCAGGTGCAGCTCGCCCTGGAGGTGCAGCGCCGAGGTGAAGAGGAACGCGCCCCAGGTGGCGGGACCGAACAGCAGGACCGCGAGCCCCGGCCGCATGCCCGGCGCGCGCAGGACCCTGGCGTCCACCAGCGGGCGGCCGCCACGGGCGGTCACCCAGCGCTCCACGCGGATGAACAACGCGAAGACCGCGAGGCCGGCCGCCATCGACACCCATCCCCACAGCGGCCAGCCGAGATCGCGGCCGAGCACCAGCGGCACGATGACCAGCAGCACCGCCGAGGACAGCGTGACCAGGCCGAGCGGGTCCAGCCCCGCCCTGCCGCCGCCCTGGTCGGCGGGGAGCACCCGTAGCCCCGCGACGAGCAGCAGCGCGCCGATCGGCACGAGTACCAGGAACACGATCCGCCAGCCCGCGCCGAACCCCAGGAGGATGCCGCCGAGCGCCTGGCCGACGACGATGCCGCCGCTGACCACCGCCGACCAGAGGCCGAGCGCCCTGCCGCGCGCCTCACCCTGGTAGTTGCGCTGGATCAGCGTCAGCACCTGCGGCATCATGAGCGCCGCTCCCGCGCCCTGTGCGAAGCGGAAGGCCACCAACGCTCCTGTGGACGGCGCGAGCCCGCAGCCGAGCGTGGTCAACGTGAACAGGGCCAAGCCGGTCAGGAAGGCGTTGCGATAGCCGAACAGGTCGCCGACCCTGGCTCCGGTGATCAACAGGACGGCATAGGTGATGGTGTAGCCCGCGACGATCATCTGCAGCCCCGCGCCCGACGAATGCAGGTCGGCCTCGATCGTGGGGGTGGCGACGTTGACGATGTTGACGTTCAAGATGGCAAGGAACTGTCCGAGCAGAACGATGACCAGGAGCAGACCACTGCTCCTGGTCGTGTTCGTGGTAGTGGCCGCAGTTTGGGTCATGCTACTAATCTGCTAGACGGTGGATACTAGTAAAAAGAGTCCCTTTATCCCGGTATTGGTGGCACCTGGATGAGTAAGCGACGCGATGACCTGGCGGCCTTCCTGCGGTCGCGCCGAGAGCGGGTGACGCCCGAGATGGCGGGCGTGGCGCCCGGCACCCGCAGGCGCACCCCCGGCCTGCGCAGGGAGGAGGTCGCCCAGCTCGCGGGCGTGGGCGTCACCTGGTACACGTGGCTGGAGCAGGGTCGGCCCATCAACGTCAGCCTGCAGGTCCTCGACTCCATCGCGCGTACGCTGATGCTCGACACCGCCGAGCGCCAGCAGCTCTACCTCCTGGCGGGACACGCCGTCGCGGCGCCCGTGCGCGACTCCACCCGTGTCACGCCCGCGATGCAGCAGATCATCGACAGGCTCAGCCCGTTGCCCGCCGCGTTCAGCACCAGCCGCCACGACGTCCTCGCGTGGAACGCCGCCTACGCCGCGCTCTTCCCCGAACTGGTGAGCGCCCCTGAGGACGAGCGCAACACGCTGTGGCAGTGCTTCGTCAACGCCGAGTGGCGGACCGCGCTGGTCGACAGGGAGCAGGAGCTGCACGGCAGCGTCGCCGTCTTCCGCGGCGCCTACACCCGCCACGCCGACGACCCCATGTGGCGCGACTTCGTGCGGCGGCTGTCTGCGGCCAGCCCCGAGTTCGCCGAGCTGTGGGCCACCCACGACGTGGCCGACCCGCGCTCGCGGGAGAAGGCGTTCGACAACGACATGGTGGGGCGGCTGCGGTTCACGAGCACGATGTTCAACTGCACGGGCGCCCCCGAGACCCGGATGATCGTTTACACTCCCGTCGACGAGGCCACACATTCGGCTCTGGTGTGGCTGACCGCGCACAGCGAGCGCGCGCATGGCATGCTCGGTGCCTGATAAAGGGAGGGCAAATGGGACCGAGCCGCGCCGTGGCCGTCGTTGCTGTCGCGATCGCGCTGACCGCTTGTTCGGCGGCTAAGGGCGACCCGGTCACGGATGTGGCGGAGAAACCGACCATCTCGCCCAGCCTGCCGCAGGAGGCCGAGCGCACGCCGTACACGATCTCCTTCGGGGGTGACGTGCACTTCGAGGGCGCTCTGAGGGGCAGGCTCGGCAACCCGCGCACCGCGCTCGGGCCGATCGCCAAGGTGCTGAAGTCGTCGGACCTGGCCATGGTGAACCTGGAGACGGCCATCACCACCGGTGGCACGCCGGCACCGGGCAAGCAGTACACCTTCCGCGCGCCCGCCACCGCCTTCACCGCGCTCAAGGCCGCGGGGGTGGACGTGGCCTCGATGGCGAACAACCACGGCATGGACTACATGGAGAGCGGGCTGACCGACTCGCTCGCCGCGATCAAGAAGTCCAGATTCCCCGTCGTGGGCATCGGCAGGAACGAGACCGAGGCCTACAAGCCCTACCGCGTCACGGTGAACGGCAACCGTGTGGCGATCATCGGCGCCACCCAGGTGCTCGACGCCGAGTTCGTCCAGTCGTGGACCGCCGCGGGCGACAAGGGCGGGCTGGCCTCGGCGAAGAACGAGGATCGCCTGATCCGGGCGGTACGGCAGGCCCGCAAGAGCGCCGACACGGTGATCGTGCACCTCCACTGGGGCACCGAGATGCAGAAGTGCCCCAACCCCGCCCAGCGCTCGCTGGCCCCCAAGCTGGTCAAGGCGGGCGCGGACGTGATCGTCGGCGGCCACGCGCACATCCTGCTCGGCAGCGGCTTCATCGGCAACTCCTACGTCAGCTACGGCCTGGGCAACTTCGTCTTCTACAACTGGGGTCCCGAGACCGGCAGGACCGGTGTCCTCACGCTCACGATCGACGGGCGCAAGGTGATCAAGGACCGGTGGACGCCCGCGACCATCCAGGGCGGCGTGCCGATCCCGCTGACCGCGGCGGCCAGGACACAGGCCGTCTCCAACTGGAAGAGCCTGCGTTCGTGTACGGGTCTGGCCGGGAGTCCGGCCGACAGCTAATCTTGGACGGTGCGTCTAATAGATTCCGGTGAGGTTCGATTAGCCGTCCACGAGCAGGGCGACCCTGCCAAGCCGACGATCCTGTTCCTGCATGGCTATCCCGACGACCACCGCGTGTGGGACCAGGTCGTCCACCGGCTGGAGGGCAGCCACCACATCGTCCGCTACGACGTGCGGGGGACAGGCGGGTCCTCCACGCCCCGCTCGGTCAGCGGCTACCTGCTCGAACGGCTCGCCGCCGACATGGACGCCGTGCTCGACGCCGTCGGCAAGCCCAAGGTCCACCTCGTCGCCCACGACTGGGGCTCCATCCAGGGCTGGTACGCCGTCGCCAGGAGCGACAGGTTCGCCTCCTTCACCACGATGGGCGGCCCAGGGCTCGACCAGACCGCCGCGTTCTTCCGTCAGGCGGGCCGTACCAGAGCGATCGGGCAGTTGCTGCGGTCCTGGTACATCGCCGGATTCCAGCTGCCCGTGCTGCCCGAGCTGATCATGGGCGCGCTCGCCCCCTCGCTGGGAGCCTCGGTCGCCGACGCCCGCAACGGGCTCAACCTCTACCGCGCGAACATGCTCAACCGCCTGCGCCGACCGGGCGATCCGCGCGTGAACACACCCGTGCAGCTCATCGAGTGCACCCGCGACCCCTTCGTCTCCCCCTGGTTGCTCGCCTCGCTCAGGCAGTGGGCGCCGACGTTCAGACGCGAACGGATCGTCGCCGATCACTGGGCGCAGCGCACGCAGCCCGGAACGGTCGCCAAGCTGGTCGCCGAGTTCGTCGACTCGCGGGAGGAAACGTGAGCGGCATTACACGCGGTTCTACAATCCCAGGTTTCCCGGCGACGCCCGGCGCATTGGGGGCAAGATGAAGTTCGTGTCATCTCTGCCGGTAGACGAGGACGGCACCGAGCTCGCTCCGCTCCGCCGTCAGCCCACTCAGCGCCGTAGCGCCCGCAGAGTCGAGCGGATGCTCGACGCCTGCGCCCACCTGCTCGACGACGTCGGCTACGAAGCCCTCTCGACGACCCGCATCGCCGAACGCGCAGGAGTCGCGATCGGGTCCGTCTACCAGTTCTTCCCCGACAAACGGGCCATCACCCAGGAACTGACCAGGCGCAACGTCGAGCTGTTCGTCTCCAGGGTCGGCGCCCGCTTCCTCGACGAGGATTACAGGGGGTGGTGGGAGGCCGTCGACGCCATCATCGACGAGTACGTCGACATGCACAGGACCGTTCCAGGCTTCAAGAGCCTCCACTTCGGCGACGTCGTCGACCTCAACCTGCTCGACTCCGACTCCGAGAACAACATGGTGATCGCGGGGCGGCTGCGCGGGCTGCTGCTCCAGGAGTATGGCCTGGCCGACAGCGAGGAGCTCGACGTGGCCGTGCTGGTGGCGGTCGAGGCGGGCGACGCCGTACTCAAGCTGGCCTTCCGCCGCGACCCCGCCGGCGCGCCTGACTTCATCGAGGCCGCCAAGCAGCTCATCAGGTCGTTCCTGTCGCGCAGGCTCACTCCTCGTCGGCCACGCCAGGCGTGATCGGCTCGGACTGCTGCCGGCGGGCGCGCTGCTCGCCGGCCGTCTCGGGCGCGGGCACGAACGCTCGCGGCGGGGGATAGCCACCCTTCAGTCGGGTGGCGGGAACAGGCGAACAGGGACGGGGGAGCGAGACCATCTCGATCTTGTTCTCCAGTCGCACCTGCAGCATCGCGACTCTTCGCTCGGCCGCCTCCACGGCCTCCATCCGGGCGGAGAAATATCCGGCGGCGCCCGGGATGACGGTCGACAACACGGCTGCGCAGGCGATCACGAAGGTGAAATGCTTGGCCATGCCCAGCCCCTTCCGCCCCTGATGACGTGTGCCGTTTATGCCCTTGGTCCTGTAGGGACACGCGGTATGTAGTGGGGTTTGAGCGAATCGTTGCCGAAGCTGTGCACAGGCCGTGATGTGCATTGTCCCGGCAAAACCGGAAGCACCTGGGTAGTCTCGCGGTGTGGCGCATGTGACCCGTGAGCACCTTGATCGAATGCTCGAGCAGGCCCTCCTGGCGGACGACCACAGTTCGCTGGCCAGGCAGCTCAGCGAGCTCGCCCTCACCTACTCCTCGGGCGACATCTCCCGCGCGGCCATCTTCGCGCTGGCCGCCGACGAGTGGAAGCAGGCAGGGCAGCCGACCCGTGCGCTCGAATGCTTCCAGCGGGCGGTCGAGGACGGTGGCGAGTCGATGATCGATCCGCGGGCCGGCATCGCCGACACGCTCTTCGAACTCGACAGGCCCGGCGAGGCACGCGAGATCATCGAGGCGCTCAGGGCGGAGGGCACGACGACGCCCGCCACGGCGCACAACATCGCCGAGACGCTCGTGGCGTACGGGGATCTGCAGGGCGGGCTCGAGTGGGCGACCCAGGCGGTGCTCGCCTGTGCCGAGGACGACCCCGAGCACGTCGCCCTGCTCCGCACCCGCTACCGCATCAGGCTCGACCTGGGCCTGCCCGAGGACGAACTCGACTCGCTGGTCTCCTGACCCCCGTACCCGACCCGGGCTGTCAGTCGCAGGAGACGGGGAAGGGCCGTGCCCGGGAAAGGGGGCACGGCCCTGATCTATGTGGACCCGTGAACGGAAGGGCGCGCTCCCGTTCAACGGGCGGCATCAGGCGTTCAGCCCTGGTCGAGAGTCGAGTCCAGCTCCGCCACGCGCAGGGCGTCCTCCGCCTTCGGCATGTCGTCCAGCCGCAGCGACTTCGCCAGCTCCTCGGGCACGAGCCCCTTGACCTTCCCTGCCACCGCGTCCACCGGCGCGTGCAGGTTGGTCGGCGTCTTCAGGTCTCTCTTCCCGATCCGGTCAGGCAGCGCGGGCTCGGACAGCGACGGCATGTCCGGGACCATCGGCAGGACGGGGAGCTTGTCGGGGTTCGGCAGCGAAGGCAGTCCCGGCAGGTCGGGCGAACCGGACAGGCGCGACACCTCCGGCAGGCCCGCCTCGCCGGGCAGCCCCGCGGGGAGAGAGGGAAGTCCGGCGCCCGCCGCGACGCCACCCATGTCGGCGACGCTGAGGACCGCGCTCGTGCGGGACATGCCGGGCAGGCCCAGCTTCTTGGCGAGCTTCTCGGCCGCCATCGCCGCCTCGGAACTCGCCGGAACGGCCATCGAGGTGTGCGTGGCCTGGGCGCGCAGCTCCGCCGCGTCGTCGCAGAACGACGCCACCGTCGACCCGTCGTTCGCGGAGATCTGCCGCCCGCAGACTCCCGCCGACGCGGGTCCCCCTGCCAGGCCCATGCCGGTCGCCAGGACGGCCACCGCAAGGACGCTCCGAATTCCCCGTGATGCGTGGGACATGCACGTTCCCCCTGATCGTGTTCGGTGATCCGACGAATGACGAAGCTAGTGACGACGACACGGTGGGTGGCGTGGCTTGGGTCAACAGTGGTGAAGCTCTTAATGATCGAGACGCGTGCCGCGAACATCTCGTAACACTGGCGCCTGGAGGGGCCGATTACGTATAGCTTCAGCAAAGAGTGGATGGTCCGCGAACGAGGGGATTCCGCAGTGTCGCCGGTCGTCCTCACGCACGCCGCGACCGCCCCGCACCGAGTGGGCGACCTGGTGACGGCGGTGCTGCGCGACATGGAGGAGCTCGCCGTGCGCCGCTTCCCCCGGTGGTTACCCGGGGCCGAGGACATCGCGGGGCCCGGCGGCGCGGGGGTCAGGGCCGTGCGCGTGCTCGCCGTACGGCTGGCGGCCGGGGACAGGCACTTCGGGCCATTCCTCGCCGACCTGGCCGAGGCGGCGCTCCGGGGTCGGCCCTGTACGGCACGCTTCTCCGCGGAGGTGCGGGCGGCCGGGCTCGGCAGGGTCCTCGGAACCGGTTCGACGATCGCGGTGCAGGCGCCAGGCGAGCTGAGCCGGGGCGAGGCGGACGTGCTGTTCGCGGCCTGCCAGTGGCTCGAACGCTGGACGGGCCTCCACGTCCTGCAAGCCCCGCCATGCGCCTCCGACGAACCCTCGCCGCACGACCGGCCCGTGCCGCGCGACGCGCCCGTGCCGTACGACCGGACCTCGCCGTACCAGGCGCCTGTGCCGGGCGACGGGGCCGGAGGGCGGGGGCCGTGGGGGCCGAGGAAGGGTCGGCCGCATCATGCGAGTCGTGCCGAGCAGCGCATGGAGAGCGTGCTCAGGTGGTGCGACTGGGCGGCCGACAGGGAGTGGAACCAGGTCTACGCCTCCCACCCGCTCAGCAACCCGATCAGGGTCGACCTCCTCTGGCGGGAGGCGCGGCTGGTCGTCGAGATCGACGACGACAGCCACCTGAGGCAGGAGAAGTTCGAGTCGGACCGGCGGCGTGACGTGCGCCTGGCGCGGGACGGCTACGTGGTGCTGCGCTTCACCAGTCGCGCCGTTCTGACGGACGCGCAGGCAGTGGCCCGCGAGATCGCGGCGTTCGTCAACGAAGGGGTAGGAAATGGCACTGTCGGTTCCGCAGATCTCCGCGATGATCGTCCTCATGGCCGAGGCCGATGAGGTGACCAACCCGGAGCTGAAGGAGCGGTACAACATCACGCTCGACGGCAAGGATCGCCGTCACCTGAACGACCTCAAGCTGGTCGAGAGTCACAAACGGGGCAGGTCGTTCGCGCATGTGCTGACCGACGACGGGTGGGCGCGGCTCGCCGAGGAGATCCGCGCGGGCGTGAAGGTCACCTCCGGCTCGAACGGCGCCGCGCTCAGGGCGGTGCTGGCCGGGCTCGTGCGCTTCCTGTCCCGCACGGACCAGCGCCTCGGCGACGTCTTCCAGCCCGCACAGGCGGCGGTCGAGGACGAGCAGGACGTCGAGGCGAGGGTACGTGCCGTCTACGCCGAGCTGACCAGGGAGCCGGGCGGCTGGGTGAGCCTGACCGACGTGCGCGTACGGCTGGCCGACGTGCCCAAGGACGTGATGGACGACGCCCTGCGCAGCCTGAACAGGCAGCCCGACGTCGTCATGGTGCCCGAGGACAACCAGAAGGCGCTCAGGCCCGAGGACCGCAGGGCCGCGCTGGCCGTGGGCGACCAGGACAAGCACTACCTGTCGATCGGCGCGCGATGACGGCGGAATGGGAGGCGCTGGGCGCGTTGAGGCTCAACGCCGTCCACGCTCCCGACGACGTGTGGCGGCCTTCGCCGTACCACGTGGAGAGCCTGCACCCGATGGCCGCGCTCGACCTGCGCCGAGGGGTGACGGAGGCGAAGGAGAGCGCCGACGCCAGCCCGATCGGGGTGGTGATCCAGGGGCAGCGCGGCACCGGCAAGACCCACCTGCTCGGCTGGGCGCGCGAGCACGCCCAGCGGGAGGGCGGCTACTTCTTCCTGGTTGGCCTGCTCGACGCCAGGAGCTTCTGGGACAGCATCGTGATCGCGATGCTCGACAGCCTCTGGCGTCCGGCCGAGGACGGCCAGTCGCAGCTGCGGCTGCTGCTGAACCGGCTGGCCCAGCTGGCCGACGTGCCGAGGATGGTACGGCGGGCCGTCGACGGCAGGGGTCAGCTGGACAGGAGGGCGCTCGACCTGTTCGTGGAGGCGTTGCGCCGCAAGGGCGGCACCGTGCTCAGGGACGCGCACGAAACGGCGAGGGCGCTGGTACTGCTGGCCTCCGACGACCTGGCGGCGCAGGACGTGGGCCAGGCCTACCTGTCATCGGTCCCCGACGAGGGGCTGGGGAAGGAATGGGGGCTGACCGGCGGCTACCGGTCGCCGCAGGAGGTGGTGCGCGACCTGTCGCGGCTGCTGGCGCTGACAGGTCCCTCGGTGATCGCCGTCGACCAGGTCGACGCGCTGGTCGCGCAGTCCGGCTCCCGCCTGGTGGACGAGGGGCAGGGCGTCGTCATCGAGCAGGTGGCCGGAGGGCTGATGGCCCTGCGCGATGTCACCAGGCGCACGCTGACCGTGCTGTCGTGCCTGCCGCACACCTGGATGCTGATCCGCGACCAGGCGACCGCCACGGTCCGCGACAGGTTCAGGGAACCCGCCACGCTCAGGGTGCTGAAGGACGCGCAGACCGCGAGGGCCATCGTCGAGCGGCGTTTCGCGGCGGGGTTCGGACGGGCGGGGTTCGTCCCGCCGTACCCGACCTGGCCGGTGAAGGAGGACGCCTTCAACAGCGCGGTCGGGCTGACCCCGCGCCAGATCCTCGTCAAGATCGACAAGCATGTCCAGACCTGCCTCGCCGAGGGCGAGATCAGCGAGCTCGACCGGCTGGACGAGCCAGGGGACGGCGGAGGCGGAGGGGACGTCCCGCCGTCCGACGTCGGCCCCTCGGGGCTGGCGGCGCTCGACGCCCACTTCGCCCTGCTGAGGGAGCGCGCCGACGTCGAGCCCGCGCTGGACCCCAGGACCGAGGACGCCGTCATGCCAGGGCTGCTCTCGGCGGGGCTGACCGCCTGGATGGCGGGCAGGGGCGCGGCGGCCCACAGGTACGCCCAGGACCCGCCGCCGAGCAGGAAGCCGCCGTTGCACGCCCGCCTGCGCCTGACGCTCGACGAGGCGACGGAGGACGAGGTGCACTGGTGCTTCAGGGGCATCGCCAGCGCCAGCCCCGTCGCGGCCCTGCACCGGCTCAGGGCGGCGTGCGTCTCGGCGGGCCTGCGGGCGGGGGTGCCGAGACGGCAGTTGTTCGTGCTGCGCAACGCGCACTGGTCGGGCGGGCCGAAGACGAAGGAGGCGCTGGCGTCGTTCGAGGCGGCGGGCGGCAGGGTGCTGCAGGTGGACGAGGCGGACCTGCGGACGCTGTCGGCGCTGCGGGCGCTGCTCGACGAGGAGCCCCCGCACCTGCAGGAGTGGCTGGCCGCCCGGCGCCCGGCCGACGACGTGAAACTGCTGGTCGAGGCCCTGCGCCAGCCGGTCACGGACTCCCAGAGGCTGAGCCCGCCGGACGCCCCCGCCGCGACCGGCCCGATCGCCGCGACCCCGTCAGCCGTGGTTCCGTCCCCGGCGAGCTCATCTGAGGCGGATGGGGCCGCTTCGGGGGAGGCCGTGCTCGTGGACGTGCCCGCCGCAGCCGCAACGGACGGGTCGCTCGTCGTCGGGAGGGAGGAGAGCACGGGCACCCCGGTGCGCGTCGAGCTGGCCGCCCTCAGAAAGCACACGGTCATCTTCGCGGGCTCAGGCTCGGGCAAGACCGTGCTGATCCGCAGGCTCATCGAGGAGTGCGCGCTGCAGGGCGTCTCCGCCATCGTGCTGGATCCGAACAACGACCTGTCCCGCCTCGGTACGGCATGGCCTACGCCCCCGCCCACCTGGGAGGACGGCGACGAGCGGAAGGCCGCCGCCTACCTCGCGAACACCGACGTCATCGTCTGGACCCCCGGCATGCAGACCGGCCGCCCGCTCACCTTCCAGCCGCTGCCCGACCTGAGCGGCCTCGCCGACGACCCCGACGAGTTCCGCCTGGCGCTCGACGCTGCGGTGGCCGCCCTCGCGCCCAGGGCCAGGATCGACGGGCCGACGGCCAAGGCGCAGCGCACCCAGGCCGTGCTGAGGGAGGCGATGGCCTACCACGCCAGGGTCGGCTCGCACGGGCTCGAAGGGCTGATCGCGCTGCTGTCCGAGCTGCCCGAGGAGGTCAGCGACCTGGACGGCGCGGCGAAGCTGGCCGCGGAGGTGGCGCAGAACCTGCGCGCCGCGGTCATCAACGACCCGATGTTCGGCGGTCAGGGCACCGCGGTCGACCCTGGCGTGCTGCTGACGCCGGGACCGGGGCGGCGGGCGCGGGTATCGGTGATCAACCTGGCCGGGCTGCAGGAGGAAGGGCAGCGGCAGAGCTTCGTCAACCGGCTGCAGCTCGGGCTGTTCGCCTGGTTCAGGCGGCGTCCCGCGGGCGACAGGCCGCTGGGCGGGCTGCTGGTCATGGACGAGGCGCAGACGTTCGCGCCGCACGGGAGGAGCACGCCCGCCACCGGCAGCACGCTGATGCTCGCCTCGCAGGCCCGCAAGTACGGCCTGGGCCTGGTCTTCGCCACCCAGGCGCCGAAGGGCCTGCACAACCACATCCCTGGAAACGCCGCCACGCAGTTCTTCGGCTTCCTGAACGCGCCGATCCAGGTCACGGCCGCGCAGGAGATGGCCAGGTCGAAGGGGGGAGGGGCGCCGGAGATCGGGCGGTTGCGGGCGGGCCAGTTCTACGTGGCGGCCGAGGGGGCGGGCTTCCGCCAGATCCGGGTGCCGATGTGCCTCAGCCACCACCCGGCGTCTCCGCCCACCTCCGAGGAGGTCCTGTCCCTGGCCCGAGCGGACGGCTGCTGACCCCGGAAAGCGGAGAGGCCCCGGACGAGAGCGTCCGGGGCCGATCGAGCGGGTCAGGCGCGGGCGATCGTCAGCTCGTCGTCGCCCAGGTCGACCAGGACCGTGTCGCCGTCGATCACCTCACCCGACAGCACCGCCTTCGCGAGCTTGTCCCCGATCGCCGACTGCACCAGCCGCCGCAGGGGCCGCGCGCCGTACATCGGGTCGTAGCCGGTGATCGCCAGCCAGTCGCGCGCCGCGGGCGTGACGTTCAGGGAGAGCCGCCGGTCGGCGAGCCGCTGCCCGAGACGCTCCACCTGCAGGTCGACGATCTTCGTCAGCTCCTCCGTGCCGAGCGAGTCGAAGAGGATGACGTCGTCGAGCCTGTTGAGGAACTCGGGCTTGAACGCCGTCTGCACCGCTCCCATCACCGCGTCGCGCTTGGCGCCGTTCTCCAGCTTCGGGTCGACGAGGTACTGCGAGCCGATGTTGGAGGTCAGGATGAGGATCGCGTTGCGGAAGTCGACCGTGCGGCCGTGCCCGTCGGTCAGCCGCCCGTCGTCGAGCACCTGCAGCAGGATGTCGAAGACCTCGGGGTGCGCCTTCTCGACCTCGTCCAGCAGCACGACGGTGTAGGGACGCCGCCGCACTGCCTCGGTGAGCTGGCCGCCCTCCTCGTAGCCGATGTAGCCGGGAGGCGCGCCGACCAGGCGGGCGACGCTGTGCTTCTCGGAGTACTCGGACATGTCGATGCGGGTCATCGCCCGCTCGTCGTCGAACAGGAACTCCGCCAGCGCCTTGGCCAGCTCGGTCTTGCCGACGCCCGTCGGGCCGAGGAACAGGAACGACCCTGTCGGCCTGTCGGGGTCGGCGATGCCCGCGCGGCTGCGCCGTACGGCGTCGGAGACGGCCCTGACGGCCTCGCGCTGGCCGATGAGACGCCTGCCGAGCTCCTCCTCCATCCGCAGCAGCTTGGCGGTCTCGGCCTCGAGGAGGCGGCCCGCCGGGATGCCGGTCCACGAGGAGATGACCTCGGCGATGTCGTCGGAGCCGACCTCCTCCTTGACCATCTGCTGGTCGGGGGTCTCCTGGGTGGCGGCCGACAGCTCCTTCTCCAGGCGCGGCACCTCGTCGTACAGCAACCTGGACGCCTCGGCGTAGTTGCCGTCGCGCTGGAAGCGCTCGGCTGCGCCGCGCACCTCGTCGAGCTGCTTCTTCAGGTCGCCGACCTTGTTGAGGCCCGCCTTCTCCCGCTGCCACCTGGCGACGAGGGCGTTGAGCTCCTCCTGCCGGTCGGCGAGCTCGGCGCGCAGCCGTTCGAGGCGCTGGATGGAGGCCTCGTCGGTCTCCTTGGCCAGGGCCAGCTCCTCCATCTTCATCCGGTCGACGTTGCGCTGGAGCTGGTCGATCTCGACGGGACGCGAGTCGATCTCCATGCGCAGCCGCGAGGCGGCCTCGTCGACCAGGTCGATGGCCTTGTCGGGCAGGAAGCGGTTGGTGATGTAGCGGTCGGACAGCGCGGCGGCGGCCACGAGGGCGCTGTCGGCGATCTGCACCTGGTGGTGGGCCTCGTAGCGGCCCTTCAGCCCGCGCAGGATCGCGATCGTGTCCTCGACGGACGGCTCGCCGACGAACACCTGCTGGAAACGCCGCTCGAGCGCGGCGTCCTTCTCGATGCGCTCGCGGTACTCGTCGAGAGTGGTCGCGCCGATCATGCGCAGCTCGCCGCGCGCCAGCATCGGCTTGAGCATGTTGCCCGCGTCCATGGCGCCCTCGGCGGCGCCCGCCCCGACCACGGTGTGCAGTTCGTCGATGAAGGTGACGATCTGCCCGTTGCTCTCCTTGATCTCGGAGAGGACGGCCTTGAGCCGCTCCTCGAACTCGCCGCGGTACTTCGCGCCAGCGACCATCGCGCCGAGGTCGAGCGAGATCAGCTTCTTGTTGCGCAGCGACTCGGGCACGTCGCCGGCGACGATCCGCTGGGCCAGCCCCTCGACGACGGCGGTCTTGCCGACGCCGGGCTCGCCGATCAGCACGGGGTTGTTCTTGGTACGGCGCGACAGCACCTGCACCACGCGCCTGATCTCGGAGTCGCGCCCGATCACCGGGTCGAGCCTGCCGCTCCTGGCCCGCTCGGTCAGGTCGACGCCGTACTTCTCCAGCGCCTGATAGGTGTCCTCGGGGGTCTCGCTGGTGACCCTCGCGTGCCCGCGCACCTTCTCGAACGCGTCGAGCAGCGCCTGCGGCGTGGCACCCGTCTCCTTCAGGAGCGTGGCCATCTCGCCGCCGTCGGTCGCGAGACCGACCAGCAGGTGCTCGGTCGAGACGTACTCGTCCTCCAGCCGCTTGGCCCGCTGCGCCGCGGTGTTGATCACCGTGAGCAGTTGCCGCGAGCTGGAGGGCGCGCTCACCGTGGCGCCCTGCGCCTTCGGCAGGGCCGCCAGCGCGGTCTCCACCTTCGCGCGCAATGTCTTCCAGTCGACGCCGACCGCTTCGAGCAGGGGTACGGCGGTGCCGCCCGTCTGGGAGAGCAGGGCGGAGAGCAGGTGCGCGGGTGCGATCTCGGGATTCCCCTCAGCGGCGGCCCGCCGCATCGCGACCGACAGCGCTTCCTGGCTCTTCTGCGTGAGCTTGTAGTCCATATGTTCAGGCCCCCGGTGGCAGCTCGTATCGGATCAGAGCTTTGACCATGGACATCTCGGCCCTGAGGCGGTGGACCTCCTCACGCAACCTCAGCGCCTCGTTCTCCAGTTCAAGGATCCGCTTGATGCCGGCGAGGTTGATGCCTTCCTCCTGGGACAGGCGTTGCACCTCGCGCAGCTGGATGATGTCTCGCATCGAGTAGAGGCGGCCGCGCCCCGCCGTACGCCCCGGGCTGACCAGCCCGAGGCGGTCGTACTGCCTGAGGGTCTGCGGGTGCAGACCGGACAGCTGCGCGGCCACCGAGATGACATAGACGGGTGTCTCGTCGGACAGGTTGAAGTAGTTGGCGTCCATCGGCCTACTCGCTCCTGGCACGTTGGATGAGGTCGGCCCTCGGGTCCTCGCTCGCGGTGGCCGTGCGGAACTCGTTCAGCAGCTCGCGCGACTTGTCGTCGAGCTCGTGCGGAACGAGCACCTCGACCGAGGCGAGCAGGTCGCCCTTGGTGCCGTCCTTACGGGTGGCCCCCCTACCGCGAACCCTGAAGGTGCGGCCGTTGGGCGTGCCCGCCGGAATGCGCAGAGTGACAGGCAGGCCCTTGAGGACGGGCACCTTGATCTCCGCGCCGAGCGCCGCCTCGGTGAAGGTGACGGGAACGGTGATGGTCAGGTTGTCGCCTGACCGCCCGAACACCGCGTGCGGCTTGACGTGAGTCTGGATGTAGAGGTCGCCTGCGGGCCCGCCGTTCTCGCCCGGCGCGCCCTTGCCCTTGAGCTTGACCCGCTGTCCGTCGGCGACCCCGGCGGGGATGCGCGCCTGGATGGTGCGGGTGCTCTTGGCCCTGCCGCTGCCGTCGCAGACGGGGCACGGGTCGTCGACGAGGAGTCCACGGCCCTTGCAGTCGCGGCACGGCTCGGAGAAGGCGAAGTTGCCCAGGTTACGGCTGGCCGCACCGGTGCCCTCACAGGTCGGGCAGACCCTCGGGGTGGTGCCCGCCTTGGCCCCCGTACCGCTGCACGCCTTGCACGCCGACGACGTGGTCAGCCTGAGCGAGACGGTGTGGCCCTCCACCGCCTCGGTGAAGGTGAGCGTCACCTCGGACTCGATGTCCTGGCCGCGGCGCGGCCTGGTCGTCGTGCCCGTGGTGCGGGCGCCGCCCGCGCCGCCCCTGTTGAACAGCCCCCCGAAAAGGTCGCCGATGCGCTCGCTCGTGCTTCCGCTCTGCTGTCCCGTGCCGCCGAACAGGTCACCGAAGTCGAACGGGAAACCACCGCCACCGCCGCCAGGCCGCGGCCCGCCCACGCCCGAGCCGAACAGCGTGCGCGCCTCGTCGTACTCCTTACGGCGCTTGCTGTCGGAGAGCACGTCGTTGGCCTCGGAGATCTCCTTGAACCTGGCCTCCTTGGCGGCGTCACCCTGGTTGGCGTCAGGGTGGTACTGCCTGGCCAGCTTCCTGTAGGCCTTCTTGATCTCGTCGGCGGTGGCGGTCTTGGGCACACCAAGGACGGCGTAGTAATCCTTCTCCAGGTAGTCCTTGGTGCTCATCTATGGCGTCCTTTCGGGGGTCTCTTAGTTTTCGTCGGACGCGGCGGGGGCGTCCTCGGGCTCGGCGACCGCGACCCTAGCGGGACGCAGCACCCGGTCGCCGATGCGGTAGCCGAGCTGCAGCACCTCGATGGCGGTCGGCTCGGTCACCTCCGAGGAGTAGCTGTGCATCAGCGCCTCGTGAACGGTCGGGTCGAAGGGCTCGCCCTTCTGACCGAACGAGATCAGCCCCAGCTTGGTGACGACAGCTTCCAGCGACTCGGCGACCTTGGCGAAACCGCCGGTCAGCTCGCCGTGGTCGCGGGCTCTGCCGATGTCGTCGAGGACCGGCAGCAGCTCGGAGAGCGCCCCGGCGACCGCCTGCTCGCGGACCGCGATCCTGTCGCGCTCGACCCGCCTGCGGTAGTTGGTGTACTCCGCCTGCAGACGCTGCAGGTCGGCGGTGCGCTCGGCCAGCAGGCCCGCGGCGTCACCACCGGCCGCCGGGGCCGCCGGAGGAGCGGCCTGGACCTGCTCCTCCATGGCGGACCTCGCCTGGCCGGTCTCGGGGTCGATCTTGCGGTTGTCGCGGATCACTGGCTCCGTCTCGGGCCCGTTATCGCGCGGGTCAGACATCGTCACTGGTCCTTCTTGGGCTGGTCTTCGTCCACGATCTCGGCCTCGACGACGTCGTCGTCGCCGTCGGTGCCGGTGTCGGCCTTGGCCTGCGCGGTGTCACCCTCGGGGGTGCCGCCTGCCTGCTGGTTCTGAGCGTAGATCGCCGAACCCATCTTCTGGCTGACCGTGGCGAGCTTCTCCGCCGAGTTGCGGATCACGTCGGTGTCGGTGCCCTCGAGAGCCTTCTTGAGCTCGCCGAGCGCGTCGTTCACCTCGGTCTTGATCTCGCCGGGAACCTTGTCGTCGTTCTCGCGGAGGAACTTCTCCGTCTGGTAGGCGAGTCCGTCGGCGTTGTTGCGGACCTCGGCCTCCTCGCGACGCTTCTTGTCCTCTTCGGCGTAGGACTCGGCCTCGCGCATCATGCGCTCGATGTCGTCCTTCGGCAGAGCGGAGCCGCCGGTGATCGTCATCGTCTGCTCCTTGCCGGTGCCGAGGTCCTTGGCGGAGACGTTGACGATGCCGTTGGCGTCGATGTCGAAGGTGACCTCGATCTGCGGGATCCCGCGCGGAGCCGGCGCGATGCCGGTCAGCTCGAACGTGGCCAGCTTCTTGTTGTACGAAGCGATCTCACGCTCGCCCTGGTAGACCTGGATCTGCACCGAGGGCTGGTTGTCCTCGGCCGTGGTGAAGACCTCGGAGCGCTTGGTCGGGATCGTCGTGTTGCGCTCGATGATCTTCGTGAAGATGCCGCCCTTGGTCTCGATGCCGAGGGACAGCGGGGTCACGTCGAGCAGCAGGACGTCCTTGACCTCACCCTTGAGCACACCCGCCTGGAGCGCGGCTCCGATGGCGACGACCTCGTCGGGGTTGACGCCCTTGTTGGGCTCCTTGCCGCCGGTGAGCTCCTTGACCAGCTCGGAGACGGCGGGCATGCGGGTCGAGCCACCGACGAGCACCACGTGGGCGATGTCGGCGACCTTGATGCCGGCGTCCTTGATGACCTGGTGGAACGGGCCCTTGGTCCGCTCGAGCAGGTCGGCGGTCAGGCGCTGGAACTCCGAGCGGGTCAGCTTCTCGTCCAGGTGGAGAGGACCCTCGGAGGAGGCGGTGATGTAGGGCAGGTTGATGTTGGTCTCAGCCTGGCTGGACAGCTCGATCTTGGCCTTCTCCGCGGCCTCGCGGAGGCGCTGGAGGGCCATCTTGTCCTTGGCCAGGTCGACGCCGTGCGCGTTCTGGAAGCGCTTGACGAGCTCGTCGACGACGCGCTGGTCCCAGTCGTCGCCGCCGAGGTGGTTGTCACCGGAGGTGGCCTTCACCTCGACGAAGCCGTGGCCGTCCTCCTGGCCGACGTCGAGCAGGGACACGTCGAAGGTGCCGCCGCCGAGGTCGAAGACCAGGATGGTCTGGTCCTTGTCCTTGTCGAGGCCGTAGGCGAGGGCCGCCGCGGTCGGCTCGTTGATGATGCGGAGCACGTTGAGGCCCGCGATCGTGCCGGCCTCCTTGGTGGCCTGCCGCTGCGAGTCGTTGAAGTAGGCCGGGACGGTGATCACGGCGTCGGTGATCTTCTCGCCCAGGTAGGCCTCGGCGTCCTGCTTGAGCTTCTGCAGGACGAAAGCGCTGATCTGCTGAGGGGAGAACTTCTTGCCGTCGATCTCCTGGGACCAGTTGGTGCCCATCTCACGCTTGACCGAGCGAATCGTCCGGTCCACGTTGGTGACGGCCTGGCGCTTGGCCACCTCCCCGACGAGGACCTCGCCGTTCTTCGCGAAGGCGACCACGGACGGCGTGGTCCGAGAGCCCTGCGCGTTGGCGATGACGGTGGGCTCACCGCCCTCGAGGATCGAGACGACGGAGTTGGTCGTCCCCAGGTCGATACCTACCGCACGTGCCATGAGTACGTCCTTGTAGTCAAAGTTGAGCTTCTTGGGCTCAACGTACGAAGAGCCAGGTGGTTTGTCAAACGACTTGAGCCTACGCGACTCAACCTGGATGCGTGCGCCAGCATTCCCGCATTTCGGGAAAAAGGGGTGACTCGGGATGCCGAACGAGGCGTGGTGCCCTGACAGTTCCCCGCCGCTCGAGTTGCTCCCTGCGGGCGGGCCGTCTGCCGTACGACCAGACCTGGCCCGACCCCGGCTTTCACGTAGACCCTCGAGGAGTCCTCGCCGCCGACGGCCACCCTTGTGCGGACACCCATCGAACCGTGGGCCAGAGGCCCACAGCGGCTGCTCACCGAGCCCGCGGCACGAAGGTGTACGACGAGGCGATGGACCGCTCGGGCGGAGTGAATCCTCGATGAGGTTCGGTGGATCCACTCCGCGCGGGTCCCGATGAGTTCGGTGAGGAGCTCGGGCCGATTCGGCGAGAAGGCGCAGAGGGTGCGGTGACCGACTAGCGCTGCTTGCCTCCGTCGACGATCTTGCGCTTGCCGATCGGGGACTTCAGCTTGACCGTCGTGGTCTTCTCGATGGCGAGCATGATGCAGGCGACGTTCTTGGCCTTGGCGGCCGTGCCCTCGTACAGGGTGATGGTCACCCGCTTGGCCGTCTCCTTCACCCTCACGCTGTCGAGCACCGTGCACGGCTCGACGCCCGACCACCAGACGAGCTTGACCTGCCGGCCCTTGGCCTTGGCGTTGATGAAGGGGACCTTCCGTGTGTTCACCGTGTCGCCGACCGGCTTGACCTGCTTGGGCGGCCGGGTGGGCGACTGGGAAGGCGTGGTGATCACCGGTTGGGCGGTGACGGGTTGGTGGGGGTTGGCGCGGCCTGCCGTGTCGGTGGCGGCCGCGCCGCAGCTCACAGTCAGCATCAGGCACCCGGCCACAAGGGCTTTTGTCCGCATATCCGTATGACGAATCTCGCCACGACCCGGTTCACCCTCCTGTCATCCCCGCTATGGATCCCCCGGCCTCCCCTGCGGGGCCGTTCGACCCGAACCCGCCGGCCGACCCCTCGCCCTGAGTCCGTCGGCCGACCTCCTGGCCAGAGTTCGTCCGCCGACCCGTGACCTCGAGCCCGTCGTTCAGACCTCTCACCCGAATCCAGCGGTCAGACCCCCAGGCGTGAGAGCGTCGGCCAGCCCCCTCGCAGAGGCCATCGGACAGACGCCGGACTCCTGACGAGGTCTCCTGGTGGCGCGGGCGAAGATCGGTGATCTGGGCGGGTCCCGGGTCTACGCTGGATACGTGCTGCGTCACGTCCTCCTCACCGCCTCGCGAAGCCGGCGCGCCGAGCGCCTCGTCTCCTCGTCCCCGCTCACCAGGGGAGTGGTCAGCCGCTACGTCGCCGACGACGTCGGAGCCGTCGTCCACGACCTGTCCGACCGGGGCCTACTGGTGACGGTCGACCACCTCGGCGAGGACGTCACCGACAGGACCGAGGCCGACCGCGAGGTCCGCGCCTACCTGGCCCTCCTGGAGCGCCTCCCCACGGGAGCCGACGTCTCCGTCAAGCTGACCGCCCTCGGCCTGCGTCTGTCGGAGCAGCTCGCCCTCGACAACGCCGCGTCGATCTGCGATGCGGCGGCGGCCAAGGGGCTGACGGTCACCCTCGACGCCGAGGAGCACGACACCATCGAGGCCCAGCTGTCGATCCACTCCACGCTCCGCAAGGAGCACCCCGACGTCGGCGTGGTCGTCCAGTCCTACCTGCGCGACGCGCGGGAGCGCTGCGCGAAGCTCGACGGCGCCAGGGTACGGCTGTGCAAGGGCGCGTACGTCGCCCCCGAAGCACTGGCGTTCACCTCGACCGGGGACATCGACCGCAGCTACGTCCGCTGCCTCAGGACACTCATGGCCGGCACCGGCTACCCGATGGTCGCCACCCACGACCCGCGCCTGATCGAGATCGCCGCCGCGCTGGCGGTGCTGCACGGGCGCGACACGACCGGGTTCGAGTTCCAGATGCTGTACGGCGTCCGCCCCGCCGAGCAGCGCCGCCTGGCAGGGATCGGCTCGCAGGTCAGGGTGTACGTGCCGTACGGCGACGACTGGTACGCCTACCTCATGCGCCGTCTCGCCGAACGCCCCGCCAACCTCGCCTTCTTCGTTCGCTCATTCCTTTCCAGGGGTTAGGCGCGGTTCGGCGCGGCGGACGGGACAGGGCACCGGCTGATCGTCCGACGGCGGCGTGAGGGTGGCGGCCAGCACGACCAGCAGCGCGATGAGCCGTTGGATGCCGCCGCCCCGACATTGGTTTCCGCCGCCTAGGTAGGCTGCCCGCATGATTGCGATTCTGGGAACCGGCAAGATGGGCGAGGCCCTGCTGTCGGGGCTGCTGCGGGCGGGGTTCAAGCCGGGCGACGTCCTGGCGACCGCGCGCAGGGAGGAGCGGGCCCAGGCGCTTCGGGAGACGTACGGCGTGCGGACCGTGTCGAACACCGAGGCCGCCAAGGCCGCCGACACACTGATTCTCGCGGTGAAGCCGCAGGACATGGCCGCCCTACTGGCCGAGATCGCCCCGTACGTGCCTGCCGACAGGCTCGTCATCTCGGCGGCGGCGGGCATCACGACCTTCTTCGTCGAGCAGCGGCTCGGGGTGGACGTGCCCGTGGTCAGGGTCATGTCGAACACGCCGATCAAGTTCGACGAGGCGATGAGCGTGATCTCGGCGGGGACCTTCGCGGGTGAGGAGCACCTGCAGCGTACCGAGAGCCTGCTCAAGCCGGTCGGCAAGGTGCTGCGGATCCCCGAGTCGCAGCAGGACGCGGCGACGGCGCTGTCGGGCAGCGGGCCTGCGTACTTCTTCTACCTCGTCGAGGCGATGGTGGACGCCGGGATCCTCCTGGGGATGCCGCGCGCGGCGGCGCTCGACATGGTCACCCAGTCGATCGTGGGCGCGGCGGTCATGTTGCGCGACTCGGGGGAGCACCCGGTGATCCTCCGCGAGGCGGTGACCTCGCCCGGCGGGACGACGATCGCGGCGATCGCCGAGCTCGAACGGCACAGCGTCCGCGCGGCCTTCCTCGCCGCCATCGAGGCCGCCCGCGACCGAGGCCGCCAACTCGCCTCCGGCTGACCCACCCGACCCTCGCGCTCGGGCCTCGCGCCCCGCCTCGGCTCGGGTGGGTCTGCGCCGCGCGCCCCGCGCTGGCTCGGGGCTGGTCTCCGCCCCACCCCGGCGCCGTCTCGCGCCGTGCCGTGTCGCGCGTGTCCGGTGGTGCGGCGTTAGCGCGGCGGTGCTGTTCCCGTCAGGTGAGCGACCACCCCGCGCGCGGTGGACGAGCGGGACGTGGGCCTCAAGATCACTAATAGGAAACTTTCCTTAATGTACCATCATTGCTCACCATGACCGTCTGGACCCGCGACTTCCGGCTGTTCTTCACCGCGAGAACCGTGTCCATGCTCGGCTTCGCCATGATGCCCGTCGCCACCGCGTTAGGCATGCGCCAAGCCGGCTACGGCGCCACCGGCGTCGTGGGCGTTCTGGTCGGTGATGTGGGCGACCAGCGTGCAGACCATGGTGCCGGGGGACGCTCTCAACCGGGTCAGCGCCTACGAGATCGGCGGCTCGGTCATGGCGAGGCCGGTCGGCAACGCGATCGCGGGCCCGGTGGCGGGCGTGGTCGGCCCGGAGAACGTCCTGGGCTTCTCCGCGGTGGTCGCGATCACCGGATGCGCGGTGCTGCTGGCCGTACCCGCTGTGAGAGGGGTGAGGCAGGCGGTCGTCTGACCCTCCCTTTACGCTAGGCGGCGTGACGGTTCGTCGCGGTACTCTCCCGCTGCTCGTCCTGTTAGCGCTTACCGGTTGCACCGCCGATGAGCCACCCGCCTTCCAGCTCGCCCAGGTGCAGCGAGCCCCTGTGACCGAGGTCGTCGAGGCGCCCGCCAGCATCGGCGCCAGAGCCACCGCCACGCTGCGCGCGCCCGCCCAGGGCACGGTGAGCAAGCTGTACGTGCGCGACGGCGAGAAGGTCGACAAGGGCCAGATCCTCGCCAGGATCCGCTCGCCGCAGGCGACCGGCCAGCTCGACCAGGCGCGAAAGGCGGCGCGCCCCGTGGCCGCCCCCTCGACGCCCCGCCTGGCGAGCATCGACACCAGCGCCTTCGACCGCAAGGTTGCCAGGCACTTCGCCAAGGCGAGGGCGGAGGCGCGCAAGGTGGACGACGCGGCCGCGCGCAGACAGCTGCTGTCGGCCATCGACATGGCCGAGACCCAGCACAAGGCCAACAAGCAGGCGCTGTCCCAGATCACCGCCTCGCTCAGCCGTACCGTCAGCGGCTTCACCAGCGGGCTGACCGCCTCGATGTCGTCGCTGCAGGCCGCCTCGCGTACGCAGGCCAAGGCCGCGGTCAAGGCGGCCGAGTCCACGGTGAAGGCGCTCACGATCAAGGCGCCCTTCAGCGGCGTCGTCACGCTCGGACGCCCTTCCGGCGGGGGCGGGTCCAGCGCGTTGAGCGGGCTGCTCGGGCAGATCCCCGGTGGCGCGGCGCAGCAGCTGCCTGCCGTACCGGCGGGTGGGTCCTCGGGTGGCGGCGCGGCGGTCGCGGTCGGCGTCCCCGTGTCGGCGGGCGACCCGATCGTGACGGTCACCGACGTGTCCAAGCTGACGCTGTCCGCCGACATCGACGAGACCGACGTGCTGCTGGTGAAGCCGGAGACCCGCGCGGAGGTCGAGCTCGACGCGGTGCCGGGCGCGACGTACACCGCGACGGTGACCGGTGTCGGCATTCAGCCCATGGAGGCCACCACCGGCGGCGTCAGCTACCCCGTGCAGCTGTCCCTCGGCACCGGCGCCTTCGACGACGGGTCCAAGGCGCCCACGCCCAAACCCGGCATGAGCGCGGTCGCCAGGCTGACCGTGCGCGAGGTCACCTCCGCCGTCGCCGTGCCCGCCTCCGCGATCGTCTCCAGCGGGCGGGAGAGCGTGGTCTGGGTCTCGGCCGACGGTACGGCCCAGCGGCGCGTGGTCAAGCTCGGCGCCCAGGGCGACGTCATGGTCGAGGTGGTGAGCGGGCTGACCGTGGGCGAGCGCGTGGTGGTCAAGGGCGCCGACGCCGTACGGCAGGGCCAGCCGCTGTCATGAACCCCGCGCTGGAGGCGATCGACCTCACACGCTCCTACCAGCTCGAAGGCGTCTCCGTCGACGCGCTCCGAGGGGTGAGCCTGCGGATCGACCAGGGCGAGTTCGTGGCGATCATCGGACCGTCAGGGTCGGGGAAGTCGACGCTGATGCACCTGCTCGGCTGCCTCGACCGGCCCACGTCAGGCGCGCTGCGGGTGAACGGGACGGAGATCTCCGTCCTGTCCGACACCGCGCTCGCCTCGCTGCGGAACAGGACCATCGGGTTCGTCTTCCAGTCGTTCCACCTGCTGGGGCGGACGTCGGCGCTGGACAACGTGGCGCTGCCGCTGGTGTATCGCGGGGTCGGGAAGGCGGAGCGCAGGACGCGCGCTCGACGGGCGCTGGAGGCGGTCGGGCTGGGACACCGGCTCGACCACCGGCCGTCGCAGATGTCCGGCGGTGAGCAGCAGCGGGTGGCGATCGCGCGGGCGCTGGTGGGGGAGCCGTCGGTGCTGCTGGCCGACGAGCCGACGGGAAACCTGGACACGCGCAACGGGGACGAGGTCATGGCGATCCTCGACCGGCTGAACGCCGACAGCGGCGTGGCCATCGTCCTGGTCACCCACGAGCCCGAGGTCGCGGCCCACGCGCGCCGCCAGATCCACGTCCGCGACGGCCTCATCGAACTCGACACCGCCCGCCCCGCTGAGCTCACCGGCGGCGCGGGTTCCCCGGAGAGTGAGCACACCGGGGTACCGCGACGCGGCGTCACACCCGAAGCTGACCGTCAGGAGGGAGACGCATGAGGGGCGCGGAGGCGTTCTTCATGGCGCTGGAGGCCCTCAGGGTCAACCGGCTGCGCAGCACGCTCACCATGCTCGGCGTCATCATCGGCGTCCTGGCCGTCGTCATCCTCGTCGCCATCGGCTCAGGCGCCAAGAACGCCATCGAGCGCGAGATCTCCGGCCTGGGCAGCAACATCATCCTCGTCGTCCCCGGCCAGCTCAGCGTCGGCGCCGCCCCCACGCAGAGCAGGATGAACCTGTCCGACGCCGCCTACGTCCGCCGCGTCGTCGGCGACCCCGGCAAGGTCACCGTCTCCGTCCAGTCGGGAGAGACCGTACGCGTGGGCAGGACGGAGGCGTTCGTCACGATCGTCGGCACGGACGAGAACCTCCCGAACATCTTCCAACGCCCCCTCGACCGCGGCCGCTACCTGACGGAGACCGACGTCGACACCCGCCGCAGGGTCGCGGTGCTCGGCGCGGAGGTGGCCGACGAGCTGTTCGGCGACGTCGACCCCGTGGGCCGTCAGATCACCGTCTCGGGTGCCCGCTTCCGGGTGGTCGGCGTCTACACCACGGTGGGCGCGACGTTCGGGGTGGCCCGCGACAAGGAGGTGCACATCCCCGTCACCACCGCCCAGCGGCTGATCGGCGCCAACAAGATCAACGGTATCGCGGTCGGCGCCTCGGGCCCCGACGAGATCGAGCCGCTCCAGCAGAAGGTCGTCGCCGCCCTCAGCCAGCGCTACCCGGGCGAGCGCTTCTCCGCCGTCACCCAGACCCAGCTGCTCGGCACCATCGGCAGCGTCCTCGGCATGCTCACCGGCGTGCTGGCCGCCATCGCGGGCATCTCGCTGCTCGTGGGCGGCGTCGGCGTGTCCAACATCATGCTCGTCAGCGTCCGCGAACGCACCCGCGAGATCGGCCTGCGCAAGGCGCTGGGCGCGCGCCAGCGCGACATCCTGACCCAGTTCCTCATCGAGGCCGTGCTGCTGACCACCATCGGCGGCGTGCTCGGCATCCTGCTGGGCGTGGGCGGCGCGCTGGCCATCCAGGCGCTCACGCCCGTACCGGCGGCGATCACCTGGTGGTCGGTCGCGCTGGCGTTCGGGGTGTCCGCCGCCGTCGGCGTCTTCTTCGGGGTCGCCCCTGCCCGCCGAGCGGGCCGCCTCGACCCGGTCATCGCCCTCCGCGCGGAGTGACCCGCCAGGCCCGCGCGGGACGGGCCCACGTCGGCCAGGCCCGCGCGGGACAGGACTGCGCGAGGGACAGGATGCGCGGGGTCAGGCGTCGCGCTTCTTCAGCAGGACGGCCGCGGCCACCAGGGTGACGGCGATCCAGCCCAGGTAGACGGCGAACCCCTGCCACGGCGGGAGCCCGCCCACCGGGTTCACGTCGGTGATCCGCATCCCCGCGTTGGAGGTGAAGTGCTCATGCACGAACGGCCCCCACTCGCCCGGCAGCATCGCCGTCTGGCTGGGCAGCACCAGGATGAGCGCGATGACCATGACGATCGCGCCGGGAGTGTGCCTGATCAGGGCGCCGAGAGCCAGCCCGAACAGCCCGCTCGCGGTCAGATACAACCCCGCCCCGACGACCGCCCGGAAGACGCCGGGCTCGGTCAGCGCGACCGACAGGCCCTCCCTGGCGAACACCGCCTGGCTGACGAAGAACGCGCCGAACGAGGCCACCGTGCTGACCACCAAGGCCACGGCCGCGAAGACCACCACCTTGGCGGTCAGCAGCTCGAGCCGGTTGGGCACGGCGGCCAGCGTGGTGCGGATGGCTCCCGACCGGTACTCGCCGCTGATCACCAGCACGCCCAGCGTCGCCAGCGCGAGCGAGGCGAACGGCAGGCCGGTGAGGCTCATGCCGGCGGGCTCCAGGCCTTCCATGCCGCCGCTCTGCCCCGACACCACCACCGCCATGAGGGCGCCGAACGCGAGCATGAGCACGCCTGCCGTACCCAGGGTCCACATGGTGGAGCGGACGGACCGTATCTTGGTCCACTCCGAGCGCAGCACGTCGATCACGAGGTGTACTCCAGACTGTCCTTGGTGAGCTCCATGTAGGCGGCCTCCAGCGTCGGTTGCACGAACGTCAGCTCCTCCAGCGCCAGCCCCCGCTGCGCGACGAGCGCGCCGATCTCCAGCGGGGCCACCCCCGCCACCCGCAGGTGGTCGTCGTGCCGCTCGGCGTGCGGCAGCAGGGCCGCCACCTCCGCCAGGTACGGCGAGCGCACCTTGACGTAGCCCTGCGAGCTGCGCCCGATGAACTCCTCGACGCTGGTGTCGGCGATCAGCGCACCCCTGCCGATCACGATCAGGTGGTCGGCGGTCTGCGCCATCTCGCTCATCAGGTGGCTGGAGACGAAGACCGTGCGCCCTTCGGCGGCCAGCTTCCTCATCAGCGTGCGGATCCACAGGATGCCGTCGGGGTCGAGCCCGTTGACCGGCTCGTCGAACAGCAGGATCTCCGGGTCGCCGAGCAGCGCGGCCGCGATGCCGAGCCGCTGCGACATGCCCAGCGAGAACCCGCCCACCCGCCGCTTCGCCGCCTCGGTGAGCCCTACCAGTTCCAGACACTCGGCCACCCGCGAGGCGGGGATCCCGTTGCTCTGCGCGATGGCCAGCAGGTGGTTGCGGGCGCTGCGCCCGCCGTGCACGGCCTTCGCGTCCAGGAGCGCGCCGATCCTGCGCAGCGGGTGCTTGAGTTTCGCGTACGGCACGCCGTGGACGGTGACGGCGCCGCTCGTCGGGTGGTCGAGCCCGAGGATCATCCGCATGGTGGTCGACTTGCCGGCTCCATTGGGCCCGAGGAAGCCCGTCACCCGTCCAGGAGCGACGTCGAAGGACAGTCCTGCCACGGCCGTGATCTGGCCGTACCGTTTGGTCAGGCCGGCCGCCCGTATCGCTGTCGTCATGCCTTCAAGGCTCGCGGCGGAACGCGCCGGTTCCTTCCTGCTGTGGGACCGTTTCGCGGGCGGACGCCTGGGAGGAAGGCCCTACTCCCCAGGGCTGACGAGCCCTCTCTCGTAGGCGACGATCACCGCCTGCGCCCTGTCCCTGACCTCGATCTTGGCGAACAGCGCGGTCACGTGGTTCTTCACCGTGCTCGGCGAGACGTCGAGGCCCCGGGCGATCTCGGCGTTGGACAGGCCCTTGGCGATGAGCACGAGCACCTCCCGCTCCCTCGCGGTGAGCCCGTCGATCTTCGCCCGAGGGCGGTCGCCCCTGACATAGGTGCGGATCAGCGCGGTGAGCAGGCGCGGCGCGACGACCGCCTCGCCGCCGTGTACGACTCTGACGGCCTCGATCAGGTCCTCGGGCGAGACATCCTTGGGCAGGAAGCCGTCCGCGCCGGCCCTGAGCGCGGCCACGACGTTCTCGTCCAGGTCGAACGTGCTGAGCATGAGGACCTTGGTCCGCGCGAACTCGGCGACGATGGCCGACGTCGCCTCGACGCCGTCCATCCCCGGCATGTGCAAGTCCATGATCACGACCTCGGGGCGCAGGTCGCGGCAGCGCGCCAGCGCCTCCACGCCATTGTTCGCCTCGCCGACGACGGAGATGTCGGGCTGGGCGTTCAGCATGAGCCGGTACCCGGTCCTGACGAGGGCGTGGTCGTCCACGAGCAGCACGGTGATCACAGCGGAAGCCTCGCATGGACCTCGAAGCCGCCCGCTTCGCGGGGGCCCGTACGCAGCCGCCCGCCGCAGAGCGCCACCCGCTCGGCCATCCCCGCCAGCCCAAAGCCGCCGGGGGAGGAGGTGGTCACCGTCATCCCGTCGTCCAGCACCTCGACCTCGACCGCCCGCTCCTCATAGCTGATCCGTACGGTGGCCCGCGCCCCGCTCGCGTGCTTGCGCGTATTGGTGAGCGCCTCCTGGACGATCCGGTAGACCGCCAGATCGATCGCCGCGGGCAACGGCACCGGCGAGCCCTCCACGGCCAGGCTCGCGGGCAACCCCGCCGCGCCGGCCTGCTCGATCAGGGCCGGTAACCCGGCCGCGCCGGCCCCCGTCGCCTCGCCGCCGCCCGGACCGTCGGCCCTGAGCACGTCGAGCAGATGCCGCATCTCCGTGAGCGCCTGCCTGGCGGTCTGCTCGGCCGACAGCAGCGCCTCGCGGGCCTCCGGCGGCTCCGGGGGCATGACCGCTCGCGCCCCGCCGACCAGCGCGTTGATCACGCTCAGGTGGTGGGCGACGACGTCGTGCAGCTCGCGGGCGATACGGCGGCGCTCGGCGCGGACCGCCTCGTCGGCGCGTTCCCTGTTCGCGCGCTCGCGCAGCTCGGCCCGCGCTCTGACGAGCTGACCGACGCCCGCGGCCACCGGGTAGACCGTGATGGCCAGGCTCTGCGTCGGCGCCTCGAGGACGAGGGCGACGCCGTAGACGGCGGTGAGGACGGCAGTGGTGACCAGCGTCTTCCTGCCCGCGGTGTAGCGGCCGAGGCTGTAGAGGGCGATCATCGCGCTGGTGACGGTCGGGTTCGTGGAGAAGGCGAACGTGCCTGCGATGTCGAACGCGACGACGGCCACGGCGACGGGGATGGGGTGGCGGCGCCGTACGAGGAGGGGAGGGACGGACACCAGGAACATCGCCGCGCCGGCCGCGATGGGCGGGTTGTCGGCACCGGTGGTGACGATCCCGAGCACGGCGATGCCGCCGAGCACGACGACCAGCGTCGCGTCGAACACCTCGGGGCGGCCGAGGAACCGCCATATCGCCCGCCCTGCACGCATGGCCTGAACCCTAAATCAGCCCGCGACGCAGAACGCGTGGCCGAGCCCTTCGGGCCCATCCGCGACGGGCCTTCTTCGGGGGAGGCCCGAGCTCCCCACCTCGGCTCCCCGGACTACCCCGGCCGCCGGCCTCGGCTGGGCGGGCGACCTCGACGCGGTCGACTGCGGTAACGTCGGCGCATGAGCGAGTCGGTGCGAGTCGTCTGGGACGACGCCCTCACTGCCTATGATTTCGGCCCGGGTCACCCCCTCGCTCCCGTCAGGGTCGAGCTGACCATGGCGCTCGCCCGCGAGCTGGGCGTCCTCGACAGGACCGAGGTCGTCGGCTGCGCGCCCGCTACCGACGACGAGTTGGCTCTCGTCCACAAGCGCGACTACATCGAGGCCGTCAAACGCGTCTCGGCGCACGGCGGCCCCGATCTGACCGCCGGTCTGGGCACCCCTGACAATCCTGCCTTCAAGGGCGTCCACGAGGCCTCGGCGCTCGTCGCCGGCGCCTCGCTGGCCGCCGCCCGTTCGGTCTGGGAGGGTACGGCCGAGCACGCCGTCAACATCGCGGGCGGCCTGCACCACGCCATGGCCAACGTCGCCAGCGGCTTCTGCGTCTACAACGATCCCGCCGTGGCGATCGCCTGGCTGCTGGCCCAGGGCGCGTCGAAGGTCGCCTACGTGGACGTCGACGTCCACCATGGCGACGGCGTCCAGGCGCTCTTCTACGACGACCCGCGCGTGCTGACCATCAGCCTGCACGAGAGCCCCCGCACGCTCTTCCCCGGAACGGGATGGCCGGAGGAGACCGGTGTGGACGGCAGCGCGGTCAACGTGGCGCTGCCCGCGGGCTGCGGCGACGAGGGCTGGTTGCGCGCCTTCCACGCGGTCGTGCCGCCGCTGCTGAGGGAGTTCCGTCCGGAGATCCTGGTGACCCAGCACGGCTGCGACAGCCACGCGCTCGACCCGCTGGCGCATCTGATGCTCAGCCTCGACGGCCAGCGCACCGCCTACGAGGCGCTGCACCGCCTGGCCCACGAGACGGCGGGAGGGCGCTGGATCGCGACGGGAGGCGGCGGCTACGAGCTGGTCCAGGTGGTGCCGAGGGCGTGGACGCACCTCATCGCCGAGGTGTCGGGCCATCCCTTGGACCCTTCGACCAGGACGGGTGAAGCCTGGCAGGCGCTGGTCCGCGAGCGGACGAGGGAGACCCCGCCCCTCACCATGACCGACGGCAGGACCCCGGTGTTCAGGGAGCTGTCCGGCGTCTACGATCCCGACGACGCCATCGACCGGGCGATCATGGCGACGAGGCACGCGGTGTTCCCCTTCCACGGCCTCGACCCGATGCCCTGACCCGCGAAGCGCCCATGGGAGACGCTCACGGCGCCTCTCCCGCCCTCCCCGTGCCCGACGTGCGCTCATAGACGTCGGCCTCGAACTCCTCGAGCAGGCTCTCGCACGTCGAAAGCCACTGCTCGCAGTCGGTACGGCCAGGGCCGCCGAACCAGTCGCGCTCCACCACCCTGGCGAACCAGCGGTGGATCTTCTCGAGGTCCTGCCTGATCTCCTCGGCCTCCTCGAAGGAGTAGTTCTCGCGGAAGCGCTCGAACTCGATCTCCTTCACGAACTTCGTCCGGCACTCCTCGACGATCTCGCTGTACTCCTTGGCGGCCATCTCCTTGAAGCTCGCCACCAGCGAGGCGTCCTGCTCGTGGTCGCCCGGCGGGACCCTGAAGAAGTAGGACGTGCCGTCCAGGTTCCTGATCCGCTGCCTGATCTGGTCGAGGTCCTCGCCCACCTTGCCCACGTCGGGCAGGACGCAGACCGCCTGCTGCAGGTAGAGCGCTCCCAGGCGCTTGAGCTCGCGCCAGACCGAGACCCGTACCCGTGAAGGCTCGCTCGGCACCTTGTAGGTGAGCAGCAGCCAGAAGGGCGGTACCGTCGGCCGGCCTGACGCGGCGGCCTCGGGACGAGGCTGGGTCTTCCCCCTCCTCCGCGAGGCGGAGGCAGAAGCGGGCGAGGTCATCGGCACTCCCCTGATGGAAGTGACCAACACTACCGGCGAGGCGATAGGAATTTCGTGAGGTACGCGGTGGTTCAGACCATTTGTGGAGGCGTTAGGCTCCGACAGGTGGGAAGGAGAGTCAAGTGCTGACCCGCGACGAGCTCCGCGAGCACCTGATCAGGACGCGCATCGCCGGAGATGTGGCCACCAGCAGGGAGAACAACCTCGACCACTACAGGTCCGTCGCGAACCGTGATCCTTACTTCCTGTTCGGTCTGACCGGCCTAGAGAACTGGTCCTACCGCGACGTCCTCGCCCAGATGGCCAAGTCGGCCGGCGTCGTCGCCGACCCGGGACACCGCGAGGGCCAGGACACCATCGACCCCGAGCGCACGATCGACGCGCTCGACCTCATGGCCGAGCGGATCGCCGCCGTCCTGACCAGGCCCTCGCCGCGCGTGCTGTTCGCGACAGGACATCCGACCGGGCTGCTCGCCATCCACCTGCCGCTGGCCGCGGCCGTGGCGGCGAGGGGAGCGACGCTGCTGACCCCGGCCGAAGGCTGGACCTACTGGGGCGCGGGCTTCGGCAGGAAGCGTAAGATCCGTTACCTGGGCGACGTGGCGATGCTCGACGACAGGGGCGGCTTCGTCCACACGCACGATTCGACGCCGATGGAGGCCATGCTGGCCGAGCTCGGCGACGAGCGCCCCGACCTCGTGATCGCCGATCACGGTTGGGCGGGCGCGGCGGGTCAGGCGGGCATTCCGACCGTCGGGTTCGCCGACAGCAACGACCCCGCGCTCTTCCTCGGCGAGGCGGAGGGGAAGATCGACGTTGTGGTGCCGCTCGATGACAATGTGCTACCGCGCTATTACGCGCCGTTGACCGATCGGCTCGTCACACGAGTCTCACACGCCCTTTGAGTTGAATTCGGCCCTCCCTATACCGTCTTTTCGCGCCTGCATTCCAAGAGGCTCGTCGTCCCTTTGCCAACTTTTGAGGGGGGCTGGGCGACTCTTATGTGTACGAACATGGACGGTTCCAACGTCCAGGCGAGGGGCACGGCCCGGCTGCTGGCCAGCGAGTTTGCTGGTTCCGCTGACAGGCGGCTCCGATAACTGGGAAAGTAGGGGGTTTGCGCACTCGGAGTCCCGACTTACGCTGACGGCAGTACACGTGCGTGAGCAATGGCACCAGTGGGGATAACCCGGAAACACGTGCGGAAGAGGCGTCCGATGGGTGCAGGCGAAAGACCTCTCAGCGAGGTGAAGTTCCTGACCGTTGCTGAAGTGGCCACGGTCATGCGGGTGTCCAAGATGACGGTGTACCGGTTGGTGCACTCCGGCGAGCTCCCGGCCATCAGGGTCGGCCGCTCGTTCCGAGTTCCCGAGCAGGCGGTCCACGACTACCTGAGGGAGGCGTACATCGAGGCCGGATAGGCTTTGGAGGTAGCGGTGTGATCGGTGGTCACATCGCGAGTGTTGCCACACGGTTACCCCCAGGGGGCGATCTACCGTGGATCGCCGGTAGTCTGTTGACCGGTGTGCGCTCGCACACCGATTCAGCCTTGCTATCAGTTACCTGGGGGTCCCGTGGGCTCTGTGATCAAAAAGCGCCGCAAGCGGATGGCCAAGAAGAAGCACCGCAAGCTGCTGAAGAAGACGCGCATCCAGCGCCGTAACAAGAAGTAGACGCAGTCTGTGAGGCGCCGATGACCCACACCGTGCTTGTCACCGGGGTCTCGCGCCACATCGGTGCCCGGGTGGCGAGCGTTCTCGCGGCGGACCCGGACATCAGTCGTGTCATCGGAGTGGACACCGTGCCGCCCCCCTCGCTCACCCGAGATGGCGGCATCTCCCTCGGCCGGACGGAATTCGTCCGGGTGGATCTTCGCAGCCCCGACATCGCTCAGGTGATCGCGGCTGCGGACATCGACATCGTTGTGCACATGAGCCTCGTCAGCGCTCCCTCGCGGAGCGCGGGCCGAGCCTCCATGAAAGAGCACAACGTCATCGGCACCATGCAGTTGCTCGGTGCCTGTCAGCGGTCGTCGACCGTGCGCCGTGTGGTGGTCCGTTCCACCACCGCGGTCTACGGCTCGTCGCCCATGGATCCGGCGGTGTTCACCGAGGACGTCGAACCTCACGACAGCCCGTCCCACGGCTATGCCAAGGACGCGGCCGAGGTCGAAGGCTATGTCCGGGGCTTCGCGCGCCGTCGTCCCGACCTGACGGTGTCGATGCTGCGTTTCGCCAACTTCATGGGCCCCGGCGTCGACTCGCCGTTGACGCGCTACTTCAGCCAGCCCGTCCTGCCGACCGTGTTCGGCTTCGACCCCCGGCTGCAGTTCGTCCACGAGGACGACGCGGTCGAGGTGTTGCGGCGGATGGCGCTGGAAGATCACCCCGGCACGTACAACGTGACCGGGGAAGGCGTGCTTCTGCTGTCGCAATGTGCGCGCAGAGCGGGCGCCTTCGCCTTCCCGCTCCTCGCCCCCGCCTTCCGTATGCTGGGCGAGGCGGCCCGCGGCGCGGGACTGGTCGACTTCTCGCCCGAGCAGCTGCGGCTGCTGTCCCACGGCAGGGCCGTCGACGGCGCCAAGCTGGCGGCCGAGCTCGGCTGGAAGCCCAAGTTCACCACCGCCGCGGCGTTCGACGACTTCCTGCGGTCGAGGAAAGGTGTCAGGAGTTGAGCGCCTCTCCCGAGGAGCGCCGGGTGATTCCCATCACCGAGGCGCCCTCCTACGCCGGTGGCGACGACGACGCCGTCGCTCGCCTGCTGGCCTTCCTGCGCCGCCGCCTCACCGGCGAGTACGAGGTGGACGAGTTCGGCTACGACGCCGAGCTCACGGACAAGGTCCTGCTGGAGCTGATCAGGCCGCTCTACCACCGGTGGTTCCGCGTCGAGACCGTCGGCCTGGACAACATCCCCCCCGACAGCGGCGCGCTGATGGTCGCCAACCATTCGGGCACGCTCCCCGTCGACGCCCTGATGATGCAGGTGGCCATCCACGACGAGGCCGGGCGCGCGCTGCGGCTGCTCGGCGCCGACCTCGTCTACCAGCTGCCCGTGCTCGGCCATCTGTCCCGCAAGACCGGCCACACCCTGGCCTGCCCCGAGGATGCCGACCGCCTGCTGCGCAAGGGCGAGCTCGTCGGGGTGTTCCCCGAGGGCTTCAAGGGCGTCGGCAAGCCCTTCTCCGAGAGATACCAGCTGAAGCGCTTCGGCAGGGGCGGCTTCGTCGCCTCCGCCATCCGCGCGGGCGTGCCCATCGTGCCCACGGCGATCGTCGGCGCGGAGGAGATCTACCCCAAGATCGGTGATCTCCGGTTCCTCGCGCGTCTGCTCGGCCTGCCGTACCTGCCGATCACGCCTCTCTTCCCGTGGTTCGGCCTGTTGGGCCTGATCCCGCTGCCGTCGAAGTGGATGATCGAGTTCGGCGAGCCGATCAGGACGGACGTCCTCGAGCCCGCGGCGGCCGACGACCCGATGCTCGTCTTCGAGCTCACCGACCACGTCCGCGAGGTCGTCCAGCAGATGCTCACGGCCCTGCGCCTGCGCCGCGGCCACGCCTTCTTCTGACCTCGGTACGGCACGCCGTACCCGCGGCGCGTGAACCCGGATGGCGCCGAACGGAGAGATACCGGGGACCGCGTTGATTCCACGAAGGGGGCGGCCTGTTGACCGCGCCGTTTGCCGTCAGGCTCAGGGACGATGAGCTGATCCGAGGCTCCCTGGCCGACCCCGAACAGTTCGCCGAGCTGTTCGACCGCTATTCAGGGATGCTGTACCGCTACGTCTCCCGACGCCTGGGTCCTGAGCCCGCAGAGGATCTGGTCGGGGAGACGTTCCTCGTCGCGTTCTCGAAACGAAAGAAGTACGACACGTCGTACGTCGATGCCAGGCCCTGGCTGTTCGGCATCCTCACCAAACTGCTCTCGCGCCATCACAGGAGCGAGGCGGCCCGCTACCGGGCGCTGCTGCGCATGCCGCTGGACGGCGTGGCCGAGTCGCCGGCTGAGCGGGTCGTGACGGGGGTGACGGCGCAGGCTGTCAGGCCGTTGCTGGCCAGCGCGCTCGCCGCGCTGCCCGCGAGGGACAGGGACGTGCTGCTGCTGGTCGCATGGGGCGACCTGGCCTATGAGGAGGTGGCGCAGGCGCTGTCCATTCCGGTCGGAACCGTGCGCTCCCGTCTCAACAGAGCGCGCAGGAAGGTCCGCGCGGCGCTCGGCGACACCAATCCGATGCTGGAGGAGGCGTGACCATGGACGATCTCAGGATGCTTCGCGACTTCGGGAACGGGCTGGAGCACGAGCCGCCCGCTTCGCTGGTCCGCCAGCGCGCGCGCTTCATGGAACGGCCGCGCCGCAGGTTCAGGCTGGGTGGCTGGCCGACGCTCGGCCTCGCCGCCGTCGCGACGGCGGCGGCCGTCGCCGTCCCCATGGTCCTGCTTCAGGGAGGCCAGCAGCTGGCGGGAAGGACGGTGCCACCGCCCGTGGGGAACCGCCCCGTCAAGGCGAGCGAGGCGCTCAATGTGCTGCTCGTCGGCTCCGACACCCGTCAGGGCGAGGGCAACGCCAAGTACGGGCCGGTGGAAGCCCGGATGGACTCCGCCAGGTCCGACACGATCGTGCTGCTGCACCTGTCGGCCGACGGCGAGTCCGTGTCAGCGGTCAGCCTGCCGCGCGACTCGATCGTGAAGCTGCCCGCCTGCGCCAAGGTGTCGGAGGGAATGATCAACTCCGCGCTGAACGCGGGCGGACTGCAGTGCGCGTGGCAGACCGTGGAGAAGGCGACGGGCGTCAGGGTCGACCACGCGGTCGAGATCGATTTCTCCGGGTTCAAGGAGATGGTGGACGCGATCGGGACCGTCCGCGTGAAGGTGCCCACCCCCATCAAGGACGCGAAGTCGAAGCTGACGCTGCCGGCGGGCGAGAACGAGCTCAACGGGGAACAGGCGCTGGGTTACGTCAGGCTCCGTGCGTACGGTGACGGCAGCGACCTGAGCCGGATCAGGCGCCAGCAGGGGTTCATGACCGCGATGGTGCGCGAGGTGAGGAGCGATCCGACCAAGCTCGCGGCGTTCATCCAGGCCGCGAGCAAGGCCGTCACCACCGATGAGAAGCTCGGGGTGAAGGAGATGTCCGACATCGCGCGGGGCATGTCGGGCGCCAAGGTCTCCTTCCTCACCGTCCCCGTCGTGCCCCATCCTCAAGACCAGAATCGTCTGAAGTGGAAGGACCCCGAGGCGGGTCGGCTGTTCAAGGCGATCGCCCACGACCAGCCTATTGGACAAAAAGTCCAGTAGGAGTATCGTCTGCGTCATGCGAGCGTGGGCGATGGCGGCAGGGGTGCTGGCAGGTGTGGCCATCGGGGCGGCCGCCCGAGCGCGGCGCGCCCCTCACCTGGTGACGATGCGCGGACGCGTCCGCACCGTCACCACCCCTGACGGCGTACGGCTGGCCGTGGACGTCGATGAGCCCGAGTCGCCGTCGTACGCCGTGGTGTTCGCCCACGGCTGGGTGCTCAACAGGCACTCGTGGCACTTCCAGCGGGAGGCGCTGGCCGGACGCGCCATGCTCGTCTTCTACGACCAGCGAGGGCACGGCGAATCCACCGAGGGCGCCGCGGACCGCTGCACGATCGAGCAGCTCGGCGAGGACCTGCACACGGTCATCGAGGCCGTCGTGCCGCCGGAACTGCCCGTGGTGGTGGTCGGCCACTCCATGGGCGGGATGACGGTGATGGGGCTGGCCGCGGCCCGCCCCTCGCTGTTCGGGTCGCGCATCGTCGGCGCGGCGCTCGTCAGCACGTCGTCGGGCCGGCTGGGGGAGAGCGCGTTCGGCCTGCCTGGCCCGATCGGCAGGTTCGCGCCGCGCGTCACCCCGCTGCTCGTGAACGGACTGCGGGATCGGCTGATCACCCCGGTCACGACACTGCCCCTCACCCGCTCCATGGCGTTCGGCCCGCGCAGGGAGCACCTGCGCTTCGTCAACAGGATGATCGCGGCCACGCCCGCGACGGTGATGGCGGGCTTCTTCCACGGCATGGTCGCCCACGACAAGCTGGCGGCGTTACAGGCGCTGGCGTCGGTGGAGACGCTGGTGCTGGTCGGCGACCTCGACCGCCTCACCCCGCTCGTCCACAGCCGAAGGATCGCCGACGCCCTGCCGTCGGCCAGGCTGGTCGTGGTGCAGGGCGCGGGACACATGGTCGGGCTGGAGAGCCCGACGGCGGTCAGCGTGGAGCTCGCCGCCCTGCTGGAACGTTGCTCCGCCCGCCTCGGGGACCGCGCGCCTCGGGAAGAGCGCGTCTGAGGGCTCTGGCGGGCGGGTGGAGCAGTCAGGTGGAGCGGTAGTGGCGGCGCAGCGCGATGCCCGCTGCGACGCCGCCCGCGACCGCGCCCACGCCCGCCGCGATCGGCAGCGCGGTCAGCGTGGCCTTGCGCCCGGTACGGAAGTCGCGGATCGGCCAGCTGTGCTTCTTGGCGTGCTCGCGCAGCTCCGAGTCGGGGTTGATGGCCACCGCCCGCCCCACGAGCGAGAGCATCGGCAGGTCGTTGGCCGAGTCGCTGTAGGCGGTGCAGCGGGTCAGGTCGAGGCCCTCACGGCGGGCCAGCGCCCGCACCGCCTCGGCCTTGGCGGGACCGTGGAGCAGGTCGCCGACCAGGCGCCCCGTGTAGACGCCTTCCTGCGACTCGGCGACCGTGCCGAGCGCCCCGGTCAGACCGAGCCGCTGGGCGATGACCCTGGCCAGCTCGACCGGGGTCGCGGTGACCAGCCAGACCCGCTGCCCCGCGTCGAGGTGCGACTGGGCCAGTGCCCTGGTGCCGGCCCAGATCCTGTCCGACATCTCCTCGTCGTAGATCTCCTCGCCGAGCCGTACGACGTCGTCGACCTTGCTGCCCGCGACGAAGGCCAGCGCGGTCTCGCGGGCCACCGCGATGTGCTCGGGGTTCTCGTTGCCGAACAGCCGGAAGACCGCCTGGCCGACCGCGAACTTCAGCAGGTCGGAGGTGGTGAACATGCCGCGTGTGGCCAGACCGCGGGCGAAGTGGTAGATCGAGGCGCCGCGCATCATCGTGTTGTCGACGTCGAAGAAGGCCGCGGCCTGCAGGTCGGGGTCGGCGGGGACGGTGGCCACCGCGGCGGCTGCCGCCACCTCGCCGGCGATCTCCGCCTCAGTCGCCCGATGCCGTCGTAGTAGCCGCCTCATAGCCCCTCAGCTTAACCGGGATACGGTGACTATCCCGTCGGCAGACGTAGCCCGTCGATGTAGTCCAGGTAACCGTTTGCCTGTTGCTGGTCGACGTCGTTGAGCCGCTCCAGCATGGGGTCGACCTTCTCGTGTTGCTCCTCGACGAACTTGTTGATCTTCGACTGGTCGCGCGGCACCGCCCTGTCCATCCGCTCGATCGCCGAGCGCGTGCTCTCCTCCATCTCCTGGAGGGTGGCGCCGACGTGCGGTCCTCCGCCGTCCGCGTCGAGCAGCGCCCCGAGTTCCTCGGCCCGCTCGCCGGCGGCGTCGAGAGCGCTGCCTGCCTTGTCGGGGTTCAGCTCGGTGATCGCGCCCTCCGCCGCCCGCTTGAGCGGGTAGAGCATGTCGCCGGGCACCGCGCGGTAGGTCACGAGCACCGACAGCACCATGGCCGTCGCCAGGCCCGCCGCGAGCAGCGGCGACAGCCAGCGCAGCGGCCTGCGCCCGCGCCGGGGAGGCGCGGCGGCCAGGGTCTCGGACATGAGCGTCTCGCGCAGCCTCGCCCTGAACGCGGGGTCGGGGCCGCCGCCGAGCGGGAGGTTCTCGCCGAGGTCGTTCAGCTGGCCTAGGAGGGCATCATGAGCGGACAGCCGACGTTGGAATGACGACCTACCCATGAATGCTCCCTGCCGCCCCCGAATGACGATCTACCGGTGATACATGCCTAACGACCTGCCGAGGGGTGAGGTTACGCCAGATCGGGCTTGAGGGCCCTGGCCAGCGATCGGATCGCTCGGAACTGCAGCGCTTTGATCGCTCCACTCTTCTTCCCCATGATCAGTGCGGTCTCCGCGAGTGACAGGCCGTGCAAGAACCTCAGGACCACGCATTCCTGCTGCTCGGGATTGAGCTCCCGTACGGCGCGCAGCACGCGGTCGTTGATGATCGCCGTGACGACGGCGTTCTCAGGGATGTGCGCCCCGTCGATGGGGACGTCGAGGACCTCGGCCGTCGTGACCTCCAGGCGGTAGCGGCTCGACTTGAAGTGATCGGTGACGAGGTTTCGCGCGATGGTCACGAGCCAGGCGCCGAAGTCACGGCCCTGCCAGGTGAAGTCGGTGATTCGTCGAAGGGCGCGAAGGAAGGTCTCGCTGGTGAGATCCTCGGCGAGCGGATGGGAGCCGACCCTGAAGTAGATGTAGCGATAGACCAGATCGAGATAGCGGTCGTAGAGCGTTCCGAAAGCGTCGTTGTCGCCGGCCTTCGCCCGTAAGACCAGCGCGCGCAGCTCACCGTGCTCCGTGTCTGGGACGTCTTCGCGCACGGCAAGTTCGCTCGTCCGTGCTCCTCCGGTCGTGGATGGAGGAAGTAGCCCGGCGAACGACCACGAGTCAGGCATCCGGTATCCCTAGGGGTAAGGGGTGCGGCGTGCTCGAACACTCTAGAAATCAACTGGAAATTCCACAATCCACACAGGGCACGGCATGACTACCAGAAACCGGCGGATACCGTGTGGATCGACCTGCTTCCCTCTTCGACTACCGGTTGAGAGGTAATGTCCGGCAGCATTGGGGGCACCATGGAACTCCTCGTCGCAGTGATCGCGTTCGCCGGCGCCCTGCTTGCCGGGATCGCCGCGTTCGCGCTGGTGCGCCGCTTTCTGGAAGACCGTGACGGCTGGCTGATCGCCTGGATCGTGGCGGCGATCGCCCTCTGCCTCTGCCTTGCCGTGGTCGGCCTGGGCGGCCTTCAGACCTTCGGACCTCTCACCTTCAGGCTCTACCAGCTGTTCGGGGCGCTCCTGGCGCCGCTGTGGCTGACCATCGGCCTGGTCCAGCTGCTCGCCGAGAAGGGCCGTGCCAGCTTCGTCTCCTGGCTCCTGGGCGCCGCCGTCACCATCGTCTCCACCTACATCCTGGTTCTCGACCCCGTGGTCGAGGAGGCCAAGCTCAAGAACGAGACCCTGCCCTCCGGCAGCCTCCACTGGGACCTGGTCGCGGGATCGGTCCTGACCGGCGTCCACGCGCTCGTCGTCCTCACCATGCTCGGCTGCCTGGTGGTGGCGGGTCTGCGCTGGCGCAACGGCGACGAATACGACACCGACAACCTGCACGCCAGCCTGGTCGTCGCGCCCAGCGCCATCGCGCTGGTCGGCTCCGTGCGCTTCAGCGTGCCCGCCTTCTTCACCGTCGCGCTGCTCGTCGTCGCCGCGGCCGCCATCTGGTACTCCGTGCTGCGCCCGCTCGCGCCGTACGACGAGGAGGACGACGACATCGGCGAGGAGGCCTGGGGCTCCCGTCCTGCGGGCCGCAGGGCCGCGTCCTCGCCGCAGCCCGCCGCGCCGCAGCCCCAGGCCGTCCAGCAGCCGGCCGCGCAGCCCCGCAGGTCGGGGCTCGGCGACCTGGTCGCCGAGTACCGTGCGGGCGAGCAGGAGGTCGACTACGCGGCCAGGATGGATCCCTTCGCCTCGGGCCCGGCCACCGGCTCCTTCATGGCCAACGGCGACGACCGCGGCTACGGCTCGATCCCGCCCAGCGGCCCGCAGCCCGGCCAGCACACCGGCGCCCACCTGAACCCGAACAACCCGAACGCGAACCCCCACACAGGCCCGCACAGCATGCCGGGCGCCCATTCCCAGGCGCCGCCTGAGACCGGCATGTTCGGCGTGCCCGAGGGCCTGTCAGCGGGCCCTCACGGGTACGGCTCACGCGCCCGCGAGCCCGAGTACGGCATGCCCGCCACCGGCGCCGTCTACCCTGGCGCCGAGATCCCCGGATTCACGACCGGCTCCACCACGGTCCCCGCCGAGGGCACCTCGCGCCCCTCGCCGAGCATCTACGGCCTGCTGACCGTCTTCACGATCATGGACGGCTCCGGCGACGCGTTCGACCGGCTGGCCGAGCACACCGTCGACGCCGTACGGCGCAGCGAGCCCGACACGCTGGTCTACGCCTGCCACGCGGTCAAGTCGGCCCCGCTTCAGCGGATCGTCTACGAGCTCTACCGCGACGAGGTCGCCTACGGCGAGCACCAGCGCCAGCCCCACATGGAGCGCTTCCTCACCGAACGCCAGTCGATGGTGCTCGCCACCAACGTCATCGAGCTCAACGTCAACGCGGCCAAGGTCGTGCCGCTGCCGACGGCCTTCCAGCTCTGACGCGTGCCGTACCGACCGGTCAGCCGGACAGGGCAGCGCGCAGGCGGGGTTCGGAGACCCGCCAGAAGTCGTGCTGCACCCCGTCGATGAGAGTGACGGGAATCATCTCCCAGTACTTCTCGGTCAGCTCGGGTGAGGAGTTGATGTCGACCTCCTCCCACGGCACGCCCATGTCCGCCGCCACTCTGGCGATGATCGCGCGCGCGTCTTCGCACAGATGGCAGCCTGGCTTGCCCAGCAATGTGATGCGGTGCATGCCCTCAGCCTAGTCACGACTTTGTGCGTCGGTTCACAAAGGGATTAGTCTGAAAGGCGGCCACATTACTCTTCGCGCAGTCCCAAGGAGCCTCGGCACGTGATGCGTCAGTCCCAACCGCGCGACCGCGGCATCCCCGAGGCGACGGTGGCCAGGCTCCCGTTGTACCTGCGGGCGCTCAACGGGATGGCAGAGCGCGGCATCGCCACGGTGAGCTCGGAGGACCTGGCCACCGCGGCGGGGGTGAACTCGGCCAAGCTCCGCAAGGACCTGTCGCACCTCGGCTCGTACGGCACCCGGGGCGTAGGCTATGACGTGGAGTACCTCGTCTACCAGATCTCCAGGGAGCTCGGCCTCACCCAGGACTGGGCCGTCGCGATCGTCGGAGTCGGTAACCTCGGCCGCGCGCTCGCCAACTACGGGGGGTTCGTCTCCAGGGGCTTCCGCGTCGCGGCGCTGCTCGACGCCGACCCCGAAATCGTGGGCGACGACATAGCGGGGTTGAATGTTGAGCACATCGACGAACTGGAAGCCGTCATCAAGAGGCGAGGGGTCTCGATCGTCGTGCTGGCCACACCGGCGGCAGCGGCGCAAGAGTTGTGCGACCGTGTGGTCGCCACAGGCGTGACCAGCATCCTGAACTTCGCCCCAGTCGTGCTTTCCGTGCCTGACACTGTTGATGTCCGAAAGGTCGACCTGTCGATCGAGCTGCAGATCCTCGCGTTCCACGAGCAACGCAAAGCGGATCGGATGAGTGGGGGGCCGTTGATGGCCGTGGACAGCCAGTGAGCGTTCTTGCGATCGGACTCAGTCACCGGACCGCTCCGGTGTCTTTGCTCGAGCGTGTGTCGGTGTCCGGCGACGCGCTGGTGAAACTGTTGCAGGACGTTCACAGGGAGGTGAACGTCGCAGAGGTCATGGTCGTCTCGACCTGCAACAGGGTCGAGGTCTACACCGCGGTGGACAGGTTCCACGCGGGTGTCACCGCGATCACGAACCTGCTGGCAGTGCACTCCGGCGTCCCCGTGGAGGATCTGACGCCGCACCTCTACGTGCACTACGAGGACAGCGCGGTCGAGCACCTGTTCTCCGTCGCCTCAGGCCTGGAGTCGATGGTGGTCGGCGAGGGGCAGATCCTCGGCCAGACCCGCCAGGCGCTGAAGCTCGCCCAGGAGCACGGCACGGTCGGCGCCACCCTGAACGAACTGGCCCAGCAGGCGCTGCGCGTCGGCAAGCGCGCTCACGCCGAGACCGGCATCGACCGCGCGGGCGCCTCGCTCGTCACCGCGGGGCTGTCGTTCGCCGGCGACCTGACCGGCAGGCGCGCCCTGGTGGTCGGCGCCGGCGCGATGAGCGGCCTGGCCGTCGCCACGCTGGCACGGGTGGGCGTCACCGACGTCGTGGTCGCCAACCGCACCTATGACAAGGCCGTACGGCTGGCCGAGTCGGTCGGCGGCAGGGCCGTCGAGCTGTCCGGCGTCTCCCACGAGCTCAGGGACGCCGACCTCGTCATCTCCTGCACGGGCGCCGGCCACCACGTCATCACGCCCGACATGCTCGAGCGCCCCGCTTTCCTGCTGGACCTCGCGCTGCCGCACGACATCGACCCCGCCGTCCGCGCCATCGACGGCGTCACCCTCGTCGACCTGGAGACGATCCAGGAGTCGGGCGTCGGCGCCGGCGAGCGGGACGCGGTCGAGGCGGTGCGGCGGCTGGTCGCGCAGGAGCTCGACGCGTTCCTGTCGGCCGAACGAGCCGCCCGCGTCACCCCGACCGTCGTGGCGCTGCGCAGCAAGGCGGCCGACGTCGTCGAGGCCGAGCTCGGCAGGCTGATGATGCGCCTGCCCGAGCTCGAGGGGCGGGCCCGCGACGAGGTCGCGCAGACCGTCAGGCGGGTGGTCGACAAACTGCTGCACGAGCCGACTGTGCGTGTCAAGCAGCTCGCGACCTCGCCTGCCGGTGATCATTATGCGGAGGCTCTGCGCGAGCTGTTCGATCTCGATCCCACCGTGCCCGAGGCCGTGAGAGGGGTGGACCTGTGAAGCTCGGCACCCGTCGGAGCCTCATGGCGACGACCCAGTCGCAGATGGTCGCGGACCTGTACACGGCGAAGACCGGCCAGACGATCGAGCTGGTCGGCATCACGACGTTCGGCGACGTGTCCAAGGCTCAGCTGTCCCAGCTGGGCGGCACCGGCGTCTTCGTCAGCGCGCTGCGCGACAAGCTGGACGAGGGCGAGATCGACTTCGCCGTCCACTCGCTGAAGGACCTGCCGACCAAGCAGGACCCTCGCTTCACGCTCGCGGCGCTGCCCGAGCGTCACGACGTCCGCGACGCGCTGGTGGGCAGGACGAAGTTCGCCGACCTGGCGCCTGGCGCGAAGGTCGGCACCGGCTCGCCGCGGCGCATCGCGATGCTGCGCGCCCTGCGCGACGATCTCGACTACGTGCCGATCCGCGGCAACGCCGACACGCGCATCGGCAAGGTCACCTCGGGCGAGCTCGACGCGGTCGTCCTGGCCTCCGCGGGCCTCACCCGCATCGGCAGGCAGGCGGAGATCTCCCAGATCTTCGAGGTCGAGGAGATGCTGCCTGCTCCCGGTCAGGGCGCTTTGGCCGTAGAGTGCCTCTCGACCAGGTCTGACCTGGTCGACTTCCTCAGCGTGCTCGACGACCCGCGGACCAGGTCCGCGGTGACGGCCGAGCGCGCGGTGCTGTCCGCTCTCGAGGCGGGATGCTCGGCCCCGGTCGGCGCGTTCGCCCTCGATGACGGGCACACGCTGAACCTGACCGCAGCGGTCGTCGCCCTCGACGGCCGGGAAGCGGTGCGCAAGTCCGCCGCCGGTTCTCCTTCGGAGGCCATGGAGCTGGGCCGCGAGCTCGCGGCCGCCATGATCGCCGAGGGGGCCGACAGATTGATGGGGGAGCAGTCCCTTTGAGCTCCGATAGTCCAACCTCCGCTTTCGTCGCCTTCGTGGGCGCGGGTCCAGGCGACGCAGGCCTGCTCACGCTCCGCGGCGCCGAGCTCCTGGGCAAGGCCGACGCCGTCGTGCTCGACCAGGAGACCTTCGGGCACCTTCTCAAGCACTGCAAGGAAGGCGTGGAGGTCGTCCAGGACGACTTCGTGAAGCGCGCGAAGGCAGGCAAGCTCGTCGTACGGCTGTGCGAGGGCGACCCGATGCTGTTCTCCTCGATCACCGAGGAGGTCGCGGCGTGCGCCGCCGCGGAGGTGGACTTCGAGATCGTGCCCGGCGTCCCTCCCGCCACGGCCGTGCTCACCTACGCGGGCATCCCGCCCGCCTCCGACGTCCCTGAGTTCAGGATCGTCGACGCCTCGCAGGATCAGGACTGGGCCTCCCACGCCGCCTGCCCCGGCACGCTGGTCATCTACAACGGCATCGACCAGGCCGTCGCGATCGGCAAGGCGCTGCTCGCCAACGGCAAGGCCGACTCCACCCCCGTCGCCGTCAGCAGCGCGGGCACCACGACCGAGCAGTTCACCGTGGCCACCACGCTCGGCAGGCTCCAGCCCGACCTCAAGCACGCAGGCTTCACCGAGCCTGCGCTGATCGTGGTCGGCGAGGCGGTCGGCCTGCGCGACAGGCTGTCGTGGTTCGAGACCAAGCCGCTGTTCGGCTGGCGCGTGCTGGTGCCGCGCACCAAGGAGCAGGCCGCGGGCCTGTCGGAGCAGCTGCGGTCCTATGGCGCGGTGCCCGAGGAGGTGCCGACCATCTCGGTCGAGCCGCCGCGTACCCCGCAGCAGATGGACCGCGCCATCAAGGGCCTGGTCACGGGCCGCTACGAGTGGGTCGCCTTCACCAGCGCCAACGCCGTCAAGGCCGTGCGCGAGAAGTTCGAGGAGTACGGTCTCGACGCCCGCGCCTTCGCCGGGCTCAAGGTCGCGGCCGTCGGCGACGCCACGTCGAGCGCGCTGGTGGACTTCGGCGTGAAGCCGGACCTGCTTCCCTCGGGCGAGCAGTCCTCCGAGGGCCTGGTGGCCGAGTGGCCGCCGTACGACTCGATGCTCGACCCGATCAACAGGGTCCTGCTGCCGCGCGCCGACATCTCCACCGACACGCTGGTGGCGGGGCTGACGGAGCTGGGCTGGGAGTGCGACGACGTCACGGCGTACAGGACCGTCCGCGCCGCTCCTCCGCCCGCGCCGATCCGCGAGGCGATCAAGGGCGGCGGGTTCGACGCCGTCCTGTTCACCTCATCCTCGACCGTGCGGAACCTCGTCGGCATCGCGGGCAAGCCGCACAACGTCACCGTGATCGCGGTCATCGGGCCGCAGACCGCCAAGACGGCCGAGGAGTTCGGGCTGCGCGTCGACGTCATGGCCGACAAGCCGTCGGCTTCCGCCCTCGCCGCCGCTCTGGCGGAGTACGGTCGTAAGCAGAGGCAGGCGGCGCTGGAGTCGGGCGATGTCCCGCGCAGGCCGTCACAGAACCGCCGGGGCGCGCGCAGGCGCACCAAATAACCCTGGTAGCCCCACTCCGGGGAAGTGTGAGGAGAGTCATGACCGCCGAGTTCCCGACCGTCCGTCCGCGGCGGCTGCGCCGTACGCCCGCCCTGCGGAGGCTGGTGACCGGCACGCGGCTGCACGCCTCCGAGTTGATCCTTCCCGCGTTCGTCAAGGAGGGCATCATCGAGCCGCAGCCCGTCGGCTCGATGCCGGGCGTGGTCCAGCACACCCGCGACTCGCTGCGCAAGGCCGTCCACGAGGCGGCCGAGGCAGGCGTGGGCGGCGTGATGCTGTTCGGCGTCCCGGCGGTCAAGGACTCGTACGGCACGGCCGCCGACGACCCCGACGGCATCACCCAGCAGGCGCTGCGCGACATCGTGTCCGAGGTGGGCGACGCGCTGGTCGTCATGGCCGACACCTGCCTCGACGAGGTCACCGACCACGGCCACTGCGGCATCCTGACGCCCGACGGCGAGGTCGACAACGACGCCACGCTCGACCGCTACGTCTCCATGGCCGTCGCCCAGGCGCGCGCCGGCTCCCAGATGATCTCGCCGAGCGGCATGATGGACGGCCAGGTCGGCGCCATCAGGGCGGGCCTCGACGCGGCCGGCTTCTCGCAGATCCCGATCATGGCCTACGCGGCGAAGTACGCCTCCGCCTTCTACGGCCCCTTCCGCGACGCCGTCGAGATGCCGAAGAACTTCGGCGACCGCAAGGCCTACCAGCAGGACCCGGCGGGCCCCGTGGGGGAGGCGCTGCGCGAGGTACGGCTCGACGTCGCCGAGGGCGCCGACATCGTCATGGTCAAGCCCGCCCTCGCCTACCTCGACATCCTGCGCGAGGTCCGCGACACGGCCGAGGTGCCCGTCGCCGCCTACCAGGTCAGCGGCGAGTACGCGATGATCGAGGCGGCGGCCGCCAACGGCTGGATCGACCGCGACCGCGCGATCATGGAGTCGCTCGTCGCCATCCGACGCGCCGGGGCGGACCTGATTCTCACGTACTGGGCGACGGAAGTGGCCCGGCGCATTTGACGGCGGGGTTTCCCGTCGGGTCATGGGACCTATGCGTTAGAGTGCGAGGACAAGTGCTGGTGTGTCCCTTGTGAAGCCTTCTCGAGTGCCCGGGGACCCTTCTTCGGCACGGGACTCGAACGGGGAGACACCATGGTGGGGGTACCACTCGCTCGGCGTACCAAAAAGCGGGCGCGCCCGACCCGCGTCGACTCGGTCCTGCAGTACGCCGCCCTCGGCTGGGCCAGCGTGCCGGGCGCTCATCCGCTACGCCGTGGAGCCCGCGCCTGTTCTTGCGACCGCATCGGCTGTCCCGACCCCGGCGCGCACCCCCTCTCGCCGGCCTGGTCCCTGCAGGCCACGACGGACACCGCGCTGCTGACCCGCTGGTGGCAGCGCGAGCCCGAAGCCAACGTGATCCTCCCGACGGGACGCGTGTTCGATGTCTTCGACGTACCGCTCACGGCAGGCCTCACCGCCCTGTCCCGCATGGACGCCGCCGACTTCCCCTCCGGCCCGGTCGCCTCTCATGGCGACCGGGTCCTGTTTTATGTGGCCACGCGCGGCAACCCCGAGGACGAGGACGAGTGGTGGTCGTGCAGCCTCGACGTCGCGCCCACCACGATCGACGAGACGCCTGGCCTTCGGTGGCACTGCCGCGACAGCTACGTCCTCGCCCCGCCGTCCTCCCTCGCCACCGGGCAGCCGGTCTCCTGGCTGCGGCCCCCCGACGGCCGCCCCCTTCCCGACCCGCTCCGCGTCCTGGACTGGCTCGTCTGACGTCCGGCTCCCTGGCCGAGCCGGCGGGTGAGGTCCGTGCCCGTCGAGGTGGGCGAGTGCGGGGGACCGTAGGCTGGAACGCGTGAGCCGTACACAGAAGTCTGAGGACCTTTTCGAGCGAGCCCGCGCCGTCGTCCCCGGAGGCGTCAACTCCCCGGTGAGGGCGTTCGGCGCCGTAGGGGGAACGCCCCGCTTCATGGCGTCGGGCCAGGGCCCCTACATCACCGACGTCGACGGCAACCGCTACGTCGACCTGGTCTGCTCGTGGGGTCCGATGATCCTCGGTCACCGTCACCCGTCCGTGGTCGAGGCCGTCTCCGACGCGCTCCAGCACGGCATGTCGTACGGCACCGCCACCCCGGGCGAGGTCGAGCTGGCCGAGGAGATCGTGGCCAGGGTGGCGCCGGTGGAGAAGCTGCGCCTGGTCAGCTCCGGCACCGAGGCGACCATGAGCGCCGTACGGCTGGCCCGCGGCTTCACCGGCCGCTCCAAGATCATCAAGTTCGCCGGCTGCTACCACGGCCACGTCGACGCGCTGCTCGCCTCCGCCGGCTCGGGCGTGGTCACGTTCGGCCTGCCCGACACGCCTGGCGTCACGGGTGCCGCGGCGGCCGACACGATCGTCCTGCCGTACAACGACCTGGCGGCGGTCGAGGAGGCCTTCCGCTCCGCCGAGATCGCGTGTGTGATCACCGAGGCCTGCCCCGCCAACATGGGCGTGGTCCCGCCGCTGCCGGGCTTCAACCAGCGGTTGAAGGAGCTGTGCGCGGCCAACGGCGCCCTGCTCATCCTCGACGAGGTGCTGACGGGCTTCAGGGTGTCCAAGGCGGGCTGGTACGGTCTCGACCCCGTCGACGCCGACCTCATGACGTTCGGCAAGGTCATGGGTGGCGGCCTGCCTACCGCGGCCTTCGGCGGCAGGTCCGACGTCATGGCGAACCTGGCGCCCGAGGGGCCCGTCTACCAGGCGGGCACGCTGTCGGGTAACCCGCTGGCGTGCGCGGCGGGCCTGGCCACGCTGCGCGGCTTGGACGACGACGCCTACGCCAGGGTGGACGCGGCGGCCTCGACGGTCTCGCTCGCGGCCACGAAGGCGCTGGAGGCGGCGGGCGTCCCGCACCGGCTCCAGAGCGCGGGAAGCCTCTTCTCGATCTTCTTCACCGATCGGGAGGTCACTGACTTCGCCGCGGCGCAGACGCAGAACACCAAGGCGTACACCGCGTTCTTCCATTCGATGCTCGACCAGGGCGTCTACATGCCTCCGTCGGCGTACGAGGCGTGGTTCCTGTCGGCGGCGCACGACGAGGAGGCGCTCGGCGCGATCGTCGAGGCCCTCCCCGCGGCGGCCGAGGCCGCCGCGGCGGCGAGCTAGCACCTCGGGTGGTGGGGGTCAGGGGCGGCCGGCCGTGACGGCCGGGGTGAGGGGTTCGTCGCGCCGGCGGGCGGCTCGGGGCCTGGTGCCCGCGTACAGCGCGCCGGAGACGATGAGGACCCCCGCCGCCAGCTTGAGCCAGGAGATGCTCTCCCCGGTCACCAGCGCCGCCGACGACAGTCCGAAGACCGGGATGAGCAGCGTGTACGGCGCGACCGTCGAGGCGTCGTAGCGCCGCAGCAGCCACCCCCACACCCCGAATCCGCCGAGCGTCGAGACGAACGCCACGTACACCAGCGACCCCACGCCCTCCCACGCGAACGTCAGGTGCGGCACGCCCTCCACGGCCAGCGACAGCAGCAGGAGAGGGGGAGCCGACAGCGCGCTGACCCACACCATGAAGCGCAGCGAGTCGGGCGGCGCGGCCTTGCGCTGGATGACGGTGCCGAGGCCCCAGGCGGCGGCCGCCCCCACGCACAGCACGAACGCGCCCACGGGGCCGCCCGAGCCGAAGTCGTATGCCACGATGGCCAGCCCGGCGAAGGCGACGGCGAGTCCTGTGATCCTGCGCACGCCGGGCCGCTCGCCGAGCAGGACGGCCGCGAACACCACGACGAACAGCGCCTGGGTCTGCAGCACCAGCGAGGACAGTCCCGGCGGCATGCCGGCCCGCATGCCGACGAGCAGCAGGCCGAACTGCCCGACGCCGACCGAGGCGGCCACGCCGGCGATCCACTTCCATGCCACGCCCGGCCTGCCGACGAACAGCAGCGCGGGGAAGGCCGCGAGCGTGAAGCGCAGCCCCGCGTAGAGCAGGGGAGGGAAGTGCCTGAGCCCGACCTCCATGACGACGAAATTGAATCCCCACACAGCGGCGAGGCCGACAGCCAGCAACAAATGCCGCAAACGCATGCGTCCATGCTCACAAGAGGCGACTATTGAGCACAAGCGACATCTTCTAAGGGGAAAGGTTTAGAATAGCTACATGCTCGACCTGAACCGGCTGAAGGCGCTGCATGCCGTCCATGTTTACGGGTCGGTGGGCGCCGCCGCCGACGCGCTGATGGTCACACCGTCCGCCGTCTCCCAGCAGCTCGCCAAGCTGGAGCGGGAGACGGGCGCGACGCTGCTCGAACGCAACGGCAGGGGCGTGAAGCTCACCGACGCCGCAGGGCTGCTCGCCGAGCACGCGGAACGCATCCTGGCCCTGGTGGAGACCGCCGAGGCCGACTTCGAGGCGCTGCGCGGCGAGGTCGTCGGCAGGCTCGCCGTGGGCGCGTTCCCGACGGCCGCCAGGGGCCTGATGCCGCAGGCGCTGAACCTGCTGCGGCAGCGCCATCCCGACCTGGCCGTGCACCTGAGCGAGCGCGAGCCCGAGCGGCAGCTCAGGGAGGTCGCGCGGGGCGAGCTCGACCTCGTGGTCGTGCAGGACTGGATGAACAGGCCGCTCGCCGTACCGGAGGGCTTGTCGAGGGCGACACTGCTCGACGACATCGCCGACGTCGCCATGCCCGCCGCCCACCCGCTGGCCGAGCGCAAGGAGGTGGAGCTGGCCGAGCTGTGCGACGACAGGTGGATCAGCTCCTCGGCCGGCACGATCTGCCATGACTGGCTGGTGTTCACCCTGCGCAGCGCCGAGCTCGAGCCCGAGATCGCCTGCACCGCCGACGAGTACCCGACCCAGCTCGCGCTCGTCGAGGCGGGCCTCGGCTGCGCGATCGTGCCAAGGCTCGGCAGGGTCCACGTCCCCGCGGGGGTGCGGATGGTCCCGATCAGGCCCAGGCAGACCCGCCGCATCTACGCGCTGTGGCGCAAGGACGCGGCCAGGCGGCCCGCGATCCGCGCGGCCGTCGAGGCGCTCGTGGAGGCCAGCAAGGAGCTGGAGCTCGGCTGGATCAGCTGATCACGAGGGGTGCGTGCGCACCCCTCTCAGCTGATCGCGATCGCGACCATCCCGCCGAGGATGACCCCCGCGGCGACCAGCCGGCGCCGCAGGTCGCCCTCGGCCAGCAGTCGCCCTCCCATAACGACCGCGATCAGCACGCTCACCTCCCGCATCGGCGCGACCACGCTGACCGGCGCCAGCCGGAAGGCGAACAGCGCCAGCAGGTACGACAGCGGCACCAGCACGGCCGCGCCCAGCACCCGCTTCCAGTGCTCCCGCCACACCTCGGCGATCAGCCGCCGCCTGCCCCCGAGCACGAACGGCGTGATCGCCAGCATCCTGAACATCTCGCCGAGATAGATCAGCACCATCGGGACGACCGCGAACTCCTTCACCATCTGGGCGTCCCAGACGGTGTAGGCGGCGATGAACATGCCCGTCATCAGCCCGAACAGCAGCCCCTTGACGTCTCCCGCGCCGCCCCCGCTGAGCAGGAACACGCCGACGCCCACCAGCAGGATGCCCGCGATGCCGAGGTGTGTCGGGTGCTCGCCGAGGAACACCACGGCGACGGTGCTGGCCAGCATCGGCCCCGTGCCCCTCGCCACCGGGTAGACCACCGACAGGTCGCCGTAGCGGTAGCCGCGCTGGAGCAGCACGAAGTAGGCCAGGTGCAGGGACGTGCTCACGCAGATCAGCGGCACCACGCGCCACGACGGCACGGCGCCGGAGACGAGCGCGGCGGGCGTCCACAGCACGGTCGACGCGGCGGCGACCAACCACAGGAAGACCACGGCGTCGGCTTTCGCGGCCTGCTTGCTCAGCAGGTTCCATCCGGCGTGGGAGACGGCGGCGACCATGACGAGGGCGAGTGCGAGGGGGTTCACACCTCCACTTTCGCAGGCGTAACGATCGGAACGGATAGGGTGGGGCCACCATGGCTGAGACCACCGTCGTTCACCTGCTGCGGCACGGCGAGGTGCACAATCCCCAAGGCATTCTGTACGGCAGGCTGCCCGGCTACCACTTGTCGGAGACCGGCCACCTCATGGCCGAGACGGTCGCCAAGTCCGTGGCCGACCGCGACATCGTCCGCGTCTACAGCTCCCCGCTCGAACGCGCGCAGGAGACCGCCGCCCCCGTGGCCGACAAGCTCGGGCTCGAGGTCGTCCTCGACGACCGGCTGATCGAGGCGGGCAACGTGCTCGAAGGCCGGAAGGTCGCGGGCCTGGTCAGGAGCCCGCGCAACTTCCGCCACTTCTGGCATCCGGGACGGCCCTCGTGGGGCGAGCCGTACGTGCAGGTCGTGGCGCGGATGCGGGCCATGGTCGACAGCGCGCGCGTCGAGTCCCGCGGCCACGAGGCGGTGCTGGTCAGCCACCAGCTGCCGATCTGGATGATCAGGACGGCGGCGGAAGGACGCAGGCTGTGGCACGACCCCCGCCGCCGCCAGTGCGCGCTCGCCAGCCTGACCACCTTCACGTTCGAGGGCGACAGGCTGGTCAGCATCGGCTACAGCGAGCCCGCCGCCGCGCTCGTCAAGGGCGGCCCCAGCGTCCCGGGCGCGTGACTCCGCCGGTAGAGTGGCAAGCTCTACCGGCTGTAGTACAAGGAGATCATTCTCCCGTGCGCGCGAAACCCCATGCCCTCGTCCTCGTGGCCATGCTCGCCGTCTCCGGCTGCGCTGGCAGCGCGAGCGGTCAGCCCCAGGCGGGCGACACCAGGTTCGTCGCGGGCGACGGCAAGGTGACCGTGTTCCCCGCGGCCGACCGCAAGCAGGCGCCCGCCGTCGAGGGCACGACCCTCGACGGCTCCAAGGCCTCGATCGCCGCGCACAAGGGCAAGGTCGTCGTGCTCAACTTCTGGGCCTCGTGGTGCGGCCCCTGCAGGGCAGAGGCGCCGGTGCTCAAGGACATCCACGCCAAGACCAAGTCGGCGGGCGTGGAGTTCGTCGGCATCGACTTCAAGGACCGCCAGGCCGACGCGCTGGCCTTCGAGCGCACCGAGCAGCCCGGCTACCCCAGCATCTTCGACCAGCCGGGCAAGGTGGCGCTGTCGTTCCAGGGCACCGTGCCGCCCGCCGCGATCCCTTCCACGCTCATCATCGACGAGCAGGGCAGGGTGGCGGCCAGGGCGCTCGGCGCGGTCAAGTACAACGACCTGCTCAAAGCCGTGACCCAGGTGCGCGATGAGTGACGTCGTCGCCTCGGGCTCGCTGCTGCTCGCCGTGCCGATCGCGGTGCTGGCGGGCCTGGTGTCGTTCCTGTCGCCGTGCGTGCTCCCGCTGGTGCCCGGCTACCTGTCGTACGTGACGGGCATGAGCGCCGACCCCAAGCGCGGCAGGCTGGTGCTCGGCACCGGCCTGTTCGTCGCGGGCTTCGCGGTGGTGTTCGTCGCGGGCGGCGCGCTGTTCGGCGGCCTCGGCTCGGCCCTGTACGGCAGCGCCGATGTCATCACGAAGATCGTCGGCGTGCTGACGATCGTGCTCGGCCTCGCCTTCCTCGGCGTCATCCCCGGGCTCATGCGCGACGTGCGCATCCACCGGGTGCCCAACGCGGGGCTGGCGGGAGCGCCGCTGCTCGGCGTGGTGTTCGGCCTGGGCTGGACCCCGTGCATCGGTCCCACGCTCGCCGTCGTGCTCTCGCTCGGCTACAACGAGGGCAGCGCGGCCAGAGGCGCCTTCCTCGCCGTCGCCTACGCCCTCGGGCTCGGCCTGCCGTTCGTGATCGCAGCCCTGGCCTACAGCAAGGCGCTGCGCACCTTCCGCGCCATCCGCAAGCACTCACGGCTCATCACCAGGATCGGCGGCGGCATGCTCGTGACGGTCGGCCTCCTGCTCGTCACCGGGTTCTGGGGGCAGATCATCGCGGGCATGCAGACGTGGATCGGCGGATTCGAGCCGGTGATCTGATGACGGTCGACGAGCTGCAGACGGAGACGCCCAAGCCCGCCAGGCTCGGCCTCGTCGGTTGGCTGCGCTGGTTCTGGCGCACGCTGACCTCGATGAAGACCGCGCTCATCCTGCTGTTCCTGTTCGCGCTGGCCTCCATCCCCGGCTCGCTGGTGCCGCAGCGCTCGGTCGAACCCGACAAGGTCGCGCTGATCTACCAGAACGATCCGGCGCTGGCCGAGTGGTACGACAGGCTCCACCTGTTCGACGTCTTCAGCGCGCCCTGGTTCGCGGCCATCTACCTGCTGCTGTTCACCTCGCTGATCGGCTGCGTCGTCCCGCGCACCACCACCTACCTGAAGGAGCTGCGCCGCAAGCCGCCGACGGCCCCGAAGAACCTGTCGCGCCTGCCGTACCACGCCGCGGTCGAGGGCTCGCTCGACGCCGAGGAGGCGGCCCGCAGGCTGCGGAAGCTGCGCTTCAGGGTGACCACGGGACCCGGCTGGGTGTCGGCGGAGAAGGGCTACCTGCGCGAGACGGGCAACCTGCTCTTCCACGTCGCGCTGCTCGGCCTGCTGGTCTCGGTCGGGATCGGCTCCCTGTACGGCTACCGCGGCAACGTGCTGGTCGTCGAGGGCGACGGCTTCGCCAACACCGTGGCCGCCTACGACCGCTACATGCCGGGCAACCGGGTCTCCGCCGAGTCGCTGGAGCCGTTCTCCTTCACGCTGAAGGACTTCCAGGCCTCCTACCAGGTCGGGGGCGCCAAGCGCGGCCAGGAGCTCGCCTACACCGCCAAGCTGTCGGTGCAGGACTCGCCCGAGGCCGCCCCGCGCGACTACGACCTCAAGGTCAACGAGCCGCTCGACATCGCGGGCACGCTCACCTACCTGATCGGCCACGGCTACGCGCCCGTGTTCAAGGTGACCGACGGCAAGGGGCAGGTGGCCTTCGACGGGCCCGTGCCGTGCCTCATCGAGCAGAAGGCGACGCTGACCTCCGGCTGCGTCGTCAAGGTGCCCGACGCCCAGCCCACGCAGCTGGGCCTCCTGCTCACCTTCCTGCCGACCAGCGTGCGGCTGGGCGACGGCAGCTCCGTCTCCGCCTTCCCCGGTGCCGCCAATCCCGAGGCGAAGATCCTCGGAGCCTTCTCCGGTGACCTGGGCGTGCGGTCGGGCAAGCCGCAGTCGGTGTACGAGCTGGCGCCGCCCGAGGTCATGAAGAAGCTGAACCCCCTCGTCATGGGGTCGAAGGCGCCCGAGCCGCTGGCGGTCGGCCAGTCATTCGACCTGCCGGGCGGCGTGGGGAAGATCGAGTTCACCGGTGTGAAGGAGTGGATGACGCTCCAGATCGCCCACGACCCAGGACGCATGCCAGCGCTGCTGGCCTCCGCGCTCGCGACCGTCGCCCTGGTCATGTCGCTCATGATCCGCCGCCGCCGCGTCTTCGTCCGGATCAAGGACGGCGCCGCGGACGTGGGCGGGCTGACGCGCACAGAAGGCTCGGGTGCGGGCTTCGCCGAGGAGTTCGCCGACATCGTCAAGGTCCTATCCGCAGGAGTGAAGGATGTCCGCTGACCAACTGGCAGGACTGAGCGACGACCTCGTCCTCGCGACAGTGCTGCTCTACCTGGCCGCGATGATCGGGTTCGCGCTCGAGCTGGCGTTCGGCAGGGCCCGCACCAACTCGGGCGCCACCTCGATCACCGTCACCGAGGCCGGGGTCACCGAGGGCGTGCCCGACGCCGCGAAGGCCACGGTCGCCGCAGGCTCCTCAGGAGGCGGTCTGGCCGAGGCAGGGGGTGGCGCCGTCGTCGTCAGCCCGCCCGAGCCGCCCTCGTGGGCGCCCATCGCGGGGCGGATCGCCGTCGTGCTCGGCTGGCTCGGCTGGGCCGCCAACCTGGGCTCCATCGTCACCCGCGGCGTGTCCGTCGGCCGCTGGCCGTGGGGCAACATGTACGAATTCGTGGTCGCCATCTGCTTCGCCGCGGTGACCGCCTTCCTGGTGACCCAGCTGCGGGCCAACGTCCGCTTCCTCGGCGCGTTCGTCATGGTGACGGCGGCGCTCGGGCTCGGGTTCGCGGTCATCTGGCTGCACGTCCAGGCGGGCCCCGTGGTCCCCGCGCTGAACTCCTACTGGATCGCCATCCACGTCTCGGCCGCGGTCATCGCCAGTGGCCTGTTCATCGTGGCGGGCGTCTCAGGCATCCTCTACCTGCTCCGCGGCGAGGGCTTCTCCCGCCTGCCCGTTCGCGACGACCTCGAGCGGGTCGCCCACAGGGCGATCGTGCTGGCCTTCCCGATCTGGACGTTCGCCGTCATCGCGGGGGCGATGTGGGCCGACAAGGCGTGGGGCCGCTACTGGGGCTGGGACCCGAAGGAGATCTGGGCGTTCATCACGTGGATCGCCTACGCCGCCTACCTGCACTCGCGCGCCACCGCGGGCTGGCGCGGGCGCGCCGCCACGATCGTGCAGCTGGTGGCGTTCGCGTGCCTGCTGTTCAATCTGGTGGGCGTCAACATCTTCCTCGGCGGCCTGCACAGCTACGCCGACGTCGGCGGCTGACCCGCCGCCACGTGCCGCGAGTGGCGGCGGTGTCGGTCAGTCGTCGTCGCGCATGCGACGGTCGAGGTCGCGCAGGAAGTCGGGGTCATCGTCGGGGCCGCGGGGGGCCTCGCCCTTGTCCATGATGGAGCGGCCCGGCAGATGGAACGGGCGTGAACGGGTCGGACGGCCGAGCAGCAGCCAGAACACGCTGCCGATCAGCGGCACGAAGACGACGATGAGCACCCAGAGGATCTTCGGCAGGTTCCTGGACTCCTCGTCGGGAGTCGTGATGACGTCGAACAACGAGTAGAGCCAGAAGGCCAGAACAGCCAGTCCGAGAAGCACGCCAGGCATGCCCGTACTGTAGGCCATCAATCACGTGATCGTGCCGGCGTGCTGCCCCATATCGGGTGACTCGGGAAGATCGGCGTCGTACCGTGGTAGCTGTTTCTCGGGAGCCCGGCCAAGGAGGCGCCACAGGGCACCGCCCGGGCGACTGCACGTCTCGAAGTTCCCGCGCAGGGATGACGCGGGAGAGCGGTCACCGCGGCGCCGCGCCGCGGGCGAGGGCATGGAGCCGGCGGCTCCAACGTCGTGGAGAGGTGCGATGGCCTTTTCTGACGATCGGCGGACCGGCGACAGGGGCCGTCATCGAAGGGGCAGTCGTTGGTGGCGGAGAGGTTCCTACCTGTCGTCGCGTCGTTCGGACGCGGCACGCGAGTCGTTCTGGGGCGGTGACAGGGCCGACCGTCCGCAGGAGCCCGAGAGCGGCCCCGAGCAGGGGCCGCCCGTGTGGCCCGCTGAGCGCGGCACGGCGCGGCCTGCCGGTCCTGTGTACGGCAGGCCGTACGAGAGCCTGTACCGCCAGGACGGGAGGGCGGGCGGGCATCCCTACGCGGGAGGCCTGGAGAAGGAACGCGGCGACGGCGTCAGGAGCGACCGTCACGCCGCCTCCGTGATCGACCGGCCGCAGTACACCTGGCAGGACTTCGAGCGAGTCGACGAGCGCCCGAGAGCGCAGCCCAACCGGCCCGACGTACCGGCCAAGGGCGACGGGCTGACCCACTGCGGGCGCCTCGAAGCCATCCTGCACCGCCAGTGGGACGCCAGGAACGGCCCGCCGTCGGCCGACGCCGTCAGAGCCGTGGACAGCCTGGCCAGGCTGCCGGAACGGCTCAAGGAACTGCTCGCCGACGGGCTGGAGGGCATCTACGTCGGCGAGGGCGGCGTCCCCGACCTCGACGACATGGGCTACCTGCGCGGAGCGCCGCTCCCGTCGGGACGGGCGACGTGGGACATCTGCGCGGGCGCGTACGGCGACCGCAAGATCGTCGTCGGCGACCGCCCCTCACCCACGCCGGACGTGATGATGCACGAGGTCGGCCACGCCATCGACGACGTCGACGCGCCGTACGGCGATTGGGTGTCGGACTCCCCGGAGTTCGTGGCACTCTACGAGCAGGCCGAACCCCTTCTGGCCTCTTCCTTCCACCGCCAGGGCGGCGGGCTCGGGCGCAAGGAGTTCTTCGCGGACGCCTTCGCGGCGATCGCCTCGCGCCAGCGCCCCGCTCTGGTCGACATGTTGGGCGGTGACACGCGGATGGCGCTCAATGTCATGTTGTTCTTCAACCGGCGCTACGGAATCTAGGTGATCAGCCATGTACGTGATCCGGCTCGCTGACGGGACTCTGCGCGTGCCGGAGAGCCTGACCAGCGAAGACGGGCGTCTCATCGGCAACGCGTACGTCGAGGTGGGGCCCGGCGACCCGGACTACGAGCGGTGGCTGGCCGAGGCGCTGACCGAGGAGGAACTGGCCGAGCGGCGAAGGCGGTGGAAGGAGGAGAACGACGAGCTGGAGCGCGCGTTCCTCGCCTTCAAGTCCGAGCAGGAGGACGGCTGACCCTCACGGGCGGGGCGGGGGAGCGCATCACGACTCGACCCTTGGACCGTGCGACGTGACGGCGGCCGGCCGGAGTCCCGCTGGAGTGGCGTGGAGGACGGGCCTCGGCCACGTGCCCGCGGTGGGCTCGGCTTGGCTTGCCGTACGGCTGACAGGTCTGTCGGGTGACCCTGCGTGTTTCCGGGTTGCACGCGCAGGATCACCGATGACGGACGTCAGACGCGCGGGGACTCACCTGCGGGCCGGTCGGCCGTAAGGACGTCCTCGCCACGAAGAAGGGCGTGTACTTCCGACTCGCGGAAGCGACGGTGCCCTCCGGGGGTACGGATGCTACTGATGCGGCCTGCCGCGGCCCAGCGCGTCACCGTCTTTGGGTCTACCCGAAAGAGGGCGGCGACCTCTCCCGGCGTCAGCAGACGCTCGCTGCTACTCTCCACCAATCTCTCCCCCTCGCATCCCGCTTCCTGCCAGCGGGCGGACAGGTACCCAGTGTGTCGAGCGAAGCCTGATATATCCGCGCTTTTCAACAAAGATCACGGGATGTTATCGGCCGACTGCCCGATTGTTATATGATAGAGCCTTTTTGGGGCTCTCGTGGGTGTTTCTTTACGAAAGCGCCTTACTGGGAACAGTAGCAGCGCTCGCGCCTGGTGCGTAGAGCGACCGACCTCAGGGCCGAGTAACCTCGACCTGTGCGTCCCGTTCTCGTTTACACCGCGTCGCGGATCAGCCTGTTTGTCGTGACCCTGGGTGTGCTGTACCTGTTGAACGTCCGAGACCCACTGCTCTTGATCGCCGTGGCGTTCGTGATCAGTGGGATTGCCAGCTACGTCCTGCTGTCCAAGCAGCGTGACGCCATGAGCGCACGCATCAGCGACAAGGTCGACCGGCCGAAGCCGGAGGACGACTAGGGCAGGGGGAACATGCCAATCCGGGCATGGTACTCCCGTCCCAGTCGCGTTGTGTCACTACCAACGAGTAGTCCGTCCTTGTGCGCCAGAAATGCCTTGACTCCGATCCCACGCTCCCTGCCGGGATTCCAGCTGAGCGCCTTTCCTGAGCGGGGGTGAATGGCCGCGATCCCCTCGCGTGGCACTGCCCCGGGTCCCGCCGAGTCTCGGCCCCGCGGATTGTCCATCCAGCGTTGATGGCCGCCTACGTAGACGGCCGCGCCCGTCACGGCCACCGAATAGAGCGAATCGCCGCCTGTGTAGTTGACCCAGGTCGGCTTGACCCTGACGCCCGTGGCGTGGGTCTCGAACCTGGTCGCACTGTCGCACAGCTTGCCCCCGCGGCCTGGGCCGCCCGTCGTGACGATGACGAAGTAGCTCCCGTCGGGGGCGACGTCGAGGCCTCGCACGTAGGAGGGGAAGACGTCCATGCACGTCGCGGCGTAGGCGTCGGTGCGCCAGTCGGCGACCTTCGCCCGTACATGGCTGATGTCGATCAGGCCGAGCTGGGCTCTGGGCAGGCCGTCCAGGGTGGTGAAGCTGCCGTCGACGATCAGCCGGTCGCGTGAGACGGCCAGCGCGTGCACTTTGACCTTGGGAGTGCGCGGGGCGCCCGGTCTGATCGCGAAGCCGGGGTCGGGCGCGCCCGTCGTGGCGTTGAGCCTGGCCAGAGCCACGCGCGGGCTGGTGAAGTCGCCGCCGACGTACAGCTTCGAACCGCTCATGGCCAGGGTCGAGACCGTGCCGCCGCTGATGCGCGGGTCGAAACTCTCCACGGCGGAGCCGTCGGCCATGCGCAGCCGTACGAGACCGCTGCCGCCGACGTAGACGGTGTCGCCCGCGCCGGGGGCCAGCGCGTAGACGGGCTCCGCGAACGAGGGGGCGAAGTCCGGCAGGATCTCGCCCGTATGCAGGTTGTAGGCAAAGAGATTGTCACGTTCCACGGTGAATGACTGGCTTGCGTCGCTCACCTCGGTGAAGGCGCCGCCGACGACGACCGTGTCGCCGACCACGGTGATGGCGTTGACAATGCCATCGAGGACATGGGGCGTGGTGTCGACGGGATTCGTCGCCACCACGCGTGCGTGCGCGATGGGCATGACGGCGACGAGCGCCGCGAGGGTGGTTCGGGCAAGCATTTGCAAAGTCTTAGCAGACTCTGAGTAATCGAGTTGCTACTTCCGGTTTATTGTCGCTTAAGCCCTAGGCTTGTCCCCATGACCCGCGCTCAGTTGGACAAGCAGCCGCATGAGGTCGCCGCGATGTTCGATCGCACGGCCAAGCGATACGACCTCGTGAACGACGTCATCTCGCTCGGCCAGGTGCGGTTGTGGCGCAAGGCCGTCGCCGAGGCCGTCGACGCGGGCCCTGGCGAGATCGTCCTCGACCTCGGGGCCGGAACGGGCACCTCCACCGACTCCTTCACCGGGCTCGGCGCCCGCGCGATCGCCTCCGACTTCTCCCTCGGCATGCTCGCCACCGGCGTCAGGCGCAGGGGCGGCAACGCCCTCACGGGCAGGGGCGTGCCGTTCATCGCGGGCGACGCGCTGAACCTGCCGTTCGCCGACGATGTCTTCGACGCCGTGACGATCTCGGTGGCCCTGCGGAACGTACACGACACCGAGCAGGCGCTGCGCGAGATGCTCCGCGTCACCAAGCCGGGCGGCAAGCTGGTGATCCTCGAGTTCTCCCACGTGACGGTCAAGTCCTTCGACCTGGTCTACCGGGAGTACCTGATGAAGCTGCTGCCCGTGGTGGCCAAGGTCTTCGGCTCGAACGACGACTCCTACGAGTACCTCGCCGAGTCCATCAGGGACTGGCACGACCAGCCGGCCCTGGCCAGGATCATCCAGCGGGCCGGCTGGGAGCGGGTCGCCTGGCGCAACCTCAACCTTGGCATCGTCGCCATCCACCGGGGCTACAAGCCCCAGGGCTGAACCACTTCCATGGTCACCAGGCCGCCGTTGGCCGGGTGCCGGTAGAAGACGACCGCCTGCGCCAGGCAGGCGGTCCTGATCTCGGCCGCGTAGTCCTCCAGCAGTTCGAGGCTCAGCCCCGACCGCAACCCGAGGAGCAGCAGCACGCTCGTGCCTTCCACGCTCATCCTGAGCACGAGCGGGAGGCGGCCCTTCTCCGTGCGCATGGACGTCCTCTTCGCCAGGCCCTGGAAGCGGTGCCGTACGATCACCGCCACCGCCTGGCCCACGATCTCCCGCCTGACGTACGGCGTGCCCGTGCAGGCGAGCGCGACGCCGACCACGGCCATTCCCGCCGTGAGGCCGTTCGTCCACGCCGCCACCTGGGCGGCGGCCATCGAGAGCAGGCCGGCCACCGCCGCCTCCGTCCGCCACCTGAACACCGCCCCGAGGCGCGCGGGCAGGTCCCGCGCCTGCGGGATGCGCGGGTGGTTGCGCGGATGTCCGCCGCCGTCACCTACCGCTTCGCGTAAGCGGGGGTCGTTCTTCGTCGTGCCGATATTCGCCGAGCTCCAGAGGAGGAAGCTCCCCTTGCGCGATCCACACCGGGGGGTGACTCTGGTCATGTCTCACGGCTCCGATGCCCTGTCGTAGGTACGCGGTGCTGAGGGACTTCCGGGCGGATGGAGCTGGGACCATCCGCCCGCGTCGTCTGCGTGGACATCCGGCTCGAACGTTCGTGGGGGAGGTGCGCGCTTCTTCACGTCGATTCACCGCTTCTCGCACGGCCAAGAGCTAGAATGAAGATTTCCCTCCGGGAAGTGTCGTGCAATTCCCGCTGGGATTATTGGAGAGATGCCCGCCTTTGGAAGGGTTCAACCCTTCCAAGCGATGGGTAGTACTTCGACACGCTTGTGAGGAGAGCTGAGTGGCGCGGGAGCCGAGCCCCACCGTCAGCCGACGCCGTCTCGCCGCAGAGCTGCGTCGACTCCGCGAGGATGCCCAGGTAACGGGCACCCAGGTCGCCCAGGTCCTGGACGGATCCTCATCCAAGGTGTCCCGCATGGAGAAGGCCCAAGTGGCCGCCCATCGCGAGGATGTCGCCAGGCTGGCCGACTTCTATCAGGTACGGCCCGCCGTCCGTGAAGCCTTGCTCGCTCTGGCGGCGGAGGCGGAGGGCAAGGGCTGGTGGGAGGCGCACGGCGACTCGCTGTCCGAGTCCTACGCCACCTTCATCGGCCTCGAGTCCGGTGCCGAGACCATGCTCACATGGCAGAACGTCATCTTTCCCGGCTTGTTGCAGACCGCCGAATACGCCCAGGCGCTCATAAGCTTCGGCGACGCGTGGAGCCCGCAGCCGCAGACGCACATTGACCGGCTGGTCAAAGTACGAGCGCGGCGAGGGCGCATTCTCGAGACGCCCGATCCGCTGAAACTCGTGGCTCTGCTCGAGGAGTCGGTAATCCTGCGGAGGTTCGGCTCAGCCGAAGTCATGCGTAACCAGCTCAGGCACGTGCTCCAGGTTGCCGAGCTGCCGAACGTCTCCGTTCGGGTGGTGCCGCTCGACCGCTCGTCGGCCTATCACAGCTTCGTTCTGCTGAAGTTTCCGCAGCGTGAGGGGCTCGATCGGCTTCACGACGACCTCATCTACATCGAAAACGCCACCGACGCGATTCTCGAGGAGAACGAACAGAAGACTTTCGCCTACGAGCGTGTCTTTGACCAGGTGTCCGCCTCCGCGCTATCGGAAGAGGATTCGCTGAAACTCATCGGAGAGCACGCTCGGTGAATTGGCCTCTCTCTGTTGGGGTATGCCCTCCTTGGCCCCCCGACAGTGAGGATATGCCCATGGAGTCAACGACCTCTGAAGAGATCGTGTGGCGCAAGAGCAGCTTCAGCAACATCAGCGGTGAGTGCGTGGAGGTCGCAAGGGCCGGCCAGGCAAGGCTCGTCAGGGACTCCAAGCAGCCGGACGGCGCGGTCCTGGTGTTCAGCCTCGCGGAGTGGAAGGCCTTCCTCGCCGGGGTGATGAACGGCGAGTTCGACGAGGAGTGAACGGCACGGGCGGGCGCGGCCGCCCGTGCGGGCATTTGTGCAGGTAAGACCGTAGTATCCAGAGTATAAGGGTGATAAGTTTCTAACCTGCCAGCCTCGTTTTGATAACTGTCTGGTGTCGATCGACGATCTTGAGGTTCAATCCCTTCAGGATTGGCCCGTTGGTCCACACCTGCGCGCGGCTGCGACGACGCGCCATTGCGCCTACTTCTTCTTGGATGAGATGTGAACAGTGCGGTGTTCGGGGCAGATCTTCCCAGCGTCCCTTCTAGCGGCCCGGACACCACCTGGCGCAAGAGCTCATTCAGTGGCCCGACAGGGGAGTGCGTCGAGTTCGCTCGGGGTGCCGACGGCGGGGTGATGATCCGGGACTCGAAGGACCCGTCGGGCGGGGTGCTGGCCTTCACACTGGGTGAGTGGCGGGCGTTCGTCGCCGGGGTTCGCAACGCCGAGTTCGACGTCTGACCCCGAACCGGTGCTCGAGTCAAGGCCCTCTGTCGTGGACGGGGGGCCTTCTTCATGGGTAAGCGCCTACCCGGCTGCCACCTGGTGCCGGAAAAGCGCTAGACTGCGTGCCGACAAAGTTTGTGAAGAGCTTCACAAAGGAACGAAGGCCAACACTCCGAGGCCGACCAGCGTGTAGGACAGGACAGGTCCGTGACCGTGCCAGCCGACATCAGGCAAGCGCAGGAGCCCGCCGTGACAGCGCGAGGAACGAGCCGGCCAGCGGCGAAGCGGGCGCGACAGTGAACGCGACCGACGCTGACGTCATCGTCGTCGGCGCGGGTCCCGCGGGTTCGGCGACGGCGTTCTATCTCGCCCAGGCCGGGCTCGACGTCCTGCTTCTCGAGAAGACGCGCTTCCCCCGTGAGAAGGTCTGCGGCGACGGTCTGACCCCGCGGGCGGTCAAGCAGCTCATGAACATGGGCGTCGACATCGACGCCCCCGGCTGGGTCAGGAACAAGGGCCTGCGCGTCGTGGGCGGCGGCGGGCGCTACGACCTCGACTGGCCGCAGCTCGACAGCTTCCCCGACTTCGGCCTCGTGCGCACCAGGCAGGACTTCGACCACATCGTCGCGGCCAACGCGGTGAAGGGCGGCGTCCGCCTGATGGAGGGCGTCAACGTCACCGGCCCGATCCTGGACGACCGCAGCGGCCACATCGTCGGCGTCACGACCAAGGACGGCGTCTCCTACCGCAGCCGCCTGGTGGTCGCCGCCGACGGCAACTCCACCAGGCTCGCGCTGGCGATGGGGCTGTACAAGCGGGAAGACCGCCCGATGGGCGTCGCCGTACGGACCTACTTCGAGTCCCCCCGCCACGACGACGACTACCTGGAGATCTGGCTGGAGCTCTGGGACGGCGAGACGCTGCTGCCCGGCTACGGCTGGGTGTTCGGCGTGGGCGACGGCACCTCAAACGTGGGCCTCGGGTTGCTCAACACCAGCGACGCGTTCAAGAACATCGACTACCGCGACCTGCTCAAGCGGTGGACGAGGAACATGCCCGCCGAGTGGGGCTTCACCGAGGACAACATGACGACCTCCATCAGGGGGGCGGCGCTGCCGATGGCGTTCAACAGGCAGCCGCACTACACCCGGGGCCTGGTGCTCGTGGGCGACTCGGGCGGCGCGATCAACCCGTTCAACGGCGAGGGCATCGCCTACGCCATGGAGACCGGCGAGATCGCGGCCGAGGTGATCGTCAAGGCGCTGCGCGGCACCACGTCCGCGCAGCAGGAGCGGATCCTGCGGGCCTACCCGCAGGTGCTCAAAGACGCATACGGCGGATATTTCACGCTTGGCAGGTGGTTTGTCGAAGCTATTGGGAAGCCTGGCGTGATGAGCTTCGGCACACGCCATGGGCTGCACCACCCCAGGCTGATGCGCTTCGCCCTCAAACTCCTTGGTAATCTCACCGACCGGCGAGGCGACGCGTCAGACCGGATCATCAACGCTCTCGCGAAGGTCGTCCCACCAGCATGAACCTTTCATCCGCCCGGCACACTTACAGATCAGACTGCGCGCCCGCGCGCGTGGAGATGGGAGAGGAGGCGTAGCGATGGATCTCTATGTGCCCATCCTGGTGCTCGCCGTTCTCGCGGGAGGGTTCGCGCTCTTCTCGGTCGCGATCGCCCCGTTCACCGGTCCCAAGCGCTGGAACCGCGCCAAGCTTGACGCCTACGAATGCGGCATCGAGCCGACGCCCCAGCCCGTCGGTGGTGGACGCTTCCCGCTGAAATACATGATCACCGCGATGCTGTTCATCGTGTTCGACATCGAGATCATCTTCCTTTACCCCTGGGCCGTGTCGTTCGACATGCTCGGGGTCTTCGGGCTGGTCGAGATGGTGCTGTTCATCGTCACCGTGCTCGTAGCCTATGCCTACGTGTGGCGCCGCAAGGGTCTGGACTGGGACTAGATATGGGACTTGAAGAGAAACTCCCGAGCGGGTTCATCCTCAGCACGGTCGAAGCGGCCGCTGGATGGGCCAGGAAGAACTCGGTGTGGCCGGCCACGTTCGGTCTCGCCTGTTGCGCGATCGAACTGATGGCAACCGGTGCATCGCACTACGACCTGGCGCGCTTCGGCATGGAGCGCGCTTCGGCGTCTCCCCGGCAGGCCGACCTGATGATCGTCGCGGGCCGCGTGTCGCAGAAGATGGCGCCGGTGCTCAGGCAGATCTACGACCAGATGGCCGAGCCCAAGTGGGTCATCGCCATGGGCGTGTGCGCCTCCAGCGGCGGCATGTTCAACAACTACGCCATCGTGCAGGGCGTCGACCACATCGTGCCCGTCGACATCTACCTGCCGGGGTGCCCCCCTCGGCCCGAGATGCTGATCGACGCGATCGTGAAGCTGCACGACAAGATCCAGAACACGAAGTTCGGCGCGCACCGCGCCAAGCAGATCGACGAGCTCGAGCTGCAGGCGCTCCGTACGCTCCCCCTGATCGACCAGGAGGCCGCCAAGTGAGCGACAACCTCCCCGAGGTGCCGAGCGAGCGGCTGCCCGAAGAGCCGGTGGTCCGCCACGGCATGTTCGGCGCGGCCGGCACCGGCGACACCTCCGGTTTCGGCGGCCTCGTCGTACGGCGGGCGCCCCGCCTGTCGACCCCCCGCCCATACGGCGGCTACTTCGACGAGCTCGTCGACAAGCTGGAGTCGTTCGTCGACGACGCCGTCGAGCGCGTCGTCGTCGACCGCAACGAGCTGACCCTCCACGTCAAGCGCGAGAAGCTGGTGGAGGTCTGCCAGCGCCTGCGCGACGAGCCCGAGCTGCGCTTCGAGCTCAGCCTGGGCGTGAGCGGCGTCCACTACCCGAACCTCGTGGGCGAGGAGCTGCACGCGGTCATCCACCTGTGCTCCATCACCCACAACAGGCGCGTCCGCGTCGAGGCGAGCGCGCCGGACTCCGACCCGCACATCCCGTCCACGGTGAGCGTCTACCCGACGCACAACTGGCACGAGCGTGAGGCCTACGACTTCTTCGGGATCGTCTTCGACGGCCACCCCGCGCTGACCCGGATCATGATGCCGGACGACTGGGACGGTCACCCGCAGCGCAAGGACTACCCGCTCGGCGGCATCCCCGTCGAGTACCGCGGCGCCGAGATCCCCTCCCCGGACAACAGGAGGTCGTACGCATGAGTACGAGCTACGACGAGGCGACCGAGGGCAAGGTCTACTCGGTCAACGGCGCCGACTGGGACGACGTCGTCGGCGCGGTGCGCGACTCCGAGGACGAGCGCCTGGTCATCAACATGGGCCCGCAGCACCCCTCCACACACGGCGTGCTCAGGCTCATCCTGACCCTCGACGGTGAGACGGTCACCGAGGCCCGTACCGGCATCGGCTACCTCCACACCGGCATCGAGAAGAACATGGAGTTCAGGACGTGGACCCAGGGGACCACGTTCGTCACTCGCATGGACTACCTCGCGCCGCTGTTCAACGAGACGGCCTACTGCCTGGGCGTGGAGCGGCTGCTCGGCATCGAGGACCGCGTCCCCGAGCGGGCGCAGGCCATCCGCGTCATGATGATGGAGCTCAACAGGATCTCCTCGCACCTGGTCGCGATGGGCACGTTCGGCATGGAGCTGGGCGCGACCACGCCGTTCCTCTTCGGCTACCGCGACCGTGAAATGGTCATGGACCTGTTCGAGTACATCACGGGTCTGCGGATGAACATGGCCTACGTCAGGCCGGGCGGCGTGAGCGTCGACCTGCCCGCCGGGACGGTCGACAAGGTCGGCGAGTTCCTCAAGGAGATGCCCAAGCGCATCAAGGACATCCGCAAGCTGCTCGACGAGAACCCGGTCTACACCCGCCGCACCAAGGACGTGGCCTACCTCGACCTGACCGGCTGCATGGCGCTCGGCGTCACGGGTCCGATGCTCAGGGCCGCGGGCCTGCCGTGGGACCTGCGCAAGGCGCAGCCGTACTGCGGGTACGAGACCTACGAGTTCGACATCGCCACCGAGCAGAGCTGCGACGTCTTCGGCCGCTATCTCGTTCGCATGAAGGAGATGGAGGAGTCGCTCAAGATCATTGAGCAGGCTCTCGACCGCATCGCGGGACCGCTGAAGAACAAGCCCGTCATGATCGAGGACAAGAAGATCGGCTGGCCCGCCCAGCTGGCGCTCGGCCCCGACGGGTTCGGCAACTCGCCCGACCACATCGCGCACATCATGGGCAGCTCCATGGAAGCGCTGATCCACCACTTCAAGCTGGTCACCGAGGGCTTCAGGGTTCCGGCCGGCCAGGTCTACGCCTCGGTGGAGTCTCCCCGCGGCGAGCTCGGCGCGCACGTGGTCAGCGACGGCGGCACCCGCCCGTACCGTGTCCACTTCCGCGAGCCGTCCTTCACGAACCTGCAGGCCGTACCGGCAACCTGCGAGGGTGGCCAGGTCGCCGACGTGATCGCGGCCGTGGCATCCATTGACCCGGTCATGGGAGGTGTTGACAGGTGAGGGAGCGCAGAGACCGAACAATGGACACAGCAGTGCAACTCATGGGTCCGACGAAGGAGGACGCATGAGTTACTCGCCGGAAGTCCGGGAGCGTCTTGAGAGGGACGCCAAGGAGATCATCGGGCGCTACCCGAAGGCGCGCTCGGCGCTGCTGCCGCTGCTGCACCTGGTGCAGTCGGAGGACGGTTACGTCTCCGACGAGGGCCAGGAGTTCTGCGCGGAGATGCTCGGCGTGAGCAAGGCCGAGGTCGTGGGCGTGGCGACGTTCTACTCGATGTACAAGCGCAAGCCGATGGGCGACTACCACGTCGGCGTGTGCATCAACTCGCTGTGCGCCGTCATGGGCGGCGACCAGATCTGGGACGAGCTGTCCGAGCACGTCGGCGTCGGCCACGACGAGACGACCTCCGACGGCAGGGTGTCGCTGGAGCGCATCGAGTGCAACGCCGCCTGCGACTTCGCCCCCGTCATGATGGTCAACTGGGAGTTCTTCGACAACCAGACGCCCGAGACGGCCAAGCAGCTCGTCGACGATCTGCGCGACGGCAAGAGCGTCTCGCCCACGCGCGGTCCGAAGCGGCTGTGCACCTTCAAGGAGGCCTCGCGGGTGCTCGCAGGGCTGCCCGACGACCTGGCCGGTGACGGCCCGTCGGCGGCGGGCCCCTCGCTGGAGGGCCTGAAGGTCGCCAAGGCCAACGGATGGAAGGCCCCCGAGGCATGAGCACGACTCTCACCCCGGTCCTGACGGCCAACTGGGATCAGGCCAACTCCTTCACGCTGGAGGGCTACGGGCCCTACGACGCGGCGAAGAAGGCGCTCGGCATGGACCCCGACGCCGTCATCCAGGCGGTCAAGGACTCCGGTCTGCGCGGCCGCGGCGGCGCAGGCTTCCCCACCGGCATGAAGTGGGGCTTCATCCCGCAGGGCGACGGCAAGCCGCACTACCTCGTCGTCAACGCCGACGAGTCGGAGCCCGGCACCTGCAAGGACATCCCCCTGATGATGGCCAACCCGCACTCGCTGGTCGAGGGCGTCATCATCACCTCCTACGCCATCCGCGCCAACCACGCCTTCATCTACGTGCGCGGCGAGGTGCTGCACGTCATCCGCAGGCTGCACGCGGCCGTGCGCGAGGCGTACGAGAAGGGCTACCTCGGCAACGACATCTTCGGCTCGGGCTACGACCTGGAGTTGGTCGTCCACAGCGGCGCCGGCGCCTACATCTGCGGCGAGGAGACGGCTCTGCTCGACTCGCTGGAGGGTTTCAGGGGTCAACCGCGTCTCAAGCCTCCGTTCCCTGCCGTGGCGGGCCTGTACGCTTCGCCCACTGTTGTGAACAACGTGGAGTCTGTGGCCAGTGTTCCCTCGATCGTCGCGAACGGCGCCGACTGGTTCGCCTCGATGGGCACGGAGAAGTCCAAGGGCTTCGGCATCTTCTCGCTGAGCGGCCACGTCACCCGTCCGGGCCAGTACGAGGCGCCGCTCGGCATCACGCTGCGCGAGCTGCTCGACATGGCGGGCGGCATCCGCGAGGGGCACCAGATCAAGTTCTGGACGCCCGGCGGCTCCTCCACGCCGATCTTCACCGACGAGCACCTCGACGTCCCCCTCGACTTCGAGGCGGTCGGCGCCAAGGGCTCGATGCTCGGCACCCGCGCGCTGCAGATCTTCGACGAGACCACCTGCGTGGTCCGCACGGTGCTGCGCTGGACGGAGTTCTACGCCCACGAGTCGTGCGGCAAGTGCACGCCGTGCCGTGAGGGCACCTACTGGCTCAAGCAGGTGCTCAAGCGCCTGGAGGCCGGTCAGGGCACCGAGGACGACCTCTCGCTGATCACTGACATCGCCGACAACATCCTGGGCCGGTCCTTCTGCGCCCTGGGCGACGGCGCGACCAGCCCGATCCACTCGTCGGTGAAGTACTTCCGCGACGAGTACCTCAAGCACTTCGAGGTCGGCGGCTGCCCGTTCGACCGCAAGAAGTCCACTCTGTGGGGTGACAAGTGACAACGACAGCCGTAGAGACCACAGTCGTCACCCTCACGATTGACGGCTTCCAGGTCACCGTGCCCAAGGGCACTCTGATCATCAGGGCCGCCGAGCTCCTGGGCATCCAGATCCCCAGGTTCTGCGACCACCCGCTGCTCGACCCCGCGGCCAACTGCCGCCAGTGCCTGGTCGACATCCCCGACGCGGGCAACGGCCGCGGCTTCCCGAAGCCGCAGCCGTCGTGCGCGATCGAGGTCGCCGAAGGCATGGTCGTGCAGACCCAGCTCACCTCGCCGGTCGCCGAGAAGGCGCAGCGCGGCGCGATGGAGCTGCTGCTCATGAACCACCCGCTGGACTGCCCGGTCTGCGACAAGGGCGGCGAGTGCCCCCTGCAGAACCAGGCGATGTCCAACGGGCAGGGCGAGTCGCGCTTCCACGAGCACAAGCGCACCTTCCCCAAGCCGCTCCCGCTGTCCGCGCAGGTCCTGCTGGACAGGGAGCGCTGCGTGCAGTGCAAGCGCTGCATCCGCTTCTCCGACGAGATCGCGGGCGACCCGCTCATCGAATTCTTCGAGCGCGGGGCCAAGGAGCAGGTGGGCGTCGCCGACGGCAAGCCGTTCGACTCCTACTTCTCCGGCAACACCATCCAGATCTGCCCGGTCGGCGCGCTGACCAGCGGTGCCTACCGCTTCCGCGCCAGGCCGTTCGACCTGGTCTCCTCCCCGAGCGCCTGCGAGCACTGCGCCAGCGGCTGCGCGCTGCGCACCGACCACCGCCGCGGCAAGGTCACCCGCCGTCTGGCCGGCATGGACATGCAGGTCAACGAGGAGTGGAACTGCGACAAGGGCCGCTTCGCGTTCACGTACGCGACGCAGCCCGACCGGCTGAGGACGCCGCTGATCCGCGACGAGGACGGCATGCTGGTCCCCGCCTCGTGGCCCGAGGCCCTCGCCGTCGCCGCCGCCGGTCTGGCCAAGGCGCGCGGCAAGGCCGGAGTCCTGGTCGGCGGTCGCGCGACCGTCGAGGACGCCTACGGCTACGCCAAGTTCGCCCGCGTGGCGCTCGGCACCAACGACGTCGACTTCCGCGCCAGGCCGCACAGCGCCGAGGAGGCGCAGTTCCTCGCGCACGCGGTCGCAGGCAAGGGCATCGAGATCTCCTACACCGACCTGGAGCAGGCCCCGGCCGTCCTCCTGGTCGGATTCGAGCCCGACGAGGAGTCGCCGATCGTCTTCCTGCGCCTGCGCAAGGCGTGGCGTAAGAAGGGCCTGAAGGTCACCTCGATCGCGCCGTTCGCCACCGAGGGCCTGGCCAAGATGGGCGGCGCGCTCATCAGGACGCTGCCGGGCCGCGAGGCCGACGCTCTCAACGAGCTCGGCTCCGTGGCCGAGGGCACGATCATCCTGGCGGGCGAGCGGCTGGCCGCCGTCCCCGGCGCGCTGTCGGCTCTGGTACGGCTCAGCGCCGCCTCCGGCGCCAAGCTGGCGTGGATCCCGCGCAGGGCCGGTGAGCGCGGCGCCATCGAGGCGGGCGCGCTTCCCAACCTGCTGCCGATCGGCCGCCCGGTCGAGGACGAGAGCGCCAGGGCCGAGGTCGCCAGGGCGTGGAACGTCGGTTCCATCCCGGCCACGCCTGGCCGCGGCACCGACGCGATCCTGGCCGCCGCGCTGAACGAGGAGATCGACGCGCTGCTCGTCGCGGGCGTCGACCCGCACGACCTGGCCGACTCCGAGGCGGCGCTCGCCGCCCTGGAGAACACGCCGTTCATCGTCAGCCTCGAGATCCGCGCCAGCGCCGTCACCGACAGGGCCGACGTGGTCCTGCCGGTCGCCGCCGTCGCGGAGAAGGCCGGCACGTTCGTGAACTGGGAGGGCCGCGGCCGCTCGTTCGAGCGCGCGCTGCGGGTCCCCGGCATCATGAGCGACCTGGGCGTGCTGTCCGCCATCGCCGACCACATGGACGTGCACCTCGGCCTGCCCGACGCGGCCGCCGCCCGCAAGGAGCTCAGCGGCCTCGGCGCGTGGCGCGGCACCCGCGTCGGCGCGCCGAACGCCGCCGCCGCGGCCCAGCCTGCGCCGCAGGCGGGCGAGGCCGTGCTGGCCACGTGGCACCAGCTGCTCGACGCCGGCCGCCTGCAGGACGGCGAGCCGTACCTCGCGGGCACCGCCCGCCCGGTCGAGGCGCTGGTGTCGGAGAGCACCGCGGCCGAGATCGGCGTGGTCGACGGCGGCAAGATCGTAATCGGTGAGACGGTGTCACTGCCGGTGCGCGTCGCGGACCTGCCCGACCGGGTGGTCTGGCTGCCGACGAACTCCGCCGGCAGCGCGGTCACGCGCGACCTGCGCGTGCTGGCCGGCGACATCGTCAGGATCGGGAGCGCCTCATGAGCTTGACAGTCCTCGCGACGGATCCGACCCTCGCCGACTTCGGCAAGGATCCGCTCTGGATCACCATCATCAAGGCGGTCGGCGTCTTCGCCTTCCTGATGCTGGGCATCCTGTTCGGCGTCTGGTACGAGCGCAAGCTGATCTCCCGCATGCAGAACCGCTACGGCCCCAACAGGGCCGGCAAGTTCGGTCTGCTGCAGTCGGTCGCCGACGGCATCAAGATGGGCCTGAAGGAAGACCTCTTCCCCAACACCGTGGACAAGGTGCTCTACCTGCTGGCCCCGGTCATCATGGTGGTCCCCGCCTTCCTGGCCTTCTCCATCACCCCGTTCGGGCCGATCGTGAACATGTTCGGCGTGAAGACGCCGCTGCAGCTGGTCGACCTGCCGGTCGCGGTGCTGTTCATGCTGGCGATGGGCGCGGTGTCGGTCTACGGCGTGGTGCTGGCGGGCTGGTCGTCCCGCTCGCCGTACGCGCTGCTCGGTGGTCTGCGGTCGGCGGCCCAGGTGGTCTCCTACGAGATCGCGATGGGTCTGTCGTTCGTGGCGGTGTTCCTGTTCGCGGGCACGCTGTCCACCTCGGAGATCGTCCACTCCCAGGCGTCGGGCGGCACGCTGCAGCTCGGCGGGCTGGGCATCCCGATGCCGTCGTGGTACGTGATCCTGCTGCTGCCGTCGTTCCTGATCTACGTGGTCTGCGCCTTCGGCGAGGCCGCGCGCATCCCGTTCGACCTGCCCGAGGGCGAGGGCGAGCTGGTGGGCGGCTTCCAGACCGAGTACTCCTCGTCGCTGAAGTTCGCCCTGATCATGATGGGCGAGTACCTGCACACCTTCACCGCCTCGGCGATGGCGATCACGCTGTTCCTCGGCGGCTGGCGGGCTCCGTGGCCGATCTCGCTGTGGGACGACGCGAACACCGGCTACTGGCCGTTCCTGTGGTTCCTGATCAAGTTCATCCTGGTCTTCTCGTTCGTCGTCTGGGTCCGCGCCTCGCTGCCCCGCGTGCGCTACGACCAGCTGATGGCGCTGGGCTGGAAGGTGCTGATCCCGCTCAACCTGGCGTGGATCATGCTCGTGGCCACCGTCAAGCTGCTCAGGACCGACGGCGTCGACAAGACGTTCGTGTACGTCATCGGGGCGATCGTGATCGTCGGAGCCTTCGCCATCTGGTGGCGCTTCGACACCGTGAACCAGCGTCGCAAGGACGCGGAGAAGGCCAGGGTCGCGGCCGAGTTCGAGCAGCTCGCCAGCGAGCCGACGGCCGGCGGCTTCCCTGTGCCGCCGCTTGACCTGCCGCACTACCACGGGGTGGAGCGCAAGGAGGTTCCCAGTGGGAGCAACTGATTGGCTGAACCCCGTGAAGGGGTTCGGCGTGACCTTTCACACGATGTTCAAGAAGCCGGTCACGACGAACTACCCGGAGGAGAAGAAGCCGACGGCTCCTCGCTTCCACGGTCGTCACCAGCTGAACCGCTGGCCCGACGGGCTGGAGAAGTGCGTCGGCTGCGAGCTGTGCGCATGGGCGTGTCCCGCCGACGCGATCTTCGTCGAGGGCGGCGACAACACCGAGGACGAGCGCTACTCACCCGGCGAGCGCTACGGACGCACCTACCAGATCAACTATCTGCGGTGCATCCTGTGCGGCCTGTGCATCGAGGCGTGCCCGACCAGGGCGCTGACGATGACCAACGAGTACGAGCTCGCCGACTCCAGCCGCGAGAGCCTCATCTTCACCAAGGAGATGCTGCTCGCGCCGCTCACCCAGGGCATGGAGCAGCCTCCGCACCCCATGCGGCTCGGCGAGACCGAAGAGGACTACTACCGCTTGGGGCGCGAGAATGGGTGAGACCATCACGTTCTGGGTGCTCGCCGTCGTATCCGTCGGCGCGGCACTCGGAATGATCTTCAGCCGTAAGGCGGTCTACTCGGCGCTCCTCCTGGGCGGCGTCATGCTCAGCCTCGCGGTGCTCTACGCCGTGCAGGAGGCACCCTTCCTCGCCGCGGTGCAGGTCATCGTCTACACCGGCGCGATCATGATGCTCTTCCTGTTCGTGCTCATGCTGGTGGGCGTCGACTCGGCGGACTCGCTGGTCGAGACGCTCAAGGGACAGCGCTTCTGGGCCGGCCTGGCCGGCATCGGCTTCGCCGTCCTGGTGATCCTCGCGATCGGGAACGCGCTGTTCGTCCCCGAGCCCGCGGGCATGGCCGCCGCCACCGAGCAGGCCGGCGGCAACGTGCAGGCGCTGGCCAGGCTGGTGTTCACCCGCTACGTCTTCGCCTTCGAGGTCACCTCGGCGCTGCTGATCACCGCCGCGCTCGGCGCGATGGTGCTGGCGCACCGCGAGAAGGCCGAGCCGAGGGCCTCGCAGAAGGACCTGGCCCGCGCCAGGTTCGCCGAGGGCGACCCCTCGCCGCTGCCCGCGCCCGGCACCTACGCCAGGAACAACGCCATCGACATGCCCGCGCTGCTGCCCGACGGCTCGGTCTCCGAGCTGTCGGTCAACCGGCACCTCGCGCGCTACGACGTCGAGCAGGGTCACCTGCCCGACGACCCCAAGCTCGCCGAGGCCATCAAGCACGCGGTCGAGGAGAAACCCGTGACCGAGGCTTCGTCGAAGGAATCCGAGCACATGGGCGAGGTGACCAAGTGACCACCGAGTACCTGGTCCTCTCCGCACTGCTCTTCTCGATCGGCGCGCTCGGCGTGCTGATCAGGCGCAACGCGATCGTGGTCTTCATGTGCGTCGAGCTCATGCTCAACGCCTGCAACCTCGCGTTCGTCACCTTCGCCCGCATGCACGGCAACCTCGACGGCCAGATCATCGCCTTCTTCGTGATGGTCGTGGCCGCCGCGGAAGTCGTGATCGGTCTGGCGATCATCGTGACGATCTTCCGAACCCGCAGGTCGGCATCCGTTGACGATGCCAACCTGCTGAAGTACTAAGAGGTGACAGTGGAACCGGCTGAGATCATCCCGCACTCCGGTGGAGTGATCGGGGCCTCATGGCTGATGATCGCACTGCCCCTCTTGGGCGCGGCGATCCTGTTGCTCGGCGGCCGCCGTACCGACGCCTGGGGGCACTACCTGGGCGTCCTGATGCCGGTGGGTTCGTTCGTCGTCGCGGTGCTTGCCTTCCTCCAGCTCAATGGTGGTCGTTACAGCATTCACCTGTACGACTTCATTCCCGGCATGGCGGACATGAGCCTGCTGATCGACCCGCTGTCGATCAGCTTCTGCCTGCTTATCACCGGTGTGGGTTCGCTGATCCACATCTACTCGATCGGCTACATGGCGCACGACCCCGACCGGCGCAGGTTCTTCGCCTACCTGAACCTGTTCGTCGCGGCCATGCTGCTCCTGGTGCTGTCGGCCAACTACGTCGGCCTGTTCATCGGCTGGGAGGGCGTCGGTCTCGCCTCCTACCTGCTGATCGGCTTCTGGCAGTTCAAGCCGTCGGCGGCGGTCGCGGCCAAGAAGGCCTTCATCGTCAACCGCGTCGGCGACTTCGGCCTGCTGATCGCGATCTTCACGATGTGGACGACGTTCGGCTCCCTCGCCTTCGGCGACATCTCGGCCAAGGTCGGCGAGGCCTCGCAGGGCACGCTCACCGCCGTCGGCCTGCTGCTCCTGCTCGGCGCCTGCGGTAAGTCCGCCCAGCTGCCGCTGCAGTCCTGGCTCCTGGACGCGATGGAGGGCCCGACCCCGGTCTCGGCCCTCATCCACGCCGCGACCATGGTCACCGCCGGTGTCTACCTGGTGGTCCGCTCCGGATTCATCTTCGAGGCCGCGCCCACCGCGCAGCTGGTCGTCACCATCGTCGGCGTGGCCACGCTGCTGGCCGGTGCCATCATCGGTTGCGCGAAGGACGACATCAAGAAGGGCCTGGCCGGTTCGACGATGTCGCAGATCGGCTACATGATGCTGGGCGCGGGCCTCGGCCCCGCCGGGTACGCGTTCGCGATCGGCCACCTGATCACGCACGGCTTCTTCAAGGCCAACATGTTCCTCGGCGCCGGATCGGTCATGCACGGCATGAACGACGAGGTCGACATGAGGAAGTACGGCGGCCTGTTCTCCGTCATGAAGGTGACCGCGGTGACCTTCATGATCGGCTACCTGGCGATCATCGGTTTCCCGCTGCTGTCCGGCTACTTCACCAAGGACGGCATCATCGAGACCGCGATGGAGCACAACCAGATCCTCGGCTGGCTCGCCGTCATCGGCGCCGGCATCACCGGCTTCTACATGTCGCGGATGGTCTTCATGACCTTCTTCGGCAAGCGTCGCTGGGACTCTGAGGCGCACCCGCACGAGTCGCCCTCCGTCATGACGGTCCCGCTGATCATCCTGTCGATCGGTTCGATCTTCCTCGGCGGCTACCTGATCCTGGACAACCGGCTCATGAAGTTCCTCGCTCCGGCCGTCGGCCTGCCCGAGGAGTTGCCGGTGTTCCACTTCGCCAGCGTTCCCGGCCTGGCGACGCTGGCACTGGTGGCCGTGGGCGCCGCGTTCGCCTGGGTCAGGTACGGCAGGGCCGAGGTCCCCGAGACCGCGCCTCGCGGCTCATTCCTCACCACGTTCGCCAGGCGTGACCTGTACGGCGACGCACTCAACGAGACACTGCTCATGCGTCCAGGACAGTGGCTCACCCGCATCGCGGTGTTCTTCGACAACCGCGGTATCGACGGCCTGGTCAACGGGCTGGCGGCGGCCGTCGGCGGCACGTCGGGACGGCTGCGCCGGCTCCAGACGGGCTTCGCGCGGACGTACGCGCTGTCCATCCTCTTCGGCGCCGCACTCCTGGCCGGCGCTCTGCTCCTTGTAGGGAACCTGTGATGCCCTGGCTTACGATCCTGATGGCGGTGCCCGTGGTGGGCGCCGTCCTGGTGGCCCTCACGCCGAAGGGCAACGGCAAGCTGGCCAAGCAGCTCGCGCTGGGCGTCTCGGTCGTCGTGCTGGCGCTCACCATCGCGATGGCCGTGCAGTTCAGCCCGAAGGGGCCGCGCTTCCAGTTCGTCGAGACCTACGACTGGATCCCGCGCTTCGGCGTCCACTACGGCGTCGGCGTCGACGGCATCGCGCTGGTGCTGATCGCGCTGTCGGCGGTGCTGGTGCCGATCGTGGTGCTGGCCTCCTGGTACGACGCCGACGCTCCGCACGCCAAGTACTCGGTGAAGACGTACTTCGCGCTCCTGCTGGTGCTCGAGGCCATGATGATCGGCGTCTTCGCGGCGACCGACATCTTCCTGTTCTACGTCTTCTTCGAAGCCATGCTGATCCCGATGTACTTCATGATCGGGTCGTACGGCGGAGCGCAGCGGTCCTACGCGGCCGTCAAGTTCCTGCTCTACTCGCTGTTCGGCGGCCTGCTCATGCTGGTCGCGGTCATCGGCCTCTACGTCATCGCGGGGAAGAACACCTTCCTGTTCCCCGAGCTGATCGGCGCCATCCAGGACCCGACCACGCAGAAGTGGCTGTTCGCCGGCTTCTTCTTCGCCTTCGCCGTGAAGGCGCCGCTGTGGCCGTTCCACACCTGGCTGCCCGACGCGGCGGCGCAGGCCCCCGCGGGCGCGGCCGTGCTCCTGGTGGGTGTGCTGGACAAGGTCGGCACGTACGGCATGCTCCGCTTCTGTCTGGAGCTGTTCCCCGACGCGTCGAAGTTCTTCACCCCGCTGGTGATCGTGCTGTCGGTGGTCGGCATCATCTACGGCGCGATCGTGGCCATCGGCCAGACCGACATGAAGCGCCTGATCGCCTACACCTCGATCTCGCACTTCGGCTTCATCGCCCTCGGCGTGTTCGCGATGACGAACGACGCGGGCGCCGGCGCCACGCTCTACATGGTCAACCACGGCTTCTCGACCGGCGCGCTGTTCCTGATCGCCGGGTTCCTCATCGCGCGGCGCGGCTCGCCGTACATCGAGGACTACGGAGGCGTGCAGAAGGTGACGCCGAAGCTGGCCGGGGTGTTCCTCATCGCGGGCCTGTCCGGTCTGTCGCTGCCCGGGCTGTCGTCGTTCGTCAGCGAGTTCATGGTGCTGATCGGCACCTACGAGCGCTACATGGTCCCTGCGATCATCGCGGCGACGGGCGTGATCCTGGCGGCCATCTACATCCTGTGGATGTACCAGCGGGTCGCGGCCGGCCCGACGGCCGAGCCGGTCAAGGAGTTCAAGGACCTCAACGGCCGCGAGCTGTGGGTGGTCGCCCCGCTGATCGCCCTGATCATCGGGCTCGGCTTCTACCCCAAGCCGCTGCTTGACGTGATCAACCCGGCCGTGGACCACACCCTGGTCTCCGTCCAGGTGGAGAAGTTCACCCCGGCGATTGCCGAGAAGGGGGCCGGACAGTGAACACCATCCAAGCGCCGACGATCGAGTACGGCCTGCTGGCGCCGATGCTCGTCATCTTCGGCGCGGCGATCATCGGCGTGCTGGTGGAGGCGTTCGCGCCTCGCTACCTGCGCAAGTCGATCCAAGTGCCGCTGACGCTGCTCAGCATGGCGGGCGCGTTCGTGCTCGTCATCTTCCAGGTGATCAGCGGGGTGCCGTCCTCGGCCGCGGCGATGGGCGCCGTCGCCGTCGACGGTCCCTCCCTGTTCTTCTGGGGCGTCATCCTCGTTTTGGCCTTCGCCAGCACGCTGATGGTCCTCGACGACGACAACTTCGTCGCCTCCGCCGCCGCCGTACCCGGCAGCGCGGCCGAGGAGGAGGCAGAGATCACCGGTGGCGCGCACACCGAGATCTACCCGCTGATCCTGTTCGCGGTCGGCGGCATGCTGCTGTTCGCCTCCGCGAACGACCTGCTGGTGATGTTCGTCGGCCTCGAGGTCATGTCGCTGCCGCTGTACCTGCTGTGCGGGCTGGCCCGCCGTCGCCGCCTGCTGTCGCAGGAGGCGTCGATGAAGTACTTCCTGCTGGGCGCGTTCTCCTCGGCCTTCTTCCTGTACGGCATGGCCTTCATCTACGGCTTCGCCGGCTCGGTCGACCTGGCCAAGATCAGCGCGGCGCTCGGCTCGGTGGGCGGCCTGGACACGATGCTCCTCATCGGTCTCGCGCTGCTCGGCGTCGGCCTGATGTTCAAGATCGGCGCCGCGCCCTTCCAGGCGTGGAAGCCTGACGTCTACCAGGGCGCTCCGACCCCCATCACCGCGCTCATGGCCTCGGGCACGCTCGTCGCGGCCTTCGGCGCGGTTCTGAGGGTCTTCTGGGTGGCATTGGGCAACCTCGACTGGGACTGGCGTCCGGTCATGTGGGGCGTCGCCATCCTCACGATGGTCGTCGGCGCGGTCCTCGCGATCACCCAGACGGACATCAAGCGCATGCTGGCCTACTCCTCGATCGCGCACGCGGGCTTCCTGCTCATCGGCGTGATCGCGACCAGCAGGCAGGCGGAGGGCAACTCCAGCACGCTGTCGGCGATCATGTTCTACCTGCTCGTCTACGGCATCTCCACGGTCGGCGCGTTCGCCGTCGTCACGATGGTGCGCGACGCGGGCGGCGAGGCTAACCACCTGTCTCGCTGGGCCGGCCTCGGCAAGCGGTCGCCCGTGCTGGCGGGCGTCTTCGCCTTCTTCCTGCTGGCCTTCGCCGGCATCCCGCTCACCAGCGGGTTCTTCGGCAAGTACGCGGTCTTCGTCGCCGCCGTGGCCAACGGCGCGACGCCGCTGGTCATCGTCGGTGTGGTCACCTCCGCGATCGCCGCGTTCTTCTACGTTCGCGTGATCGTGCTGATGTTCTTCAGCGAGCCCGCAGCCGACGGTCCCACCATCGCGGTGCCCTCTGCGGCCACCGCGGCTGTTATCACTCTTGCGGCAGCGGTTACGGTAGTGCTGGGGGTTTTCCCGCAGCCTGTCCTGGATCTCGCCGACAAGGCTGCCTCTGCCTTGTTCATCCGCTAAGGGGTATATATGTCTGCGCCACCGGTTGTTGATCTGCCCATCGACGATGAGCGGTTGGCGCAAGACCTGGCCAGCGGTCTCGCGTCCGTCGAGAAGCTGCTGCGCACCTCGGTCGAGAGCGAGGACGCCTTCGTCACGGAGGCGTCCAAGCATCTCATCGAGGCGGGCGGCAAGCGCTTCCGCACGATGATGGTGCTGCTGGCCGCGCAGTTCGGCGATCCCTCCGCGCCGGGCGTCGTGCCCGCCGCGGTGGTGATCGAACTCACCCACCTCGCCACGCTCTACCACGACGACGTCATGGACGAGGCCCCCGTACGCAGGGGATCCCCCTCGGCCAACGCCCGGTGGGACAACACCGTGGCGATCCTCACCGGCGACTACCTGTTCGCCCAGGCGTCGGAGATCCTCGCCGACCTCGGCGCCGAGGCCATCAAGATCCAGGCGCAGACGTTCTCCCGCCTGGTGCGCGGGCAGATCCGCGAGACGATCGGCCCCTCCGCGGGCGTCGACCCGATCCACCACTACATCAGGGTGCTCGCCGACAAGACCGGCTCCCTCATCGCCACGTCCGGACGCTTCGGCGGCCTGCTGGCCGGCGCGCCCGCCGACGTCGTCGAACGACTGTCCAGCGCGTGCGAGGCCATCGGGGTGGCGTGGCAGCTCGGCGACGACCTCCTGGACGTGGCGTCGGAGTCCGCCGAGTCGGGCAAGACGCCCGGCACCGACCTGCGCGAGGGGATCAGGACACTGCCCGTCCTCTACGCGCTGGAGTCGTCGCCGTCCGCGCGGCTTCGGGAGCTGCTGGCAGGGCCGGTGGCCGAGGAGGACGTGGCTGAGACGCTGGAACTGCTGCGGGCCGACCAGGGGATGGCGCGGGCCCGGCAGGAACTGGACGCCTGGGTGAACAGGGCTCGGGCCGACCTGGGCGCGCTGCCTGACATTCCGGCGCGGGCGGCGTTCCTGGCCTTGTGCGACTACGTGGTGGAGCGCTCGGGCTGACGCCCGCGCACGCGGCTCGCCGTGGTGACCCGCCCGCTTGGCCGGTGTCGCCGCCCGGGAGTCCTGACGCCCTCGTCGGTGGGGCCTTCCGGGGACCGTCGCCATCCCGTCCCATGATGGACCTCCGACGTCCTCGTCGGTGACCTCCGGGCCTTCACGGTCGGTCGGCGGGCGTTGCGGGACCCCGGGGTCCTGGTCGGTGGTGCCCTCGACGGGCCTTCACGGTCAGTGGCGCCTCCCGCCAGGCAGCCGCCATCACCCTGCGGAACCTCACACGTTCTCGGCGGCGGTTTCGCCTCGAGAGATCTTCGCCGCCGCCCTGTGTCGCGAGTTGGGGCGTGATGGATCGTGGGGGCGCCGTGGCGGCGGGGACCGGAGTCCTGCTGGGCGGCGCGCCTTCGCCGGACGGTCAGCGGTGACCGGCGGAGGCGCCAGGGTGGCTTGCCGTACCGGATGAGACGGGTTGCGGTTCGGCGCGGCGGGCCCGGTGCGCCGCCCGCAGGCTGTCGTAGGTGAACACCGCCAGCGCCAGCCACACGATCGCGAACCCCGCCCACCGGCTGGGCGGCATCGTCTCCTTCGCGATCAGCACGCCCACCAGGAACTGCAGGATCGGGGCGATGTACTGCAGCAGCCCGATCGTGGTCAGCGGCACCCTGATCGCGCTGGCCGTGAAGAACAGCAGCGGCACCGCCGTCACCACGCCGCCGCCCGCCAGCAGCAGCGCGTGCCACGGCCCGTGGTGGCCGAACGTCGAGCCGCCGGACTGCTCCAAATACACGAGGTAGACCAGCGCGGGCGCCAGCAGCACCAGCGTCTCGATCGTGAGGCTCTCCGCCGCCCCGACGTTCGCCTTCTTCTTCACCAGGCCGTAGATGCCGAAGCTCATCGCCAGCGTGAGCGCGATCCACGGCAGGCGGCCGTAGTCGATGGTCAGCACCAGTACGGCCAGCGTGCCGAACCCGACCGCCACCCACTGCAGCGTCCGCAGGCGCTCCTTCAGCAGGATCACCCCGAACAGGACGCTCACCAGCGGGTTGATGAAGTAGCCGAGCGCCGACTCCACCACGTGGCCTGAGTTGACGCCGTAGATGTAGGTGCCCCAGTTGACGGTGATGAGCAGCGCCGCCAGCGCCAGCAGCCCGAACTGCTTGGGCTGAAGCTGCCTGAACCACGACCAGTGCCTGCGTACGGCGAGGATCGCCACCACGGCCACCAGCGACCACGCCATGCGGTGCGCGAGAATCTCGATCGCCCCTGAGGGCTTGAGCAGTGGCCAGTAGAGCGGGAAGAGTCCCCAGAGCGCGTAGGCGGCGACACCATAGAGGACTCCACGACGTTGGTCAGGCATGTAACCAATTTTCGCCCCTTACTTCATTAAATACAAATGCGTATTGCTATCTGGGATGATGTAGGGGTTCTTAAGTGTTGTGGGACGTAGGGTTGATGAAGGAGGAGGTGGATCATGGGCTGGCTGTTCGGCTCGCACAAGACATCGATGGTGAACCCCTCGGACGCCCTACCTGGGCGTTCGACGCCGATGCCGGTACCCGCGCGCCACGCGGTGCTCGACGCACCGCTCGTCGGAGCCGAGGGCGAGATCGCGGACTTCGGGCTCGGGTGCTTCTGGGGCGCCGAGCGGAAGTTCTGGCAGACTCCGGGCGTGGTGTCCACCGCGGTGGGCTACCAGGGCGGCTACACCCCGAACCCCACGTACGAGGAAGTGTGTTCCGGGCTCACAGGACACGCCGAGGTCGTGAGGGTGGTGTTCGACCCCTCCAAGGTGTCGTACACGGAACTGCTCAAGGTGTTCTGGGAGGCGCACGACCCGACCCAGGGCTTGCGCCAGGGCAACGACGTGGGCTCGCAGTACCGCTCGGCGGTGTACTTCCACTCGCCCGAGCAGGAGAAGGCGGCACTGGCGTCCCGTGACGCTTACCAGCAGGTGCTGGCTTCGGCGGGGTACGGCGAGATCACCACGGAGATCGCTCAGGCAGGCGAGTTCCACTACGCCGAGGACTACCACCAGCAGTACCTTCACCGCAACAAAGACGGCTACTGCGGGATAGGAGGGACCGGGGTCGCCTGCCCGGTAGGCGTCGCGCCTGCTGGTGAGTGAACAAGGCGGTCTTCGACGAGGTCTCGGTGCTGTGGGCGCAGCACGTCGGCCAGCCGTACCCGAGCATGGCAGAGGTCTTCCCGGACTTCGTGCTGGCCGACTCCTATATGGCAGGCATCGTGACCTCGTACGTTGGTTCCCAGCGGGGTGCGATCGATGCTGAGCAGCGGCGCATCCTGAGCTCGTGCGCCCGTGATCTGCGCTGGGTGTCGAAGCGCGTTCGTGGCTGCGAGGCCCGCGCCTATGTGGCCCGGTCCGTCAGGATCACGGACCAGATCCTCGGCCGGGTTACGCTGGCTGACCGTCACGGACAGTAACATCGGCGACGATTTTCTCTACTGGGTCAGGGCCGCCCGCCTGCGGCGGTCGGCGCGCGTCAGGGCGGTCACTGGCCGCGCTGCGGCTCTCCGGCCGGTCGCGGCCAGCGCCGCCCACGCGCATCACCACCGCCACGAAGGACCGAGACGGCGAAACTCAACGACGAAAGGGACATCAACGCGCGTATCGCATTCGCAGCTCATCCATTGCGAGGTCCCAGAAGGACCTGTAACGCTCAGCGCCGGGTTTCCATGGCGCGAGATACCAGGCTTCCCACTCACCTTCAGCGGTGCGGACGTGGGGATTGAGGAGAGCCACTCCATCATCCCAATACCCGGCCAGAAGGGTGTCGGGCACATACTCCCCTCTGTAATGAATGGAGTCCTGCTCCAGTCCGTAGACGAAGTAGAGCTCGTCGGGCACGCTCCATGAGTTCTCCTGCTTGGGTTCTGACCAGCTCTCGGCGATCGAGGGATCGACATCACGGAGCCAGCCGACTTCTTCGACACGCAGCAGGCAGCAGTCATCGTCGCTGCCCCACCCGTTGGCGAACAGGAGAAACTGCCGGTAACTCGGCGGCAGCTCCACGCCCAGCCGCTCTTCAAGCTCGCGGATCTCTGCTTCGGTAGCCGGGGGATACAGATCGCCGAGTGGACTGACCGCCGGGTGATCAGAACCCTCGGTCACCGGATGGCTTGCAGGGAAGCGTTCAGACCATGCGTACTGGGCACTCATCGCGAGAAGATATCCCGTTTCGAGTGGCTGCTGCACGTGCAGCACAAGCTTGGGCCGTCCCTCCCGATAACCAGGTGTGGGACATGCGCGAGATGATCAAGGTACGGCATCTATCGATGCTTGGCATCCCGCAGGTCACCCAGCACACCGGACCACAGGAGCGTCGCTCTCCTAACGCGGGTGTCCTCCGTGAGAGTCCTGCTGAGGCCATGACGATCGCCACTTCGGTGCTGTCCGTGCGGGCTGGGGCGATCGCTGCCGCGACCCTCCTTCGTCGGGTCTTGCCAACGGGCAGGGTGGTGCTGTTGACGACAACATCGGCTTCCATGAGCATACGGCGGCAGCCGTGCACGACCGTCTGACCTCATGTTGGGCAAGACGATCAGGGTGATTGCTCCGCCCGAAAAGCGGAAGGTCAGCTGGTGATTGCCGCCAGGTGAATGCACTTCTCGCAGGTGTGAGCCAGGTTGGGCGCGAACGGGACCTGCCAGTTGCTGATCATCAATGGACGTACCGGTTCGGGGCATAGTCCTCTTGCCTGTTTCGGTCGCACCGCATGTCTGAGCCTTTGGTTTCCCGCCACACATACGCCCGTGCCGTAGCTCGTGGTGGGTTCGGCTGGTGTAGGCATCACGGGTTCTACGAGGAGGTCAGCCCAGTCCAGGGGCCAGCGGCGGACACCGCCGGGTAATTCGGACGCTTGGCCGTCGAGTTCGACCTGCGCGACCTTGCCGTACTGCAAGATGGCTACGACCGTGCCGCATCGTCCGAGTAGCCAACTGGCGTATGCCCTGGTGCGGGCGTGGCTGCGGAGCAGATCCACGATCTTGACTCGGTCGCCTACTCCTGGTTGATCCGGGTTCACCGCGAGCCTTCGGCCGCCCTCGTTGATCCGTGCGTGGCTGCGGTGACAGTCTCCGTTTGCAGTTGGGCGTAGCGGCGGGCAATCCGAGCGGCGGCCCGGTCGGCTTCCATTGTGGGTGCCAGGCGTAGACAGCCCTGCTGCGCCGAGCGTCCCAGCCACTGCGCCACCAGAAGCGGTCGCCGTCGCACCAGACCACCAGGCCGACCCACACCGACACCAAGGCCAGTTCGTGGCCGTCGTGAACGTCGGCCGCGATGTCATGGGGTATCAGGAGGCGTTCGGCGGCATCAACCGCGTACGTTGATGGCTGCGAAGTGCCTTCGTTTGTCCTGAACGGTCCTCGCGCCTGGGGGCTTGTGGCGTCCATGAATCGAAGCGTGCATGCCCCTGAAGGTCACAAGTTTCACGACCTTGTGATACTCCGGGCCCGGCCCAGGCCCATGCGTATGGCTACACCGCGCAGGTTCTCGGGGATGCGCCGTTGGACGGTGAGGAGGCGGCCCACTGTCTCGCGGGCCATCGGGTGGTAGCGGGGTTCGCTGGGGTGCGATCGTCTCGGCGGTCAGGACGCAGCTCAGGGCCTTGTCGCGCTTGCCTGCCCACAGCCAAGCGCGGGACAGGTCGATGTAGTGATGGCTGGCTCGTTCGGCGGGGACGCTCGCGGCCAGAGTGAGTGAGGAGCCACGGCGGATGGCTTCGTCGGCGTCGCCCAGCTCCACGGCAACCGCGACGTCGTGAATGGCGACGTTGCTGGGGCCGAAGAAGAATCTGATCTCGTTGACCATACTTCGTTACGCGTAGTATGGTCCTCGGCATGCCAAAAAGATCATTGCTGGTCTTGGCCGCCCTCGTAGTGCTGACCGGATGCGGCACCGGAACCACCGCGCAGCAGTCGGCCTCGCCAACCCCCAAGCGGGACAGCAGGCACAAGATCCAGGCGCTCAAAGCGAACTGCATGAAAGGGAAAGGCTTCCGATATGTCGCGTTCGTGCCTGTCGCGACGGAGCTGAACAGGGAGCAGGACAATGCCGCAGCCGGCGACTACGCGGCCATGAGGGCTGATCGCTCGAAGTACGGCTTCAACGTCTCCTACATGTTGGTCAACCGCCGGGAGACGCGGGGTCGCGAGTCCGGCGAACCGCCCGCGAACCCCAACGATGCGTTCAAGCAGGACCTGTCGCTCACCCAGCAGAAGGCCTATGACAACGCGTCGGAAGCCTGTGAGGCCCTGGCGATCAACCAGGTCACCGGCAAGAACGTGAAGTCACAAAGAGACTGGCTCGACCAGGCCAGCGACCTCATAGATCAGCGCACCAAGCGCGTGCTCGACGGCGACTCGAATCTCGCCGGGCTTGCCTCGGCCATGGCCGACTGCATGACGGGTAAGGGGTACCAAGTGTCCTCCACCAACCCGACGGCCATGGTGGCATGGGGGCAGAAGAAGTTCGCGAAGGAGATGCACGAGATCGCGCGCCGGGAGGGCGGTGATGACGTCCCAGCCTTCGACCCTGTCAAGGGGCCGTGGTACATGCCGACCGACCTCTCGGCCTCCGAGGCGCGGCGCTACCTGGACCGGGAGATCAAGGTAGCCCTTGACGACCTCGAGTGCGGCAAAGCCTTTTATGCCGCCTACCTGCCCAGCGAAGAGCAGATCGTCCTTCAGGTCCAAGCGGAGTTCGGGCAGGGCTCCGAGTAGTTCCGGCTGAACGGTAGCCGACGGGACGTCTTCGATCCTCAACGCTGAGCCATGGGGGAGCTCCCGATCGCGCCTGGCGAAGGTCTACCACCAGCAGTATCTCTTAAAGAACCCCGGAGGGTATTGCGGGATCGGCGGGACTGGAGTCTCTTGCCCGGTCGGGCTCACGTCTGGCGATGCCTGATCAGTACCTGATCCACGCTGGATGAAGCAGGAAGAGAGCGCGAGAACCTTGCTTGAGACGGGGCCGGCGCTGTTGTCAGGTGTTGGGAGCGGCAGTGAGCTCTTGGATATCCAGGCGTCCAACATGCGAGAACCCTTCCGAGCTGTTGGGGTCTGACGCGGCTCGGAGCTGGCGGGAGTGGGCCTGGGCGGCTCTCCGTTCGGCGGGGAGCCGCTTCGCACACCGGGCCGGACGATCTCCGAGATGTCAGGCGTGCATGTTGGGCAGCGCTGTAGATTCCAGGCGGTCAGAACCTGGAGACGTTCACGATCGCGGAGGCTTTGCAGCTCCGGCTATTTGGAGTGTTTTCGCGGTAGACGTCATAGCTCCACTCGTCCTCGAGATAGGGGGTGTGGCTGAAGGTGTACGTGCCGTCCGCGTTCGTTGTGACGTCCGGCAGCATCGTAGTCGTGCCGTCCCGCCGGCGGAGGGCAACTGTGAGCTGCTGAACACCGGGAGCGGAGCTGTCATGCTCCGTGAGCTGACCAGTGAACGTTATGGTCTTGCGCGGCTGCGACTTCTCCGGACCAGTCACGACGAGCTTGCATGATGGGAGTCTGGCGCCATGTAGCCGCAACAGGTGAAGGCTGCGATCAATGGTCTTCTCGACCACGGCGAACAGGTCGGAATCGGAGAAGGCTAGACCATGAGTCCATAGGAGGGACTCGCCGAACATCTGAGCCTTCGCCCCCGTGTTCACGTCAAACAGCACTAACGGCTCGTCGTCCACGTTATCGGTGTCTCGAGAGACGGCTAGTTGGGCTCCGTCCGGGCTGACGGTAATGCTCCTGTAGCCCAGGACGCCCTCTTCTTTGCCGTAGGAACGGGTCCGGGTGAGGGTAGTCAGGTCCCAGGCTTCGAAGTCGTTCGCAGATCCGGGTGTCGTGTAAGCAGTCGAGCCGTCCGGGGCCAGGGCGATGTCCCCCCAGCCGTTCCAAAGGCCATGGTCATAGGCGTCTATAGTGCCGCGAAGCGTGACGGTGCCGCCCTGCATGTCGTACACCCACAGGTCCTTGTCCTCAGTGAGCACCAGTGTGTTCCCTGCGGCGACGATCTGTGGCGCATTGACGGGGTTGATGGACACGGGGGCAGGCTGTGGCGTGGAGAGAGACATATCGAGGCTGAGTGCGCCGCCGGAACTTGTGGCTGGGCAACCGTGGGAGACCCACAGCCAATGTCCAGACAGCGCGAGCCGGTCCGGGCAGGGGTAGGCGGTCAGATTGATGCGCCGGGTGATGGCTAGGTCGGTGGTGTTGATTTCGGCCACTTCGTTCGACCCTCGGAGGGCTGCGTACAAGCGAGTGCCGTCAGGTGAGGTGACCAGGTCGCGTGTTTCGGACACGCCGGTGATGACCCCAGTAAGGGTGCCTTCGGTGTCTGCGACGATGATCCGGTCGTCCACGGCGACGAAGACCTTGCCGCCACCGACGGCCACATCGCTGCTGCCTGTGAGGTCGCCCAGGTAGGTGAGCGAGTCGGCGGCCGTGGCGGTTGTCGCTTGCGAGACGGCCAAGCTGGTTACCAGCGCGAGAGTGACGCATACGACCGTCAGCTTGCGGGTAAATCGTCCGTTAAATCGTCGGCTTAATGTGCCGCTCGGTAACTGTCTTGGCGAGGACACGGGCGCTCCCCGCGATTATAGAACTTGTGTTCGCATAGTAGTGGAGCCCGCTTCCAAGATCTAGTAAGCGAGGGCCACAGCGTCTCGTCCTTTGCGCGGCAACCGGAACCACCAGGCAGCGTGCTACCAGTTCGACGATGCAGGACCTGGCGACGAGGACGGGTTTGCCCCACATAGATACACGCTCGTAGGGGCGGGCGTTTCCTGCCCGGTCGGCCTGACTTCTGGCGAGGCGTAGACCTGCGGAGATAGTTAGATCCTGGCCTCGGATCGCCCGGCACGTCCGGTGTCGATCAGGAGACAGAGGCGTTTCGGCGACAGCAGCCGGAAGACGGCCTATGGCGGTGGTACCAGCAGCGAGAAACAGGAATGGAGTGCGGCGAGAAGGTGGATGGCGCGCTCTGCGTGGACACCTGCTGTCGGGCCGGGTCTATCCGACGGGTCATCGGTAGTCGTGGGATCTCTTTGCCTGGATTCGTGTGTGTGCCTTGCGGTGATTCGCCGAGCGCTGCGGTCTTGCTGCGAGGGGACGACGGGCTCTTGGGTGTGCGTCCGGTTGCGTCCGTAGAAGTCCGGCTGTGATCGGCGATTTGATGAGGTGAGTAAGAAGACTGTCGCCCCTTGAACAAGGGAGACAGTCTTCTTGGGGATGCGGAGGACGTTTTGGACGTCCTGGGCTCAGAGTGTCTTAGAACCCGCTAGCAAACGCCGGGAACCTTACACACCCTGGCGGCCATCTTCCTGGCGTCCTTGGTCAGTCGGCCGGGGTCGTAGGCTCCCTCGTCGGTCGTGTAGATCATCAGTGCACTGCCTCGGCGCGCGGCGATACCGGTGATCGTCTGGTTCACGCTGCCGTCCTGCCAGGTCTGATAACCCATGCCTATGGCCTCGTCTCCCGCCTTGGCCTTACTCGTCCGCCACTGGATCTTGAGTTCGGGCGCCGACGGGTCGCCCTTGCGCGCGCACCGCTTGACCTCGGTGCGCAGACGGGTAAGCGCGGAATGGGCGGCACGGGGGCTCTTGTAGATGACGAGCTGTTCGGAGGAGGCGCTAGGTGCGCTGGTCCAGTGCGTAATCGTGCGGGCTGCCACCCGGTCGCGGTCGACGGCGTGCTGGTGCCCGCACGGGTTCAGCTCCAACGGCTCGGTGAGCTTGTCGCTGATCTTGTAGCCCTGTTCCTCTGCCTCGTCGGGGCCCAGGTGCCTGCGCGCGTCGCGTTCGGTGAGCAGGAAGTTCTTCGGCATCTCGGTCACCGTCGCCGGGGACAGGGCCAGCAGCAAGGAGAGTGTCACGCTGATCATGAAGAGTTTGATGCCGGAGGGAACGGCTTGGTTCGCAGTCCTCTCGCCAGATCGGCTCAAGCAGGTCGGGCCAAATCTCCTGCGTCCTTTTCCGGCCGGACAGATGATCACTGCCAGAAGGGCTTCTCGGATGTAGGACCGGCCCCGCGCCAAGGTCGGTGTTTCCCTGCGAGCAGGGAACATTCGGGCGGTCCGGAAATGAGTTGGAGCTCGCGGGTTCTCCGCCTACGTTGACGCCGCAGCGGAGCGTCAGATCGAGCGGAGCCCCCCGCCTGCTCCTGGTGGCACGGCGGGCCACTACGACGGAAGACGCAGGGTGAACGTCGTGCGGACACCTGGCACGCTGGCGACCGTGGCTGTGCCGCCGTGCGCCTCAGCCAGGTTGCGCACGATGGCGAGCCCGAGCCCGCTGCCGCCGGTCTGGCGGTTGCGGGACTTCTCCGCCCGCCAGAACCGGTCGAAGACGTGGGGGAGATACTCGGCGCGGATCCCGATCCCCGTGTCGGTCACCTCGACGACGACCTGGTCGCCATCCTGGCGGGCGCCCAGTGTGATGTGCCCACCGCGTGGCGTGTAGCGCAGGGAGTTGGTCACCAGGTTGCCGATGGCCTGGCGGAGCCGTACCGGATCCGCGGTCAGCGGGGGGTCATCGGTAATCACGGTGGTCAGCGTGAGCCCTGCGGCTTCGGCCCGGCCTCGGTGAGCGGTGGTCACCTGGTCGAGAAGGTCGCCGAGGTGGACGGGTTCGACGTGCAGACGGAGCTTGCCCGCGTCGGCGAGGGCGAGCTCCTGAAGGTCGTCGACGATGTGCTGCAGCAGCAGGATCTCCTCGACCAGCGAGGCGATCAGCGCGGGGTCCAACTCGGCGACGCCGTCCTGGGCGGCCTCCAGCCAGCCCCTGAGGTTGCTCAGCGGTGTGCGCAACTCGTGGGAGACGTCGCTGACCATGGCCTTGCGCTGCTCCTCCATGCGCTGGAGGTGTTCCGACATCTCGTTGAACGCCGTGGCGAGCTCGCTGATCTCGCCGGTGGTCCTGACCGTGACGCGGGCGGAGCTGTCCCCGTCACGCATCCGCTGCGCGGCGTGGGTGAGCGCGTTGACGGGCCTGACCAGGCGCCTGGCCGCCATGACGCTCACGCCCACGGTCAGCACGAGCACGAGGAGGGCGGCACCGGCGATCGAGGGCAGCGGGATGCGCTGGCCGGTGGCCTCGGCGGGAGAGCCGATGTACAGGTACGCCGCGGGGGCGACGTAGGGATCGAGCTGTTCTTTGCGGGCCGTGACGATGCAGGAGGAGATCACCTGATCGGGTTCGGCGACCGGCGGCATCGGCTGTTTCTCCTTGGAGACCCAGGTGAAGTCGAGGCCGACCGAGCCCCTTTCCGCGCCCTTGCCCTTGAGACACCTGCTGACCAGGAGGTTGAGTTGTTTCAACGCGGTCTTCTCGGTGCGCGTCGGCGTGCTGAAGGTGGTGGCGTCGCAGGCGCCCACCACGACGGGGGCCGCGGTCGGCATCGGGCTCGGCATCGGGCTCGACTCCTGGCTGACCCCCTGGCTGAGCGTCGTTACGAGGGGCCTCCCGGTGTTCGAGACGGTCACCTGTACGGCCTGCCCGGTGCGGCCCGCGCAGGCGGCGTAGGTGTCGGCGGCCTTGCTCAGCCGGGCGCGATCGCGGGCGGACAGCAGGAAAGGACCCACCGCGCGTGGATCGATACGGTCCCTGGCCGCCCCCGGCACCAGGGTCACGTCCACGGCCAGCGGGTCGACGACGGCCGACACCTTGGCGGGCAGTGGGATCCCGGCGGTCGCCGAGTCCGCGATGAGGGTGCCGTTCTCGGTGGCCAGCGCGATGCGGCGGCTGTTCTGGGCGGCGAGATCGCGCAGGGTGGCGGCGACGCCCGACCAGTCCGAATGGTGGGAGGCGTAGCCGAGCAGGCTGTTGTTGATCCGGGCGTCGCTGGCCAGCGTCTGGCCCTGCTCGCGCTGGATGGCGCCAGAGGTGCTGCTGGCAGCCAGCCACGCGGTCGCCGTGATCGAGCAGACCGCCACGACAGCCGAACTCGTGAGCAGCCTGACGAACAACGACCTCATGCGTGGGTCAGTTTGTAGCCGACGCCGTACACGGTCAGCAGCCGGACCGGGCGGCGCGGATCAGGCTCGATCTTCTTGCGCAGGTTCATCACATGCACGTCGACCGTGCGTTCGGTGATGAACCTGTCGAAGCCGTGGATGCGCTCCAGCAACTGCTTCCTGGTGAACACCCGCTCCGGCTCGGCGGCCAGCGTCTCGATGATCCGGAACTCCGCGAGCGTGCAATCCACCCGCGTGTCCGCCGCGGTGACGGTGTGCCTGACCGGGTCGACGAGGAGATCGCCCGCCTGGAACACCTGCCGATCGGCGTCCTGGGACTTCCCGGTACGGCGCAGCAGGGTCCGCACGCGGGCCATCAGCTCACGCGGGCTGTACGGCTTGGCGACATAGTCGTCAGCACCGAGGTCGAGCCCCAACAGCAGATCCTCCTCGGTGGACCTGGCGGTCAGCATCAGGATCGGCAGGTCGGACTCGGCACGCAGCACCCGGCAGACGTCCAACCCGTCAACCTTCGGCATCATCACGTCGAGCACCACGAGGTCGGGATCCGCCCGCCGCGCCTCGTCGATCGCGGAACGCCCGTCGTGCACGACGAGGACCTCGTGGCCCTCCCGCTCCAGATACCGCCTGAGCAGTTCGGCCTGCTTGGGATCATCCTCGGCGACCAGCACGTACGCGCACATGGGCTGAGGTTATGCCCATGTCAGGGGTGCACATGGGATCCGCATGACGACCAAACAGGTTTCACACATTCTGTCGCCAGGCTGCGGCAGGTGAGAACCAACCTGCTTCGTACGGCTGCTGCGGCGACACTCGCCTTCCTGCTGGCCGGCTGTGTGAGCAGCGCGAGCAGCGCCGTACGGCGCGAGCCGGCGGCCGGCGCCAGTTCCGCGAGCAGCGCCGTACGGCGCGAGCCGGCGACCGGCGCCAGTTCGAAGATCGCGACCGTCAAGGGATCTCGGATCACGGTCTACGGAAACAAGGAGGGGGTGGCACAGAGGACGATCACGAGCCCCAACGCCTACGGAGCGGCGCGTGTCTTTCTGGTGGAACGTGACGAGGGCGCGTGGCTCCAGGTGCTGCTGCCGATCCGGCCGAACGGCAGCAAGGGCTGGATCAAGGCCACCGACGTGACGCTCGCGGAGACCGCCTACCGGGTGGAGATCGATCGCGGGGCGTTCAGGTTCACGGTCTATGACGGTGACAGGGCCGTCAGGACGGGCAAGGTCGCGACCGGCGAAGCGGGCACGCCGACACCGCCAGGTCGTTACTTCTTCACCGAGCTGGTGAAGCCCGTCGACCAGGGCGGGGCCTTCGGTGCCTACGCCTTCGGGCTGAGCGGCTTCTCGCCGGTGCTGAAGAGCTTCGCCGGCGGCCCAGGCCAGCTGGCAATCCACGGGACGAACAAACCCTCCGCCATCGGCACGCGGGCCAGCCACGGCTGCGTCCGGGTCAGCAACGACGACATCACCTGGATGGCGAACAACCTGGCGATCGGTACTCCGGTCGTCGTCAAGGGCTGAGGCCCGACGTGAATGAACAGGGGAACCCTATGAAGATCAAAGCCACACTCGTCGGCATCAGCGCGGTGCTGGCCCTGACCGCGGGCCTCGCAGGCTTCTCGGGCACGGCCACGGCCGATCCCACGAAGCCGTCCGCCTCGCCCGCCGCCTCGCCCGCCGCGGCGCCGGCCGACCAGCGGCCCACGGTCAAGACGACGGCGGGTCCGGAGCCAGTCGTCGCCAGGCCGGCCTACACCGGCTGATCGTGGTGCGGCGCCGCAGCCCTCGGGTCTGCGGCGCTGCACCCTGGCGCCCTCGCCCTCGCCCTCGCCGCGAGCGCGACGAGGGCGAGGGTGCTGACCGCCCCGAGCGGAGCACGGACGCGGTCGACGGGCTCACCACGGTGATCCCGGCCGGCGCCAGGCCCGAGACGAGCGCGGTGTTGCCGCCGTAGAGCACGCCGGCCAGCTGTACCAGGTGCGGCCGTACCTCCTCTCCTGCCCGCGGTCGCGTCAGCGACCAGGCCATCGCGGGCAGGAGCAGGACCCCGTGCGCCAACACCGCCTGCGCGGGCTTGCCCGAACATGAAGAGACGCCGCCTCCCTGGATCGAGAGAGCGGCCCGATGCTTCGTTCTTCAAAGCAGGTGGAGGGACCGACGTCCCTTACGTTCCTCCGCTGTGTCCTTCGGTGCCATCCGTACCGTCTGGTGATCTATGCGTCGCCTCGACACCCTAGGGGCACCGAATAGCGGGCTATCGATGCGTGAGGCCAGTGCTACCACCACCAGTACCTTGAAGAATCCCGGAGGTTGCTGCTGGATAGGAGGCGCCAGCGTCAAGCCTGAGTGATCCGGCCACCGGGCTACGACCTCGTGGGAGTAGGCGCCGTTTCGCGATGAGGCGGCCGAACTGTTCCGCAGCGTGAAGTCCGCACCCGAGCTCCTGGAGGAGGACGGGTGGCGCGCGCCCGAAGCAAGCTGAGTGCGGGCACCGTCGTTCTGGACTGCGAGGGGCTCGTCAAGTGGTGTGAGGCCGACCAGCGGGCGACCGCGATCGTACGGGAGGCACAGGACAACGACTTCCGGGTCGTCGTCAGTGCGATGACGCCGATCGAGGCGCAAGATGTACGCGTGAAAAGTGATCGCCTCAGGTGGTACCTGTCGCGGCTGAGGATCGAGCCGGTGACTGAGGAGATCTGTTCGCGTGAGTTCTACGGCTATCGGACGCACTGCTGGTGCGGACGTCGATCGTCGACGGGGTCTCGGTCTGCTGGGCCGAGCACCTCGGTAGGTCAAGTTCCGGCTGGGGGTTCGGGGATGGCGGCGGGCAAGGCGTAAGCCGTACTTGCTTGCCAGAGGTTCTGATCGAGGTGACGTCGGCGGTGCTCTGGGGTGAATGCCGCCGATAGCGTTCTCCTGTGGACAGAATCTTCACGGTCGAGGAGGCGCGGGGTCTCATGCCGCAGGTGTGCGGGCTCGTGGACGAGCTCGTCGCCATCCGCGCCGATCTCGCCGAGCTCGGCCACGACCTCAGAGGCGGCGTGCGATCTCCGCTCGGCGGCCTGCCCGAGGCCAAGGCCATGGAAGCGCGCATCGCCGAGATCCTCGGCTGGTTCGAGGAGCGGCAGATCGAGATCAAAGGCATCGCGCCGGTGCTCGTAGACTTTCCGGCGGTTCTCGGTGGGGTGTCCGTGCGACTGTGCTGGATCGAGGGCGAGACCGAGCTCGGCTGGTACCACCGCAGCGAGCTCGGCTTTCCCGGTCGGCGCCGCCTCCCCTGAAGCCTGACCCGACGGCGGTCGGCGCTGCCTCCCCTCCCTGAAGCTTGACCCGGAGTGGCCGACGTTGCCTTTCTCTTGAGGGCCGATCCGAAGGCGGGAGACGTCGCCTCTCTTTTTGAGGATCGGTCTCTCCCAGGAGCCTCTGGCCGGGGCAGATCGTGATCGGAGAGGCTCTAGTGCAGCACCGCAGAGATCCTTAAGGGGTTCGTCCGGTCACTGATCGCGAGCGGATTCGGTGGCGAGGTGGACGGTGCACGCGCAGTCGAGCGCTTGGCTGGGCGAACCGGTTCGCTGGCCAGTGAGCAGGGTGGTGTCCTGGAAGGTGTCGCTGCTGGCCTGGTAGATCGCGAACGCCCACGCGTCGGGATCGCTGAGGTACTCGATACGGGCCAGCGGGAAGCCGGTGTCGTCCACGTCGTGGTCCCAGTGGCCGGTCAGATAGCCGTAGGAGCCGCGCCAGCGGACCGTGACCTCGCCCAACTGCGGCCAGTGCTGGAAGGCGTGCGAGTCGACATCGTCCTCGACGAGGGTTTTGACCTGCTTGGGCGGCACTGGCATGGATCCGATTGTGGCCGATGGATGGCGTGTCGTCCCACCCCGCAAGCCGGATGCGGGCATTGTCGGGCGATCTGGAGGAGATCGCCCGACTGTGGGAGGAGGGGCGATGGCCGGTCCGGTCAGTGCTGTCGCGGTCAAGGTGGGTCATCGGCGTCGCCGCCGGCTGGGGAAGATCGTGGCGCGACCATCGAGCCCGCAGTTCCTGGTGCTGCGTGCCCGAATTGTGCTGCTGGTGGCTGAGGGTCTGTCCTCGGCCAAGGTGGCAGCCCGGTTGGATACGACCGAGACCACCGTGCGCAAGTGGCGCGGCCGGTTTGCCTACTATGGCATCAAGGGGCTGCTCGACTTACCCCGGCCAGGACGGCCAGAGACCTACGGGCCCGAAGTCCGGCTGCAGGTGATCGCCTGTGCCACCAGCGCCCCGCCATCGGGGGCGGCGACCTGGACGCACGCCTTGATCGCGCAGCGGCCGGCCGAGGTGGGCATCTCGCCATCGCAGGTTGGCCGGGTCCTGGCCGAGGCGGACCTGCGACCGCACAAGGTCCGCGGTTGGCTGAACCGCCTCGATGACGAGCAGTTCTGGCACCTGGCCGCACAGGTATGTGATCTCTATCTGCGGCCACCGGCCGATGGCGTGCTGCTCAGCGTGGATGAGAAGACCAGCATGCAGGCCAAGTCCCGCAAGTATCCCGAACGGGCGGCCGGGAAGGGACAGGCTGCACGCCGCGAGTTCGAGTACATCCGGCACGGCACCGTCTCCATCCTGGCCGCGATGGACGTGGCCGACGGCCAGGTCTGGGCCGAGCGAATCGACCGCAACAACTCGGTGAACTTCATCGCCTTCTTGGCGATGCTCGACAAGGTGATCGATCCGCGCCTGACCATCTACCTGATCATGGACAACGGGTCCAACCATACCTCCCGCGCCACCCGCGCCTGGCTGACCGCGCACCCCCGATTCAAGGTCACTTACACGCCCAAGCACGCCAGTTGGCTGAACATGATCGAGATGTGGTCTTCCGCGCTCACCCGTCGCCTGCTGCGACGTGGCGAGTTCACCTCCCGCGAGGATCTGATGGCCCAGATCGACGACTTCACCATCCGTTACAACGCGATAGCTCGGCCCTACCGCTGGCGCTACGACGCCCGCGTGGAACACGACCGCTATCTCGTTCGTCGCAGCGACTAGACCTGGAGGCCGTGCCGCAGGATCCGCAGGAGGCGCTGCGCGTGGCCGGCCTCGGCGCCGGTCATGGCCGCCGCGCTCGTCAGGGCCAGCAGGTCAGCCACGTCGAGATCGGAACGGACGGCGCCCTCCTGCTGCGCGCGAAGCAGGAGGCCCGACGCGGCCGACCTCATCGACTCGTGCCAGCGGTCGAACAGTTCCGCCCGCCTGCTGTCGGTGGCGCCCATGGCGAGGGCGCGTTTGGTCGCGACGTGGACCACGAAGCGATCCAGCCAGTTGAAGAGCGCGTCGGCCGCCGAGGGCGCGTGTAGCAGCGCCTGGCCCTGCTCGCACAGCTCGGCCACCTCCTCGGCGTAGACGGCGACGAGCAGATCGCCGCGGGTGGGGAAATGGCGATAGAGGGTGGCATTGCCCACCCCCGCGCGCCGCGCGATGTCGTCCAGCGCCACGTCGGACCCCTGCTCGTCGAAGAGCTCCCTCGCCGCCGAGATCAGCGACTCGGCGTTCCTTGCTGCATCCGCTCTGCGTGCCATGAGCTCGCTCCAGCGTTGTAAATGGGGACATCCCCGGTTACTGTAGTGGACGTAAACGGGGAGCTCCCCATTTCGTGGGGCTGGAGGACTCTCATGGCATTTACCGCCGACGACCGCATCGCCGTCACCGAGCTGATCTCGATGCACGGCCACCTCATCGACAACGGCGAGCTCGACCGGCTGGACGAGCTGTTCACCGCCGACGTCGTCTACGACGTCAGCGATTTCGGCTTCGGGGTCGTCCAGGGGCTGACCGCGATCCGCGAGGCGGCGCTCGCGCTGGGCGAGGGCAATCCGGTCGGGCATCACGTGACCAACGTCGTCATCACCAAGGTGGCCGACGATCACGTACGCGCGCTGTCCAAGGGCATCGGCATCATGGCGGACGGCACGTGCGGAAGCGCGACGTACGAGGACACGATCTCGCGCGGGGACCGCGGCTGGCGGATCACCCACCGCAAGGTCCGTGCCCGGCGGGCGCCCCTGGGCGCCGGATAGCCCTGAGCGACTTCCCGTAACGAACAGTCGACCACCCCTCAGGGATCTCTGCGGCGCTGCACTAGGCAAGCGCCCGCGCTCGCTGCTCGTCTTCCGTCCCGTCGAGTGACGAAGCCGGGGCGGTCAGAGATCCAGGCCGGAGCCGCCGAAGCGGTCTTCGAGGAACCTGCCCTGGTCGCGCAGGGCCTGCTCGTCACCCCGGTACACCGACTCGGCAACCTTGTGGAGCTGGGCGTCGAGCAGATCGAGCTGGCGTGCTCGGGTGCGACGGTTTCGACTCCGCTCCGCCGCGTGATGGTCATCCCTGTTTGCGTATCAGCTGCGCGAGCAGCGTCAGGACTGCGAATGCGAGGATGACCGCCACTCCCGGATAGAGCATGGCCAGCTGCGTGCCGGGCACGATCGCCGCGGTGACGACCGCGAGGCCGAAGGCGCCGCCGACCTGCAGCGAGCTGTTGAGCAGCCCGGCGGCGACCCCTTGCTCGTGGTCGGCTACCCCGCTGGTGCCGGCGACCATCAGCGCCGCGATGCTGAGCGCGAAGCCCACACCCCACAGGAGTGAGGCGGGCAGCAACACTGTCCACAGGTCCGGCTCGGGGCCGATGCCCAGCATCAGCAGGTAGCACGGTACGAATGCTACGAGCCCGGCCATCAGTACCTTGGTCACGCCGTACCTGTCCATCAGAGCCCCGAGTCTGGGTCCGATGACGACCACCATGAGCCCCGCCGGCAGCAGTACCAATGCCATCTGCCACGGTTGCCAGCCTTGTAGGTTCTGCAGGTACAAGGCAAGCAGGAACTGGAAGCCCATGGCGCCCCCGTACAGCAGGGCGGCGCTGATGTTGGCGGTCACCAGGCTCCGGTTGCGGAAGATGCCCAACCGAATAAGCGGTTGTCTCACCGTTCGCTCGATGGCGAGGAAACCAACGAGCAACAGCACCGATAGGGCAAGGCCGGTCAGCGTCGGCAGCGAGGTCCAGCCGACATCCGCTGCGGCGACCACGGTGTAGATGAGCAGCAGCATCCCGCCGAGTAGGGTCACGGCGCCGCCGATGTCGAGCCGCGGCCGCTCGGTGCGCGGCGGATCAGGCGGCAGGACCCACAGCGCTCCCACCAGGATCAGTACGGCGATCGGGGCCGGCAGGACGAAGATGCCTCGCCAGTTCAGCCCTGCGAGCAGGCCGCCTATCAGCAGTCCGGAGGAGTATCCCGAGGCTTCGAAGACGTTGAAGATGCCGAACGCCTTGTTCCGTTGCGGGCCTTCGGGAAAGGTCGTGGTCAGCAGCGACATGGCTGCCGGGGCGGTGAAGCCTGCCGCCATACCCTTGACGAAGCGCGAGACGATCAGCAGGACCGCGTTGTCGGCGAACGCGCCCAGCAGCGACACGATCGCGAACACGGCCATGGCGATCACCAACACCCGCCGCCGGCCGAACAAGTCGGCGCATCGTCCACCCAGCAGGAGGAAGCCGCCGAACGCCAGGATGTAGCCGCTCAGCAACCACTGCGCGGTGGCCGCACTGATCCCGAGCTCGTGCTGGATTTCCGGTATCCCGACAGTGATCATCGAGATGTCCAGGCCGTCGAGCAGGATCACCCCGCTGAAGACGAGAAGCGCGATCCACTGCCGCGCCGACCAGCGCAGGGGATGCTTCCGGAACGCGGGCACCGCCGAGGCGTCGCCTCCCGCTCGCTCTTCACTCCGAGTCACGCTCGTCCTCTCCCGTAAACTGATCTGGAGCGTATGCAACCAGCGGCGTCCGCGATAGTTGCACACGCGCCATGTTGCATCAGCAATAGTGTCGCATGCAAGCAGTTGTTCGCAAGGAGGTGTGGTGCCCGTGGAGATCGATGACGACGCCGCCGAGGCCCGCGCGCAGGGTTGGCGCACTCTGGCCGCGCTGTACGCGAGGATCGAGGACGCGCTCGAACGGGCGCTGCAGCGCGAGCACGACCTGTCGGTGAGCGAGTACAGCGTGCTCGACGTGCTGTCCCGGCAGGACGGCTTTTACCTGCGGATGAATCAGCTGGCCAGGGCCGTGGTGCTGAGCCGGTCGGCCACCACCCGGCTGGTGACCCGGCTCGAACAGCGCGGGCTGCTGCAGCGGTACCTGTGCCCCGACGATCGCCGAGGCATCTACACCGAGCTCACCACCGACGGCCGGGCAGCGTTGGAACGGGCGCGGCCGACCCACGACGAGTCGCTGGCCGGCGCCCTGCGACAGGGTGAGGAGCTGCCGGAACTGGCGCCTCTGGTCGACGCGCTCGCCGCTCTCCCCCTTCCGGGTGACCGCAAGTCGGGCACGGGCGCAGCTCGGACCACGTAAGCCAGGTGTGCGGCCCTTTCGCGCCTATGAGGGTGCCGACGTCTACCCCCAGCGAACCGTCAGTCGACCATCAGCGGCCCCGGGCAGGGTGAAGGCACGAACCCGGACCTGAGGAGCAGATCATGTCGACGAGGATGACCACGGCCGAGCGGGAGAGCTTCCTGGCCGAGACGCACATCGGGGTGCTGAGCGTGGCGGGTTCCGACGGGCGGCCGCCCATGGCGGTGCCCATCTGGTACGGCTACGAGCCCGGTGGTGAGATCACGTTCGCCACGAGCCCTGACAGCGTGAAGATGGCTCTGATCCGCGAAGCGGGCCAGATCGGATTCACGGCGCAACAGGAGGCGATGCCGTACAAGTACGTCTCTGTTGAAGGCACTGTTGTGGGTTATGAGCCGACCGATGTGGACGAGTACCGCAAGTGGTCGATTCGCTACCTCGGCGCCGAGGCGGGCGAGCGGTTCTTCGACGACATCAAGGACTTCGTGCGGACGATGGTCACCGTCCGCGTGCGGCCCGAGCGCTGGCGGACCTACGACTTCAGCAAGGAGTTCAGCGGCTAGCGCCGGGTGAAGCGCGCTTGCGTGTCGAGGATGTGTTCGGCGAGTTCGCGGGCGGCGGCCGCGGGGTGGGTTTCCGGTCGGGTGGCTCCGGCCGCGAGTATGCCGTCGATGAGCAGGAGGAGTTGGCCGGCCGCCAGTCCCGGCTGAGGGTGTCCGAGCGCGACCAGCTCGTGTTCGAGCAGCTGGTGGACGTGGTCGCGGTAGTCACGCGTGATGGCGTGTCCAGGATGGGCGGGGTCGGTCAAAGCGAGATCGGCGGCCAGGTAACGGCAGCCGCGGAAGTCCGGTGTGTCGATGACCCTGGCGAGTTCGTCGAAGACGGCCAGGAGGCGGTCGCGGGGGTCCTGCCCGGCGGCGTCCATGGTCCGCCGGTAGCGGGCTTCGTCCTCGGCGGTGCTCAGGCGCAGGACTTCGGCGAGCAGCCCGTCCTTGCCACCGAAGTGCTCATACAGCGAACGTCTGGCGACATTCGCCTCTTTCAGGACGGCGTCGACGCCGATGCCCATGCCATGGCTGTAGGTCAGGTGCTTGGCGGCCTTCAGCAGGCGTTCGCGTGGCCCCGGAGCGGTGCGTGTACTCACGGGCTCCAGCTTGCCACCAGTTGACGAGTAGATCAACCGGTCTATATGGTTTGGGGAGACCGATCGGTCTATCTACTGAGGAGAACCCATGTCTGTCCGCACGACGTCCGAAGTCATCGACCGCTTCAACCACGCCTTCATCCACCACGACGCCGGCGTGCTCACCGATCTCGTCGGCGAGGACTGCGTGATGGAGGCGGTCCAGCCCGCCCCCAGCGGCGAGCGGGTCGTGGGTCGCGAGGCCTGCTTGGCGTGGTGGGGGGCGCTCGCCGAGGACCGCACCACCCAGTTCGAGCCCCAGGAGGTCATCGTCGCCGGCGAGCGGGCGACGATCCGCTGGCGGTACCGCTTCGGCGACGGCCCCGCCGACTGGGTGAGTGGCGTGAACGTCATGCACGTGCGTGACGGCCTGATCATCGAGGCCCTCGGGTTCAGCAAGACGGCCGGTGTGCCGCTGGCCGTCGAGACCGGCCTCAACGGCTGATCGCCGTACGTCGAGAGAGAAGGAACCCCGTTCATGCGTAGCTATCACCTGGACAGCGGTGCCGGGCTGGAAGGTCTGGCGATCAGGAAGCACGAGGAGCCGGTTCCAGGCCCCGGGCAGGTCCTGATCGCCGTACGGGCCACCTCGCTGAGCTTCCGCGAGCTGATGGTTCTGCGCGGCGACTACGTGCTGCCGGTGAAACCCGATGTGGTCCCGGTCTCGGACGGCGCCGGCGACGTCGTCGCCGTCGGGCCTGGCGTGAGTACGGCACGCGTCGGTGACCGCGTCACGGCCACCCTCTTCCCCAGCTGGCAGGACGGCCCGTTCGGAGTCGAGCATCTGCCGCAGCTGGGCGGCTCGCTGGATGGCATGCTCACCGAGCTCGCGTTGGTCGACGAGCGCGCGCTCGTCCCGATTCCCGGTCACCTCACCTACCAGGAGGCCGCGACACTCCCGTGCGCCGCGGTCACCGCCTGGAACGCCCTGACCGGAGACGGCGTCGGCCTGCAACCGGGCCACACCCTGGTCGTCCAAGGGTCAGGCGGCGTTTCGCTGTTCGCCCTGCAGTTCGCCAAAGCGCTCGGAGCCCGGGTCATCGCCACCACGAGCAGTCCTGCGAAGGCCGCACGGCTGACCGAACTCGGCGCCGACCACGTCCTCGACTACCGGGCCGACCCTGACTGGCCCGGCAAGGTCGTCGAGCTGACCGGCGGTCGAGGGGCCGACCGCGTCATCGATGTCGCCGGTCTGCTGGAGCAGTCGCTCAGGGCGGTGGCGATAGCAGGGCATGTCGCCTGCGTGGGCTTCCTCTCCGAAACCGTCCCGCCGCTCGACCCCCGAACGCTGTTCGCCTCCGGGGCCACCGTCCGGGCCGTCGCGGTCGGCAGCCGCGCCCAGTTCCTCGCGATGAACGACGCGATCGACACCCATCGGCTGCGCCCGGTCATCGACAGGGTCTTCGCCTTCGACGACGCACCCGCCGCCTACCGCTACTACGCGTCGGGCCAGGCATTCGGCAAGGTCGTCATCGCCGTGTGAACCGCTCGGCCGGTTCGGGGAAAGGCGCTGCCCCATGGGCCCGACGTGGGCGGAGACGCCGACCGTCGTGCACGCGGCGGGTTCGGCGTCAGACCACGATGACGACCTTTCCCTGGGCGTGCCCCTCTTCCTGGTATCTGATGGCCGCCGGGATCTCCTCGAAGGGGTAACTCCGGTCGATGACCGGAGTGATCTTCCCGTCCTCGATGAACTCGGTCAGCGTCACCAGGTTCCGCTTGTTCTCGGTGCATCGGACCACGTCCGCCATGACCATTCTCTTGGACACGAACGGTGACACCGCGAGCGTCGCGAACATGCGACCAGCGGGTTGCAGCCATCGGCCGGCCGGCCCGCCGACGCCGACGTAGGTCCCCTTGGGGGTCAACGCCCGCCGGCATGCCGGTCCCGAGTGGCTTCCCGCGACGTCCAGCAGGAGGTCGTAGCGCTGTCCGTTCCTGGTGAAGTCCTGTTCGGTGTAGTCGATGACCTCGTCCGCGCCGATCGATCGGACCAGGTCGACGTTCCGGGTGCTGCAGACGCCGATGACCTCCGCGCCGAACGCCTTGGCGATCTGCACGGCGAACGTGCCCACGCCTCCTGAGGCTCCGTTGACGAGAACCTTCTGCCCAGGCCGGACGCGTCCCTGGTCGCGCAGGCCCAGCAGGGCGGTGTTGGCCGCCATCGGCACCGCCGCCGCCTGCTCGAACGACAGGTTCTTCGGTTTCGGCGCCAGTTCGCCTTCCCCGACGCACATGTACTCGGCGAAGCCGCCCTGCTTGGGCATCGCGAACACCTCGTCGCCGGGGCGGAACTCCGTGACGTCCTTGCCGACCGCCTCGACCTGCCCGGCCATGTCGGCGCCCAGGATGCCGATCTTCGGCTTGCGCAGCCCGAGGCCGCCGCCCATCAGGCGCGCGATGTACGGCTCCCCTCTCATGAAGTGCCAGTCGTACGGTTGGACGGAGGTGGCGCGTACCCGGACCAGCACCTCGTCGTCGCGAGGCACGGGCTTGCCGACGTCGGTGAGATCCAGTACGTCGGGCGAGCCGAACGAGCGCAGGACGAACGCCTTCATCACATTCTCCTCATTCACCGCGGGTGCGGGTCCCCCGGGGACCGCCGCACTCACAGATCGACGGCGGGGCATGACATGACCGTAGAAGACCTGCACAGAGGGCTCATCGGCCGAAAGTACGCCTGATTGACGGACGATCGGCCACCTCAGGTCGGGCCTTTCTGTCGATGAGCCGCGATCGCCTCAGCCGTCACGATCGGGTCATGACAGACGAGAGCACGAAGCTGACGGACGACCGGAGCGAAGCGCGGACTCCTGCCAGACCCTCCTCCGCGAGGGCGGGGTGGCTCGTGCCCGCCGCGCTGCTCGCACTCAGCGCCGTTCCCGTGGCCGCCGGTGCCGTCCGCATGACCGGTCTGCTCGGCGGCGCGGCGATCACCCCGGAGAACGCGCGGTTCTTCGCCGCGCCGCTGCCCGTGGTGCTGCACATCATGAGCGTCAGTCTGTACAGCCTGCTGGGGGCCTTCCAGTTCGCTCCCGGGTTCCGCCGCCGGAGGCCCGGCTGGCACCGCGTCGCCGGACGACTCCTGGTCCCCTCTGGACTCGTCGCGGCGCTGACGGGTCTGTGGATGACCCTGTTCTACCCCCGCCCCGAGGGTGATGGAGATCTTGTCACCTGCTTCCGGCTCGTGTTCGGCGCGGCCATGGTTCTGTCCCTTGTCCTCGGCCTCGCCGCGATCCGGAGGCGGGACATCGCCGGGCACCAAGCCTGGATGATGCGCGGTTACGCGATCGGCCTGGGCGCGGGCACGCAGGCGCTGACCCATCTGCCCTGGTTCCTGATCATCGGCACGCCCGGCGAGTTCCCCCGAGCGCTGCTCATGGGCGCCGGATGGGTGATCAACCTCGCCGTGGTCGAATGGATCATCCGTAGGCGGTCGGCGCCCATCCGGCGCGTCCCTTCGCCAGGCCGTACCGACGCCACTGCCACGGGGCGGTGAAGGGTGTCGGCGCGGCTCTAGACGCGGTTGGTCTGGTAGGCCCACATGGCGATCTCGACGCGGTTGCGGGCGCAGAGCTTGGCCATCAGGCTCGCGATGTGGGACTTGACGGTGCTGAGAGAGATGTGAAGCTCGTCGGCGATCTCGCTGTTGGTTCGCCCGCGTGCCACGGTGGCCAGGATCTGTTCTTCCCGGTCCGTGAGCGTCTCGATGGGGTGCGCAGGCGGTGAAGCGGGCCCGCTGCGGGCGAAGGTGCCGAGCAGTCGTGCGGTGATGCTCGGGGCGATGAGCGCGTCGCCGTTGGCGGCGGCGTGGACGGCCTGGGAGAGCAGCTCGGCGCCGGCGTTCTTGAGCAGAAAACCCCGGGCACCGGCTCTCAGGGCGGCGTAGACGTACTCGTCGAGGTCGAACGTGGTGATGACGACGACGGCGAGGGGGTCGTCGACGGTCGGCCCCGCGAGGCAACGGGTGGCTTCGATGCCGTCGAGGCCGGGCATGCGAATGTCGAACAGGCACACGTCGGGGCGTAGGCGCCGCGCGAGCTCGACGGCTCGCCGCCCGTCGGCGGCCTCACCGACGACCTCGATGTCCGGCTGAGCGCCGAGGATCATGGTGAGCCCGGTGCGGACGATCTCCTGGTCGTCGGCGACGATCACCCGGATGCTCATGTCGCCGGCCGGGTTCGAGGCAGTACGGCGGTCACCGTCCAGCCTCGATCGGGGTCGGGACCGGCCACGCAGGTGCCGCCGAGCAGGTCGGCGCGCTCGATCATGCCGATGAGCCCGTATCCCGGAGAGCCGGTCTGGCGGATGGGGCCGCTGTCGCCGTCGTCGCTCACGCGCAGGTGCACCGACGTGTCGTCGGCGGCGACGCGGACCTCGATGCGGGTGGCGTGACGCGCATGTCGCCGGGCGTTGGTGACCGCCTCCTGGGCGAGGCGGTAGATCGCGGCCCCGACCGACGGGGGGAGGTCGTCGAGGTCACCCGCGATCTCCACGTCGACGCACGGGCCCGAGGGGCCTCGGCTCGCCAGCTGTTCGAGATCGGAGACGCGCCGGCCGGGAGCCAGGTCCGCCGCTTGGTTCTGGCGCAGGACGCCGACCATGGTGCGCATCTCGTCGAGGGCTCGCGCCGCCTCGGCCTCGATCACGCGGAGCGCCTCCGTCGCCGCCTCCGGTCGTGAGGCCGAGGTCGCCAGGCCCGCCTGCGCGCGGATCGCCATCGCCGAGACGTGGTGAGCGACGCTGTCGTGCAGGTCACGGGCCAGCTGTTCACGTTCGAGCAGCTTGACCTGGTCGAGCTCGCGCGCCCTCGCCCTGGCCCGGTACCGGAGCGCCACGCCCATGGCGATGGCCGAGAACATGACGGCGAATGCGGCGACCGCGTCGGCGAGGACGAGGCGGTCGAAGCCGATCGAGAGACAGACCGAGACGAGCATGATCGTCAAGCCGATCGCGGCCTCGCGTCCGGACCCCCACCGGAACAGCGCGTACACCAAGAACAGCAGATACACCATCGTGTACGTCTCTACCGGGTCGCCGCCCGTCAGCAGCGGGGCCAGGCTCGTGGTGCCGAAGACGATCGCGAGCATCAGCAGCGGTCTGCTCCTGCGCCACAACAGCGTGGGCACCAGCCCGACAGTGACGATCGTCGCGATGGCCCGCCACGGAAGATCCGGCCGCAGGACTCCTTCGAGCACCGCGATCGGCACGAGCACCCCCACGAGCGCCCAGTCCCGCCACACCCGCAGCGGCGGGCCGGGGGGACGTGGCTCGTTCCATATGGAGCGAATGAGGCCGTGCACCAAATCATGGTACGAGAGCCCGTGCCGAGCTCGAGGTACGCGACGGGACATTTCGCCGACGTGCCTACTTTCTGCCCACCCGTACAGGGTCCTCGGTTCGGGGATGGGACTCATAGGGTGATGACGACCTTGCCGGCCGCGTGGCCGTTTCTCAGGTGGCGGACGGCTTCGGGGAGCTGGTCCAGTGAGTACGTCCGGTCGACGGCCGGCGTGATCCTGCCCGTCTCGATGAGTTCCGTCAGGGTCCGAAGGTCTTCTTGACGTGGCGTCGAGAGGAGAGCGCGCAGCCTCTGGCGTACGAACGGCGACAGCAGGAGCGAGCGGAGCTGGCGATCGGTGCCTTGCAGCCACCGCCCTCCTCCTTCGCTGCCGATGATGACGAGCGTTCCCGTGCGGGTGAGGGCGCGCCGGAGGCGTGACAGCGAACGATGGCCCGCGGCGTCGAGGATGAGGTCGTACCGGCGCGTCCCTTCGGTGAAGTCCTCGCGGGTGTAGTCGACGACGTCGTCGGCGCCGAGCGAGCGGACCAGGTCCGTTTTCGTTGTGCCGCACACGCCGGTGACGTTCGCGCCGAACGCCTTGGCCAGCTGGACGGCGTAGGTTCCCACTCCGCCGCCCGCGCCGGTGATCAGGACCTTCTGGCCTGCCTGGACCGAGCCCCGGTCGCGAAGGGCTTGGAGGGCGGCGAGAGCGGAGGCCGGGACTGCCGCCGCCTGCTCGAAGGTGAGGTTGGCCGGTTTGGGGGCGAGTCTGTCCTCCCGGGCGCACGCGTATTCGGCGAAGGAGCCGTCGCAGGTGCCGTACACCTCGTCGCCGGGCCGGAACCGGGTCACGTTCCTGCCGACGGCCTCGACGCGGCCCGCGACGTCCTGGCCGGGAACGCGGGCCCTCGGTTTGCGCAGTCCGCCGGAGAGCCGGCTGAGGTACGGCAGGCCGGTGACGAGGTGCCAGACGCCCTGGTCGACGCCGGCCGCGCGCACACGGACGAGCACGTCGTCGTCCCCGACGTCCGGCTGGTCGATGTCGGCGAGTCGCAGCAGGTCAGGGGAACAGTAGGTCTCTCGGACCATGGCTTTCATCGCCATCACGCTTCTTCGGTGTCGGGGTACTGGAAGACCTCGTCGAGGGGGGCGTCGAACACCCGGGCGATCCGGAAGGCCATCTCCAGCGAAGGCGAGTAACGGCCCTGCTCGATGGCGATGACGGTCTGGCGGGTCACTCCGATGCGATCCGCCAGGTCCGCCTGTGTCATCTCGCCGTGCGCGAACCGGAGAGCTCGGATCACGTTCGTGACCTTGGTGGGCTTGACCATCGCTAGAAGCCCCGGCGGTAGGCGACGATCTTCACGATCGACGAGGTGAGTGCTGAAAGGACGAAGGTCAGGTAGAGCGCGTTGGCGATCCAGAAGTGCTCGAAACTCGCCAGTGTCAGGCCCAACGCCGCCACGGCGCCGATGACGAGGACGTAGTACTCGGCGCGCTGGCCGTACAGGTGGATGTCGGTGTCTCGCTCGTCTTTCAGGTTCGCCTCCTTGGGGGAGGCGATCGCGGTCACGATGCTCGCGACGACGTTCACGGCTATCGCGATGCCGATGGCCGTGAGGAGCGGCCACACGTAGGCGATCTGTGTGACGTCCGTGGTCGGAACCTGCCTGAGGATGATCGTGAAGTAGACCGCGGGCACGCCGATCGCGATGACGGCGTAGATCCAGACACGTTTCTCTTCGGCTGACATGCATGCCCCAATGTCAAAGAAAGCTGACATGACGAATGTAAAGCAACGCATACATCACGTCAACGATTCTTAACATCACCGTTGAAGGTCGAGCGGCGGCCGCCGCCGGGCTGTTCAGCCGGGTGATCGTGCAGAGCGGACCGCCCGCGGCGGGCACCGTCGAGGCCGCCAGGAAGACCACCGCGATGATCGCCAAACGACTCGGCGTGCCGGCCACGGCCGCCGCCTTCGCCGCCGTCGACCCCGAGCGGTGCTCGACGCGCAGGTGGCGGTGGCGCGCAAGGGCTCGCTGATGGGCGGGCCTGGGTTCGGCCCCGTGCTGGACGGCGAGCTGCTGACCGGGCTCGACCTCGACCCGGGCAAGCCGGTGATCTTCTGGCAGACCAGCGAGGAGTATCGGCTCTGGTTCGTGCCGACCGGTCTGGCCGCGCGGCTCAAGCCGTTCGTGGTGCGCCTGGCGCTGCTGAAGCTGCGGGTGCGCAGCGGCGTGCTCAAGGGGTACCAGGCGCTGCATCCGCGGCTGTCGCTCGGCGAGCCCCAGGATGGCCCGCCTGGTCCGAGGCGACCAGGCCGACGATGGTGTTCGACGAGGACAGCCGGGTGGTCGAGGACCACGCGGCCGACGTGCACGAGTTGTGGAGGCGATGAGGAGACCGCTCCGAGAGGGGCTTCAGGAGGCGCGTTTGTCCTCGACGTGGACGATTGTCAGCTCGTGCCCGTCCTGGTCGCGCTTGCCCCGCCCGAACAGCCCGACGGTCAGGTCGTCACGGGCGTCGAGCTCGTCCTCCGCGACGTAGGTGAGGATGTCGGGGTGGTGGCCCGTCACGGCCCACCCCGGCGCGTCGTCGAGGTCGATCGTGGTGAAGTCACCCGCGGGCGTGCCGGCCCGCGCGGGGCCGTACTCGCTCAGCAGCTCCTTCGCCTGCTCGGCGAGGTCGCCGGCGGGCTCCATCAGGATCACGCAGGTGCCGTTGGCGAACAGCACCCAGGACTTGGCGGGGTGCAGGAGCTGCCGCCAGGTCGCGATCACGGTCTCTTGGCTCATGGCGAGCCACAGTAGCGATCACCTACGACAGATTTGATCTAGGAGACGCCGAGCGGCCGCTCCTCGGCGGCGACCCTGGCGTCGTAGGCGGACCGTGCGACCGCGATGTGGTTCTGGTGCTCCTCGGTCCAGACGACCAGTGTCTTGATCGCCTCGTGCAACGTCGCGCCGAGCGGGGTCAGGGCGTAGTCGACGCGCGGCGGCACCACGGGGTGGACCGTCCGCTGGACGAGCCCGTCGCGTTCGAGCTGTCGCAGCGTCACCGTCAGCATGCGCTGGCTCACGCCGTCGATCTCGCGGCGGAGCTCGGTGAAGCGCATGGTGCGGCGCTCAAGAAGGGCGATCACGAGCAGCGACCACTTGTCGGCGATGCGGTCGAGGATCTGACGGACCTCGCAGTCAGCCCGCGTGTCCCACTGGATGACCTCGTCATCCATGGTTCCGCAGCAGTAACTCGGTGCCTTTGAAGTGCCGTCTTCCATGGTTCCCCATGGTGACGCATGATGCTCTCGGTTACAAGAAGGAACCGACATACCTTTCGATACCTAAGGATTCGCCGTGTCTGCCATCGTTCAATCGCCTCCGCTCGAGCGGATGACGCCGCGCGCGTGGGGCATGCTCTTCGTCCTGTGTGGCGCGATCTTCCTCGAAGGCATCAACGTCGCCATGCTCAACGTCGCCCTGCCCGCGATCAGGACCGATCTCGGCCTGACCACCGGCGAGCTGCAGTGGGTGATGAGCGCCTACGTGCTCGGCTACGGCGGGTTCATGCTGCTGGGCGGCAGGGCCGCCGACCTGTTCGGGCGGCGCAGGATGTTCCTGTGGTGGCTCGCGGTCTTCCTCGTGGTCTCCGCGGTGGGCGGCATGGCCGTCGAGGGGTGGATGCTCATCGCCGCCCGCTTCGTGGCGGGGGTCGCGGCGGCGGTCATGACGCCGGCCGGCCTGTCGATCATCACGACCAGCTTCGAGGAGGGCAGGCAGCGCAACCAGGCGCTTCTGGTCTACTCGGGCACCGCGGCCGGCGGGTTCTCGCTCGGGCTGGTGCTCGGTGGCCTGCTCGCCGAGGCCGACTGGCGGTGGGTGCTGTTCGCGCCTGCCGTCCTGGCGCTCGTCATCCTGGTGGCGGCGGTGCCGTTGATCCCGAAGGCCGACCAGCGGCGGCCGAAGGGGCAGCGGGTCGATCTGGCGGGCGCGGTCACGGTCACCGGCGCGATCATGCTGCTGGTCGTCGGCATCGAGCGGGCGACCCACGTGGGTCCCGGCGTGACAGCGGCCACGATCGCCGCGGGGCTGGCGCTGTTCGCGGCCTTCATCGTGATCGAGCGCAGGTCGCCTCATCCTCTCGTACGGCTCGGCATCCTCCGCTCGGGACCGCTGCTGCGCGCCAACCTCGCCGGGCTGCTGTTCTCGGCCGGGTTCTTCGGCTTCCAGTTCGTCGCCGTGCTCTACCTGCAGGAGCTGCGCGGCTGGACCTCGCTCGAGACGAGCCTGGCCATGCTGGCCATCGGCGCCGACGCCATCCTCGCGCCGACGCTGACACCCAGGCTGGTCAACCGCTTCGGCAACGCCAAGGTCATCCTGTACGGCCTGCTGCTAGCCGCACTGTCGTACGCGCTGTTCCTGCCCGTCGGCATGGACTGGACCTACGCCGCCATGTTCCCCACGATGATCATTCTCGGTGTCGCGTTCGCGCTCGCCTACGGCCCGCTGACGATCGTCGCCACCGACGGCATCGACGAGAGCGAGCAGGGGCTCGCCGGCGGCCTGCTCTACACCTCGTTCCAGTTCGGGGCCGCGCTCGGCCTGGCCGCCACCACCGCGGTCATCGTCACCTCGCAGGACCTCGCCGAAAGCTACAGGTCCGCCCTCGTCGTGCCGCTCGTCGCGGCAGGGCTGGCCGCCGCGGTCAGCGCCTTCGGACTCAGGAAGGGAAGCACCCGATGACCACCGCCTTCGCCGACATCGAGCAGGAGTTCAACGCCTTCGTCGGCTCGATCGTGTACTCCACCATGGTCACGGTCGACGCCGCCAACAGGCCGCGCACCCGCGTGCTCATCCCCATCTGGGAGAACGCCGACGGTCAGCCACTCGGCTGGCTGGCCACCTACAAGACGCCCGTCAAGGCCGCCCACCTGGCGGGGAACCCGAACACGAGCTTCTCCTACTGGTCGCGCGGCAACGACTCCGTGGCCATCGACGCGGTCGCCGAGTGGGTCGACGATCTGGACACCAGGCGTCGCGTGTGGGACCTGTACCGCAGGACCAGCCCGAGAGGGGCGGGCTACGACCTGGGGAACTTCTGGCGCTCGCCGTCCGACCCGAAGCTGCACGTCCTGCGGCTGGAGCCGTACCGCATCCAGGTCATCCGCGGCAGGGACCTGCGCAGCAGGATCTGGCGGAAGAGCCCCGCGCTCGCCTAGCGCGGACGGCACCCCGTCCAGCCGGACCGAACCCCGTGCGCGTGCGGGATGCGGGCCGGGGTTCTTCGGGGGACGTCGCCAGGATCCTCGGAGGTCAGCCGGAGACGCCGAGGACGAAGGCGACGGGAACCAGGGCGACGGTCAGGGCGACGGCCCACCACCTGGGGGCGGGCGCCTGCTTGAGGACGGTGACGCCGAGGGGGATCAGCGCGACGGCCAGGCCGAGGAGGGCGACGAGGGAGATCGGGTCGCTGCTGCCCTTGAGCACGCCGAGCGGCAGCCCGGCCGCCAGGGCGAGGGCGAGGCAGCGGACGATGCCCACCGGGCCCGCGCCGAACGCCTTGGCGCGGAAGGCGCCGACGGCCAGCACGATCCAGCCGGTCATGATGAAGAGGTTGACGGCCTTGAAGACGTGGAAGGCGCCGTAGGTGGTCTCGACCGCCTTCTGGGCGGCGGGCAGCCCGAGGACGTCGACGAGCTGGAAGGCCAGGTGGCTGACGCCGGCGTGGAAGACGCGCCCGAACAGTCCGAGGATCACCAGGGTGGCGCCCCAGCGGGCCCAGCCGGGGTGGGACAGGCCGATCCCGCGCGCCAGGGAGGTCACAGCGGGCCACAGCAGCACGACTCCCGCGGCGAACAGGCTGTAGGACAGGATCATCCGGCCAGGGGCGGCGGCGTAGGCGGCGAGCTGGCCGGGGAAGAAGTCGCTCTCGCCGAGCCGCGCCAGCACGCCGGCGATGAGCAGCAGCGGACCGAGCAGGAGGCCGACACCCTCGACCCAGGGACCGGGGAGTGTCGGACGGGGTGCGGGGTGGTTGATCGTCATGTCTGCCATTGAATCGGCGCAGGCAGAGGGGCACATGGGCGCTGAGGCGAGAGTGTGGGGTAGTCCTGGTACTAGTCGTCCAGGCCGCGGGCGCTCAGGGCCTCGCCCAGGGCGTCCGCGTGCCGCAGGGCGCTGACCACCAGCGGGACGGCGAAGGCCCGCATGCTCCACGAGACGCCGCGCGCCCGCTGCGCCTCTCGCACCCTGGTGGCGAGCTCCGCGATGACGGGGACGCTGCGCACGGTCAGCGACAGCAGCAGCGAGACGCGGAACGGGTCGATCCCGAGGGAGCGCAGCGGGCCGAAGCAGCGCTCCATGAAGGCCATCATGTCCGCGAACCTGGTGGTGAGCGTGACCAGCCCCGCCAGGGCCACGGCGAGGACGATCCGCAAGGTGGAGGAGACCGCCCCGTAGAGGTCCACCAGCACGAACTGCATCACGAACAGCACCGCCGCGAACCAGCGCACCGGCTTGACCTGCGCCCACGCCGCGGCGGGGCCCACCCCTGAGACGGCGTACAGCAGCACGACCAGCGTCGTGAACGCGCCGAGCGCCACGGGCGCCCCCAGCAGGAGCAGCGTCGTGCACAGCAGTGCCAGGCCGAGCAGCTTCGCGCCCGCGGGCAGCCGGTGCAGAAGCGAGTCGCCCGGCACGTAGAACCCGATCACCGGAACCTCTGGAGGAAGCTCGGCTCTTCAGGGCCGGGAGGAATCCGGACCCTGCAAGGGGTGGCCCGGCGAAGCCAGGACAGCCCTGAGCGCGAAGCGCGCATCAAGATTTGTCGGTCCTTCCCGCTAGGTTGATCGGCGTGTCCCGCTACCGCCTTCAGCCAACGCCCGCCCAAGAGCAGGCGTTGGCCGAGCATTGCGGGCACGCCCGGTATGTGTGGAACCTCGCCGTCGAGCAGCACGCGCATTGGAAGCCGGGCCGCAAGGGCGCGCCGGGCTTTGCCGAACAGTGCCGCCAGCTGACCGAGGCGCGAGCGGCCAACCCTTGGCTGGCCGCGGGATCGGTGACCGTCCAGCAGCAGGCGTTGCGTGACTTCGCCCAGGCCATGGCCAACTTCTTCGCCGGGACGCACCGGCGGCCGAGCTGGCGCAAGGCCGGACGGCACGAAGGGTTTCGAATTGTCGCGGTCAAGGCGGGCGATGTGCGCCGCGTCTCGCGGCAGGTGGGCGAGGTGAAGATCCCCAAGGTGGGGTGGGTGCGGTTGCGCTGGTCGCGTGCCGTACCCGACGGGGTGAAGTCCTACCGGGTCACCCGCGACCGAGCGGGACGATGGCATGTCGCCTTCGCCGCCATCCCCGAGCCGATCGCCGGACCGGGCACGGGCGAGGTGGTGGGAGTCGACCGTGGCGTGAGCGTCAGCGCGGCACTGTCCACGGGCGAGCTGCTGCACGCGCCCGGCCTGCGGGAGAGCGAAAAGAGGCGGCTGGTGCGGCTGCTGCGCAAGCTGGCCCGCGCCAAGCGCGGCTCCAACCGGCGCGGCAAGATCAAGGCCGCCATCGCGCGCCTGAAGGCGCGCGAGAGCGACCGGCGCAAGGATTGGGTGGAGAAGACCAGCACCGATCTCGCGCGACGGTTCGATGTGATCGCCGTCGAAGACCTCACCATCGGCAACATGACGCGGTCGGCGAAGGGCACCATCGAAGCGCCGGGCAGGAACGTCCGGCAGAAGGCGGGCCTGAACCGGGGGATCCTCGCCGCTGGATGGGGTCGGCTCGTGCAGCGGCTGGAGCACAAGGCTGCCGATCGCGTCCAAAAGATCAACCCGCGTTACACGTCGCAGACCTGCAACGCCTGCAAGCACCTCGCCAGGGAGAGTCGCGAGAGCCAAGCCCTCTTCCTGTGCGTGGCCTGCGGGCATCGGGCCAACGCCGACGTGAACGCGGCACGCAACGTCCGAGATACCGCCGCAGGGCATGCGGTGGCTGCGCGGGGACGCTCCGGGTTGCCGGGGCGGATGAACCGCGAACCTCAACCTGTCCTCCTTCCAGCGTAGGAACGGGTTGGAATCCTCCTCGTTCACGAGGGGGAGGATGTCAAGACATGAGCTTCCGGTAGTGGTCGACCGCCGCCTGGGGTGTCGAGTCGGCGACGACGCGGCCCTGGTCGAGGACGATGACGCGGTCGAAGGAGTCGAGCAGGCCGAGGTCGTGGGTGACGACGACGACCTGCTGGGGGAGGACGCGCAGCAGGTCGGCGACCAGGCGGGAGTGGCGCAGGTCGAGCAGCGTGGTCGGCTCGTCCATGATCAGGATCTGTGGTTCGAGCACCAGGACCGCGCACAGCGCCAGCAGCTGCTTCTGCCCGCCGGACAGCTGGTGGGCGGGGTGATCGGCGTGGTCGGCCAGGCCGTACCTGGTCAGGACCTCGCGCACCCGCTCCTCGACCTCGGCGCGGGACAGGCCCTTGCGGCGCAGCGAGAACGCGACGTCCTCGGCGACGGTCGGCATCACGATCTGCGCGTCGGGGTCGGTGAACAGGAACCCCACGTCGCGCCTGATGCGGGAACCGTGGTGGCGCGTGTCGAGGCCGAGGACGGTGACCTCGCCCGAGGTCGGCAGGGCCAGGCCGTTGATCAGGCGGGCGAGCGTGCTCTTGCCCGAGCCGTTCGCGCCGACGACGCCGATCCTGCGCTCGGGCAGCGCCAGCGTCAGGTCCGACAGCACCTCGCGCTCGCCGAGCGTGACGTTGACGCCGGTGAACTCGATCATTCACACCACCTCGAACAGGGCCGCGACGCCCATGCCGCCGCCGACCGCTGCGGTCGCCAGTCCCAGGGTCCCCGAGGGCGCGCCCGAACGCACGAGCCTGGTGAACAGCCTGGTCACCACCACCGCGCCGGTCGCGCCCCACGGGTGGCCGAGGGCGAGCGCGCCGCCTTCGGAGCAGACGCGGTCCATGTCGGCCTCCAAAGCGTCGGTCACCGCGAGGACCTGCGCGGCGAACGCCTCCACGATCTCCACCGCGGCGATGTCCTCCATGGTCACTCCGGTACGGCTCAGCACCCGCCGTACGGCCGGCACAGGACCCCAGCCGGGCAGCGAAGGGTCGCAGCCGACGACCGCGCCCGCCTTCAGCCGCAGCCCCGGCATCCCCGCGCGCAGCCGCTCGGGCACGACGGCGACGGCGGCCGCGCCGTCGCTGATGGGCGAGGAGTTGCCCGCGGTAACCGTGCCTCCGGGGACGAAGGCGGCGGGCAGCCGCGCGAGCGTCTCCTCGCGCAGGACGCGGGGCCGCTGGTCGGCGAGCCTGCCGTCGATCTCGACGAGCTCGTGGTCGAAGCGGGCGGCGACGGCTCTGGCGTGGCTACGTCGGGCGTAGTCGTCCTGGCGCTCCCTCGACACCCCGCGCGCGGCCGCGAGGGCCTCCGCGGCGGGCCCCATGTCGGGATCGGGGTGGCCCTCGGGCGCGAAGGGCGCCCTCTGGTACGGCTCGGCGGCGCCGCGCATGGTCCGCAGCGGCGCGGTCGACGCGCTCTCCACGCCACCGGCGACGACCAGGCCCGCCTCTCCCGCGCGGACGGCCTGCCCCGCCAGGAGGATCGCGGCCAGGCCGCTGCCGCACTGGCGGTCCACGGTGACGCCCGGCACCTCGTGCCCCAGGCCCGCCGCGAGCGCCGAGACGCGGGCGAGATTGCCGCCGGGACCCATGCAGTTGCCGAGCACGACGTCGTCGACCGCGAGGTGCGGGACCTCCCGCGCCACCGCCGCGATCACGGGCGCGGCGAGCTGGTCGGCCGTCAACGACTTGTAGGCGTGCCCCGCGGTGCCGATGGGGGTACGGCGGGCGGCCACGACGACGGGCTGTTCGCTCATCTCAGACGAGCCGCCTGATCTCGGGATCGCCACTGGCCAGCCGGGCGGCGACCAGGCCGCGCGCGGGCTTGCCCGTGGGGGTGCGGGGCAGGTCGCCCACGGCGTACCAGCGTCTCGGCCGCTGTGCCGCGTCGAGGCCGCCGCGCGCGACCGCTTCGAGCGCCGCCCGCGGGGGAGGGGATCCCTCCAGCACCGCGGTCACGACCGAGCCGAGCTGGGGGTGCGGCGAGCCGATGACCACGATGTCCGTGACGCCCGGCACACCGCGCAACACGGCCTCGACGTCCTCGGGCACCACGGTCGCGCCGCCGGTCTGGATCGCGCCGTCGCCGCGCCCGCGCAGCCGCAGCGGCTGCCCGGGCGCGTACGGCTCGGCGAGGTCGCCGACGCTCATCCAGCCCTCGCCGTCGGTCTTCAGCGGGCCCTTGGCCCCTGCCATGTAGCCCTCGGCCAGCCACGGCGACCGCGCCCACACCTCGCCCTCGCGCACCTGGATCTCGACCTGGGGAAAGGGGCGCAGTCCCGTGCCGTCGGCGTCGACGGCGACGAACGACATCTCGGTCGCGCCGTAGTACGACACGATCCTGACTCCGGCGCGCGCGGCCGCGTCCCGCGCGTGGGGAGGCAGGGCCGCGCCGCCCACTATCGCGGTGCGCAGCGGGCCGCCGACCTCCTCCAGCACGTCGAGCACGGCGGGCAGCCGGTGCGGCACCACGTGGACGACCGTCGCCCGCCTGAGTTGGACGGTCAGCGAGCCGGGCGACCAGCGTCCGGGGACGACGACCGTCGCGCCGGTCGCCAGCGCGTGGACGGCGGCGAAGCCGTACAGGGAGGAGACCAGCGGGCCGGGCACCAGCACGACGTCGTCGGGGCCGACGCCGGTCAGCTCGCTGAGATGCGGGAAGGAGCCCGCCCACGACGCGCGGGTGCGCACCACGGCGCGCGGCCTGCCGGTGCTGCCCGAGGTCAGGCACGCCCACGCCAGGTCGTCGTCGGCGGGATCCGCCGACGCCTCCGCGGTGCCTGTGGCCGGGAGGGATGCGTCGACGTGCAGGTCGAAGGGGGCCGCGGCCGGGAGGGGTATGTCGACGTGCAGGTCGACGGGGACCGTGGCCGCCACCCTCGCGCGCTGGTCCTCTTCGCAGAGCAGCGGCGTGGCGCCCGCCAGGTCGGCGGCGAGCACGGCGACGAGCTGGTCGACGGGGTCGGTCAGGGTGATCGCGACCAGCCCCTTGCCTGGAAGGGGCCGGGCGATCACTTCCCGCCAGAGTTCGGCGTAGGTGAGGGAACCTTCGGGGCCGCACAGCGCCAGTTGGTGAGGGCGTTCGATGGCATGGCGCTGGACCTGCGCGGCGACGGGCATGCTCGGCTCAACCGGCCTTGATCCGCTCGCGGTGGACGGCGGGGATCGCGTCGGGGTAGGCCCGCTGCGTGCCGCGCGTCACGACCGACGCGAGGATCGCCTTGACCACGTCGCCGGGCACGAACGCCAGGCTGAGCAGTGCCGCCTTGCCGAGCGGCAGCCCGGTGACGGCGGCCTGGACGGGGATGCCGAACAGGTAGATCACGCCGACGCCGCCCGCGAGGCACGCGACGAGCAGCCGGAAGATACCGGGCGACTTGCCACCGCGCTCGACGATCCACCCGGTGAGGGCCGCTCCTGGAATCCATCCGAGCAGGAAGCCCACCGACGGGCCGGTGAACACGCCGAGCCCGCCGCGCCCGCCCGCCAGCAGCGGCAGACCCGCCGCCACCAGGAGGACCAGCACCGCGACCGCGAGCGCGCCGCGCCACGAACCGAGGATCGCGCCGGCCAGCATCACGCCGAACGTCTGCAGCGTGATGGGGACGGCGTTGCCGAAGACGTTGAGCGCGCCCGGCAGACCGAGGACGGCGATCAGCGCGGCGAACACGCTGATCCTGGCGAGGTCCCCGGTCGGGAACCTGCGGCGGCTGGGGGATTCATTCATCATGCGTCTGATCCCACACCAGGACGTCTGGGTTCAAGCATGGAGAGATCCCACAACATTCTTGGCGTTCGTCTGAGCTACAAGGACGTGACAACGGTACCTGGCCCACTGACATGCGTGGTTTGCCCTGGCGTGGGTAGAAGCAGGCCCCGTCGTCTGGAGGTGTCGTCGTGATGTCCGAGCCCAACGGAGTCGTCGAGTACCTCAAGGAGCGCGTCGGCAGGGAGGCGGACTCCCAGGCGCACAGGGCCGCGCGCGGGATCCGCCAGTGGGCCGACGAGCTGGCGTCGACGACGGGCGGCGGTGAGCCGGGCTCGCCGGTGGACGCGGCGGTCCAGGAGATCGCGGACGTGGGACAGCGGGCGGCCGACTATCTGGAGCGGCGGGGATTCGCCGGGATCGCACGGGACGTCGGGGAGTTCGCCAGGAAGCGCCCCGTGCTCTTCGCGGTAGGAGCGGTCGCGGTGGGCTTCGTCGTCGGGCGGATGCTCAAGCCCTCCCAGGAGGACACCGAGCCGGCCGAGGAACCGTGACGGAGTCCCGGTGGGAACCCGTGGAGCTCAGGCGTTGCGCGGCTGGGCGGGCGTGGGCTGGGGGCGGGAGGTACGCAGGAGGAGCGCGCCGGTCAGGGCGACGATCACGGCGGTGCCGCCGTGCATGAGGTACGCCAGGGCGGGCACCCCGTGCTGGCTGAGGACGACGACGGCGTCGCCGAGGGGGATGAAGGCTATGGCGAGCATCGTGAAGCCGAGGGCGCGCACCGCGAGGGCGGTGGCGACACGGGACATGGCCGTGCTCCTTTGTTAGTTATTGGTCACTAAGTTTTGCGGGAATATGCCTTCCCGTGGGATGGGGGAAGGGCGGCGGTCAGGGGGCGAAATTGGACCAGACGCGGTGGTCGGGAGGGAAGCCGAGCGACACCAGCGTGTTGATCAGCATGCCGTACGACATGAAGAAGGTGGTCTCGTGCACGTCCGCGCCGAGCAGCAGGTGCATGGAGTCCCACCAGTCCTCCCACACCTTGCGGATCTCCGTGCCGAACTCCTCCTCCATCGCGGCGACGGCCACGTAGACCTGCATCTGCATGAACAGCATGTCGCGGTCCTTGATGAGCTCCTTGTACGCGGCGGCCATCGACATGTGCGGGTCGTCGGGGTCGATGGCCTCCTCCAGCATCCTGCGGGTCTCCGACAGGCAGCGGGTGGCGGCGGCCAGGAAGATGGCCTGCTTGCCGGGGAAGAGCCGGAAGAGGTATGGCTGGCTGACCCCGACGCGGCGGGCGATCGCCTCGGTGGAGGTGCCGTGGTAGCCGCCGCGCCCGAACTCGGAGATCGCGGCGCGGATGACGCTCTCGCGCCGTTCCTCGGCGCTCATTCTGACCATGAAAGTAAGTTAGTGGCTAATCACTAACGGGGTCAAGTTCGGCGCACCGAGCGCCGTCCAATAGTGTCCGGGTCATGAGCACTCACTTCGACGTTGTCGTCCTCGGCGCGGGCCCCGGGGGATACACGGCGGCCGTCCGCGCCGCCCAACTCGGCCTTCGCGCGGCCGTCATCGAGGAGAAGTACTGGGGCGGCGTCTGCCTGAACGTGGGCTGCATCCCCTCCAAGGCGCTGCTGCGCAACGCGGAGCTGGCGCACATCTTCACCAAGGAAGCCAAGACCTTCGGCATCAACGGCGAGGTGACCTTCGACTACGGCGCCGCCTTCGAGCGCAGCCGCAAGGTCGCCGACGGCCGCGTCAAGGGCGTCCACTTCCTGATGAAGAAGAACGCGATCACCGAGTTCGACGGTCGCGGCACCTTCCGGGACGCCAACTCCATCGAGGTGAACGGCGAGACGATCACCTTCGACCACTGCATCATCGCCGCGGGCACCACCACCAAGCTCATCCCCGGCACCAGCCTGTCGGACCGCGTGGTCACCTACGAGGAGCAGATCCTCACCGAGGAGCTCCCCGGCAGCATCATCATCGCGGGCGCGGGCGCCATCGGCGTCGAGTTCGCCTACGTGCTGCACAACTACGGCGTCAAGGTGACGATCGTGGAGTTCCTCGACCGGATGGTGCCCCTGGAGGACGAGGAGGTGTCGAAGGAACTGGCCAAGCGCTACCGCAAGCTCGGCATCGACGTGCTCACCTCGACCAGGGTCGACGGTATCGAGGACACCGGCGCCTCCGTGAAGGTGACGGTCACCAAGGACGGTCAGCAGCAGGTGCTCGAGGCCGACAAGGTGCTGCAGGCGATCGGCTTCCAGCCGCGCGTCGAGGGCTACGGCCTGGAGAACACCGGCGTGAAGCTCACCGACCGCGGCGCCATCGAGGTCGACGGGCGCGGCCGTACCAACGTGCCGCACATCTTCGCCATCGGCGACGTGACCGCCAAGCTGATGCTGGCGCACGCCGCCGAGTCCATGGGCGTCATCGCGGCCGAGACGATCGGCGGCGCGGAGACCATGGAGCTCGACTTCGTGATGATCCCGCGCGCGACCTACTGCCAGCCGCAGATCGCCAGCTTCGGCTTCACCGAGGCGCAGGCGCGCGACCTGGGCTACGACGTGAAGATCGTCAAGTTCCCCTTCACCGCGAACGGCAAGGCCCACGGGCTCGGCGACGCCCAGGGCTTCGTGAAGATCGTCGCCGACGACACGCACGGCGAGCTGCTCGGCGCCCACCTGATCGGTCCCGAGGTCACCGAGCTGCTGCCCGAGCTGACCCTGGCCCAGCAGTGGGACCTGACCGTGCACGAGGTCGCGCGCAACGTCCACGCCCACCCGACGCTGGGCGAGGCGGTCAAGGAGGCGATCCACGGTCTCGCGGGTCACATGATCAACATGTGAGTTTCCCGGCTGCGAGGGACGCGTCCGAACTGTCGGTGCCGTCTGGTTACATCGGGGACATGGGTGTGAGCGTCGAGGAGTTCCTGCGGATCGTCATGCGGCTGCCCGAGGTGTCGCAGCACGAGAGCGCCGGCTATGTCGGCTTCAAGGTGGCGGGCAAGGGGTTCGGCTACCTGTGGGAGGAGACCGAGACGGTCGGGCTCAAGGCCACCGTGGAGGAGCAGCTCGCACTGGTGGCCGAGCGGCCCGAGGTGTTCGAGGTCCAGTTCACCGCGGGCAGGTTCGGCTGGGTCGTGGTGCGGCTGGGCGGCATCGAGGCCGACGAGCTGACCGAGATGGTCTTCGAGGCCTGGTCGCTGTCGGCGCCCAAGCGGCTGCTGACCTCCGTGTGACGGCGAAGGCCATGCCCGCCGGTGGGGAGGACGTAGTGCCAGCCTTCCTGCCATCCGAAGGGGGCGTCGATCAGGTCCTCGATCGAGGCTCCGGCCAGCAGGCAGTCGAACGCCCATTTGTTGGCGGAGTGTGCGATCACGAGGACGTGGCCGCCGTCCCAGTCAGTCGCCAGATCGTGCAGGAAGTCGTTGGTGGCTTCGAGGACCTGACGGTAGCTTTGCCCGCCGGGAAAGGGATCGTCGATGTGCTTGGCACGTTCGGCGGCCAAGACAGTGAGTCGCCGTCCCTGCTCGGAGAGCTTGCCGGGCAGCCAGCCGGTCGCGATGCCCTTCTCGTTGTCATCGGTGAGCGAATGGGTCTCGTAGACGATCTGGACTGTCATGCTGACTCCGTTCCGAAGATCGTTGCTTGGGCAGCCGGCAGCAGGGGGCGTCCGCCCCGGATGCTGCTCACATTCAACCGGCCTGGCATCGCGACAGCGCGCCGCATCCTGGTGAGGCCCCCTGGTCACAGGCGAGCGCTGGAAATCGGGCGGCGGCGGTCCGCGGCGGTGTGATCTACTTCGACGCCGTGGATCTGACGCAAGGCTGGGACAGCGTGGCGACGCTGGTCGACGGCAGATGGATCGAGCGGCGGCCGCGCAGGCCCGAGGTGGCCGAGCTGCTGATGATGGAGACCACGGTGATGCCGTGGCTGGCCCCGCAGCTCCCGATGAGGGTTCCCGTTCCCTGGGTGGTCGACGCGGATCCGCTGGTCGTCAGGCACGAGGCCGTTCCCGGCGGCCCGGTGGGTGAGCTGACCGCCGCCCACGGCCGCAGGATCGGCGCCTTCCTCAGGGCGCTCCACCGCGCGGACGTGGCTGAGGCGGTCGAGCGCGGCCTGCCCGACAGGGCCGCCGAGGAACGCGAAGCCCTCGTCGAACGGCTCCGTGACGTGGTCGTCCCCATGGTCGCTGATCGCGCCCCCGCCCACGCGCTGCTCGACAGGGTCGGCGAGCTGCCCGCCGACACCGTGGTCCATGGCGACCTGGGCCCTGAGCACCTGCTGGCCGAGGGCGGCGAGCTGACCGGCGTGATCGACTTCTCCGATGCCCACGTGGGCGACCGGGCGCTGGATCTGTCCTGGATCCTGTACGGCACGCCCCGCCCCTTCGCCGACGCCGTCGCCGACGAGTACGGCGTGAGCGAGCAGGAGCGCGACCGCGCGCTCGTCTGGCACCGGCTGGGCCCCTGGCACGAGGTCCTCTACGGCCTCGACACCGATGATCCGTCCAGCGTCGAGTCCGGCTTGGAGGGCGTGGCGGCCCGCCTCACCCTCGGGCAGGAGGCGCGGACCGCCATCCGTCGATCACCGGAGCCCGCGGCCAGGGTGACGAGCCGTTGAACGACGCCCACCGGCAACGTACGACGACAGGCACGACAACGGCTGGGTCTCCTACTGGACCACCGCCCGCGCCCGCGGCAGGGGTGTGGCCGCGCGGGCCACGAGCCTGCTGGCGGAGTGGGCGTTCGCCGAGCGCGGCCTGTACCGGCTGGAGCTCGGGCACCGGATGAACAACCCCGCCTCGTGCCGGGTCGCGATCAACGCGGGCTTCCGTCCCGAGGGCGTGGAGCGCGGAAAGCTCGTCTACGACGGGGTTCGCCACGACGTCGAACGGCACGCTCGGCTGGCCACCGACTGATCCGCTCCTCTACCCTCAGGCTGTGGACAGCGAGAGCCGGGCGGCGGCCGGCCTGCTGGCGGCCATGAGCCGGGCGGCGGCCGCGTTCGACGAGCTGCGCCATCCCTTTCTCAGGCGCGAGTCGCTGACCTGGTTCCAGCCGGGTGGATGGACGACGGGCGTGCTGTTCTCCCTGCCGGACGGGCGGGCGGTGCGCTTCTCGGTGTCCTTCGCCCACTCGGAGACATTCTTCCAGGTCAGCGGCGAGGCGATGGTGGAGGAGCGGGCGCTGGTCGAGCTGCCGACCGTGAGGGCGGAGAGCATCCACGAGGCGTTATCCCTGCTGGACGAGCAGGTGGGGGAGGTCGTCTCGCCCGCGAGGTGGCTGCTCGAGCAGCTCATGGAGGAGATCGCGGAAGAGGTCACGGAGACGTGAGGGCCTGCGGCGCGCGTCTCATGGAGGGGCCGGACGGGATCACAGAGACCTGAGGCCCTGCAGTACTTCACGCAGCACGCCCACGTCCTCGGCGGCTTGCCGTACGGTGACCAGCTGGCGCTCGCGCAGGTCGCCGAGCAGCACGCGGACCACGCCGATCGACAGCCCGGTGGCGGAGGCCACCTCGGCGACCGAGACGGGGTGGCGGCAGGCGGCGAGCACCTTGAGGTATTCGGGGGTGAGACCCGCCGAGGGCGAGGGCACGCCCGTGGCGGCCACGATGGCGATGAGGTCGAAGTCCTCGCCGATGGGGCGGGTCCGGCCGCGCGTCATCATGTACGGCCGTACTAACCAGTCTTCACTCATTCCTCGCCTCCGGGGAGCGGCCAACAGTAGCAACCTCTGACCCGTCGGAGACAGTATCGGCGGGGCGCTTCCCCGCCGACAAGCGGGGCTCAGTCGGCCCGCAGGACGATGGACAGATAGGCGTCGCCGCCGGTGCCGTCGGCGACCGCGTCGGCCAGCACGACGGCGATCGCGTCGTAGGCGGTGGCGTCGGCCGCGCGCAACGCCCCCGGGTTCGTCCAGACGAGCACGTGCTCACCAGGGGGGAGCCACGACAGGTCGGTGAGGCTGTCGTAGAGGGCGTCGAGGTTGTAGCCGAAGTAGGAGGGGAACTTCAGCGCGGAGGCGATGGCGGTCATCACGCTGTCGGAGGTGTCGAGCCGCGCGCCGTCGACCCGGTGCTCGAATCTCATCGCTTCACGTCCACCGCGACGAAGGACCGGTAGTGGTCGCCCGTGTAGTAGAGCTCGTCGACCCTGGCGCCGGTGACGAGCCTGCGCGCCCCCCTGTCGGGTGAGCCGGGGGTCGGCACCGTGTACTCGTGGTAGTAGCCGCGCTTCTGCTGGGGCAGGATGCGCTCGCGGTTCTGGAAGACCACGCCGTCGCGCCGGTAGGGGAAGGGGCCGTCGCTCTGGATGAGCCGCCAGGTCTTGGCCGCCTCAGGAGGAAGCGCGGACAGCGCCTTCTCGGGCAGTGCCGCCGGTGGGGGCGCGGAGCGCGACTCCTCGGGCAGTGTCGCCGGAGCGGTGGCGGCGCCGCAGCCCCCGATGAACGTTCCGATGGCGAGCGGGAGCGCCGCGATGCCCCTGAGATTCACCTCTCCTGGCGTACCCGGACAAATGACTGGACGAACTTTGTCTAGTTGTCAGACAATCCTCTTATGAAGAACGTCCTCGCTGCCGCGGTCCTCTGGGGCACGGCCGGCACGGCAGGGTTGCTGATCACCGCCGATCCCGTCTCCGTCGCCGCGGCTCGCCTCGTCATCGGCGGGCTCGTGCTCGCCTTCATGGCCAGAGGGGTGCGGATCACGCCCGCCCTGCTGCTGGGCGCGGTCGCCGTGGCCGCCTACCAGCTGTGCTTCTTCGCCGCGGTCAGCCGTACGGGGGTGGCCATCGGCACCGTCGTCGCGATCGGCAGCGGCCCCGTCTTCACCGGACTGCTCTCCCGGCAGTTCTCCGCGCGGTGGGCAGCGGCGACGGCCGCCGCCATCGCGGGATGCGCCGCGCTGGTCGCGGGCGGCGGGGCCCAAGCGGGCGACCAGGTCGTCGAAGGCGTGCTCCTGGCTCTGCTCGGCGGCCTCCTCTATGCCTTCTACGCGGTCACGGCGGCCCGCGCCATCGACGCAGGCGCGCCGTCCGACGGCGTGATGGGCGTGATGTTCGGCGGCGCCGCCGCCATCATGCTGCCGATCCTGATCGCGACGGGTCCCGGCTGGCTCGCCGAGCCGCGCGGCCTGCTCGCCGCCCTCTACCTCGGCCTCGGCACCACGGCCCTGGCCTACTTCCTGTACGGCAGGGGCCTGCGCACCACCCCCGTCGCCACCGCGGCCACCCTCGCCCTCACCGAGCCCGCGGTCGCCGCGCTGCTCGGCCTGGTCGTGCTGCACGAGACACTGAGCCCCGTGTCATGGGGCGGGCTGGTGCTCCTGGGCGTTAGCCTCGTGGCGGTGGCCGTCCCGAGCAGAAAGCCGACCAGGGAAGGACGGCCGGCACCAGAAAGGGAGCCGATCAGTGCTGAGGCCGGTGTCGACGGTCAGCGCGCTCGCTGACGCGCTGCGGCAGCGGGTGCTGTCGGGCGAGATCGATCCGGGCACGCCGTTGCCCGAGCAGGAGCTCGCCGCACTCTACGGCGTCGCCAGGCCCACGGTCAGGGAGGCGCTGGCCGCGCTCGTCCACGAGGGGCTGCTCAGGCGCGAGCGTAACCGCAGCGCCTATGTCCCCGAGGTGACGATCGAGGACCTCGACGACCTGATGTTCGTCCGCAGGCCGCTGGAGGACCTGATGGCGCGCGCACTGGCGGGCCGGAGGGTGCCCGAGGCCGACGCGGCGCTGGAGCGGATGGCCGCGCTGCCGGACGACGCGCCGTGGTCGGACGTGGTGGCCGAGCACATGGCGCTGCACGCCGCGCTGATCGAGGCGGTGGGCAGCCCGCGGCTGGTCAGGCTGTACGGGGCGCTCGCCGCGGAGACGCGGCTGGGGCTCGTCGGGCTGCGCAGGGTGTACGAGGACCGCGAGCAACTGGTCGCCGAACACCGCGCACTTCTTGACGCGATAGCGGGCGGCGACGCACAGACTGTTGTCAAGGAGCATCTCGGCCATTCCTGGGGCTCCGATCCCTTGCGGTAACAGGGCAAAGGTCGCAAGAATCGCGGCCATGCACGTGCCGGACTCCTACGTGTACGTCACAGAGGAGGGCGTGACCCGTCACTACGCTGACGGCAGCGTCGAGGCCCTCGCCTGGGAGGACGTCGTCGAGGTTCGAGTCGCGGCCGAGACCGAAACCGAGATCCTCTACATCCTCCTCGACCGCGACGGGGAGGGCTGCGTCGTGCCCAGGTCGGCCACCGACGCCACGTTCCTCGCCCGGCTGCGCTACCTGCCCGACTTCGATCTCGATCGGCTGCACCTGGCGGCGGAGACCGCCCGTGACGGAGTGATCGTGGTGTGGCGGAGTCCTGAGCCGCCCTCCTCGCTCCCTGACCTCGAATACGACTGATCACACACTGTCACAGCATGTGATCACCTGTGCTTTTGGCACTAATGGACCGTTCCCGTCAAGCGCGAAATGCGTCCGATGTTGGTCATCTGCTCTTATATCCGGATCCCGACTTGATCTTTACTCTTTAGTGGGGATTGCCGCTCTTGGTGTCGAAGCGAAGGGTGTAAACCACCGGGGCGGATGGGCGTCTTGCGATGTCGTAGCAGATTTCCAGGGTGGGGTGCTATGAGCGTGGGAGCGGGGGAGCCCGATGTCGTGCTTCTCCAAAGGGTGCCAGAAAGGGCGCCGAGCATTTGGACTCGGCCCTATGTCCGGTTTCTACGAGCAGGTGACGTGGCGTGCGCCTTCGCGGCGTGCGCCGTGGTGGTGGGGACGAAACTGCTGTTCGGGGCCTACATTCCGACCGAGGATCTCATGGTCGGCGCGGTGCTGACGGTGTCGTGGCCCGTCAGCATGCAGCTGAGCGCGGCCTACAGGGAAAGGGGACACGGCGAGGGGAGCGAGGAGTTCAGGGCGGTATTCAACGGCGGTGTGGGACTGATGGCCGCGGTGGCGATTGGCGCTTATGCCACGCAGACCGGCATCGCGCGGAGTTTCGTCATGGCCGCCCTTCCGCTCGCACTCGTCCTGACCCTGGTGTTCAGATTTCGGGTGCGCAAAAAACTCCATTTAGCCAGGGTCCGCGGGGAGTACATGCGTCATGTCATCGCCGTGGGCCATCGCGCCGCCGTACTCGATCTGATCATGCAATTCAGGAGGGAACCGCATCACGGGATGCGGGTCGTGGGCGTCTGCCTGCCCATAACGCAGGGCGACCGCGACGTGGACGGCCTGCCCGTGCTCGGCGGGCTCGGGGACGTGGCCGAGGCCGTGTCCCGCACACAGGCCGACGCCGTCGCCGTCGCCGCCTGCCCCGAACTCGACGGCGGCACGCTGCGCAGGCTCGCCTGGAGCCTGGAGGAGCAGCGCACCGACCTGTTCGTCGCGCCGGCTCTCATGGACGTGGCGGGGCCGCGCATCAGCATCCGCCCGGTCGCGGGGATGCCGCTGTTACACGTCGACCATCCGGAGTTCGACGGGGCGAAGCAGATCGTCAAGAACATCTTCGACCGCGTGATGGCCAGCCTCGCGCTCGTCGTGCTGCTCCCGGCGTTCGTGCTGATCGCGCTGCTGATCAGGGTGACCAGCCCGGGGCCCGCCTTCTTCAGGCAGGTCAGGGTGGGTAAGGGTGGCAGGGAGTTCAGGGTGTGGAAGTTCAGGACGATGGTCGTGGACGCCGAACGGCTCAAGAGCTCGCTGCTGGAGGCCAACGACGTCGACGGCGTTCTCTTCAAGATAAGGAACGATCCAAGGATCACCGGGATCGGCCGCTTCCTGCGCCGCTACTCGCTCGACGAGATCCCCCAGCTGTTCAACGTCATCAGCGGTCAGATGTCGCTGGTCGGGCCCAGGCCGCCGCTGCCCGAAGAGGTCGCCGAGTACGGCACGGACGTGCGCCGCAGGCTCGTCGTCAAGCCGGGCATGACCGGCCTCTGGCAGGTCAGCGGCCGATCCGACCTCAGCTGGGAGGAATCGGTCAGGCTCGACCTGCGCTACGTCGAGAGGTGGTCGCTCATCCTCGACCTGCAGATCCTCTGGAAGACCTGGTCGGTCGTGACCCGCGGAGAAGGGGCTTACTAGCGGTGAAAGCACTCGTGCTGGCGGGAGGATCGGGTACCCGGCTGCGGCCGATCACCCACACCTCGGCCAAGCAGCTCGTGCCCGTGGCCAACAAGCCCGTGCTCTTCTACGGGCTGGAGTCGATCGCGGCCGCGGGCATCGCGGAGATCGGCATCGTGGTCGGCGACAGCCACGCCGAGATCGAGGCGGCGGTCGGCGACGGCTCCGCCTTCGGCGTACAGGTGACCTATCTGCGCCAGACGGCGCCGCTCGGCCTGGCGCACGCCGTCCTCATCGCCCGCGACTACCTGGGCGACGACGACTTCGTCATGTACCTGGGCGACAACTTCGTCGTCGGCGGGATCAACGAGATCGTGTCGTCGTTCACCGCCGAGCGGCCCGACGCGCAGATCATGCTGACCAGGGTCGGCGACCCGCGGCAGTTCGGCGTGGCCGAGCTCGATCACGCGGGCCGGGTGGTCGGGCTGGAGGAGAAGCCCGCCGCGCCCAAGAGCGACCTCGCCCTGGTCGGGGTGTACCTGTTCAGCCCGGCCATCCACGAGGCGGTGGCCGAGCTGAAGCCGTCGTGGCGGGGCGAGTTGGAGATCACCGACGCGATCCAGTGGCTGATCGACGACGGCCGCAGGGTGGAGTCCACCCCGATCACCGGCTACTGGAAGGACACCGGCAACGTCGAGGACATGCTGGAGGTGAACCGGCTGGTCCTGGAGTCGCTCGAACCACGCCTGCTCGGCACGTCCACCGGCAGCGAGCTGATCGGCAGGGTCGTGGTGGAGGCGGACGCGACGGTCGAGAACTCACGTATCGTCGGGCCGGCGGTCATCGGCTCGGGCGCGCGCGTCAGCGACAGCTACGTCGGCCCGTTCACCTCGATCGGCGCCGACTGCGTCATCTCCCACAGCGAGATCGAGTACTCGATCGTGCTGGCCCGCTCCTCCATCGAAGGGGTGGGCAGGATCGAGTCGTCGCTCATCGGCCACGACGTCCAGGTGACGCCGGCGCCCAACACACCAAGAGCCCACAGACTCGTGCTGGGCGATCACAGCAAGGTGCAGATCAGTTCATGAAGAGAATCCTGGTGACAGGGGGCGCCGGCTTCATCGGCTCGCACTTCGCCCGGCTCATGTCGGGCGAGGCCGAGGTGACCGTGCTCGACAAGCTCACCTACGCGGGCAACCGGCGCAACCTCGAAGGGGTCCCGCACACCTTCGTCCATGGCGACATCTGCGACCCGAGCGTGCTCGCTGAGACGGTCCCCGGGCACGACCTCGTCGTCAACTTCGCCGCCGAGTCGCACGTGGACCGCTCGATCGAGGGCGCGGGCGAGTTCGTGCGCACCAACGTGCTCGGCACCCAGACGCTGCTGGAGGCCTGCGTCGCGGCGGCCGTGCCGAGGGTGGTGCAGGTCTCGACCGACGAGGTCTACGGCTCGATCGACGCCGGGTCGTGGAAGGAGGACGCGCCGCTGCGGCCGCGCTCGCCGTACGCGGCCTCGAAGGCGAGCGGAGACCTGATCGCCCGCGCCTACGCGATCACGCACGGGCTGAACGTGTCGATCACCAGATGCGGCAACAACTACGGGCCGATGCAGTACCCGGAGAAGGTCATCCCGCTGTTCGTGACCAACCTGCTCACAGGCAGGAAGGTCCCCCTGTACGGCGACGGCGGCAACGTCCGCGACTGGATCCACGTCGCCGACCACTGCGCGGGCATCAGGCTGGTGGCCGAGCGCGGCGCGTCCGGCGAGGTGTACCACATCGCGGGCACCGCCGAGCTGACCAACAAGGAGCTGACCGGCCGCATCCTGGAGGCGTTCGGCAAGGGCTGGGACCAGGTCGAGCCCGTGGCCGACCGCAAGGGCCACGACCGCCGCTACTCCCTCGACGACGGCAGGCTGCGCGCGATGGGCTACCAGGCCGCGATCCCCTTCGACCAGGGGCTGAAGGACACGATCCGCTGGTACACCGACCACAGGGACTGGTGGGAGTGAGATGGCTGATCACCGGCGGCGGGAGCATGCTCGCCGCCGACGTGCTCGACCTGGTGGCCCTGTCCGGTGAGCAAATCCTGGCGCCGACCCGCGCCGAACTCGACCTGTGCGACGAGCGGGCGGTCCGCGACCTGGTCAGCGGCCACCGGCCGGACGTGGTGGTCAACTGCGCGGCGTGGACCGCCGTCGACGAGGCCGAGAGCAGGGAGGCGGAGGCGCTGGCGATCAACGGGCACGCGGTCGCGGTGCTGGCCGACGCCTGTTCGTGGGCGGGGGCGCGGTTGATCCACCTGTCGACGGACTACGTCTTCGACGGGCGTTCGCGCGTGCCGTACAGGGAGGACGACCAGCCGGGGCCGGTCAACGCCTACGGCAGGACCAAGCTGGCCGGCGAGCTGGCGGCGGCGGGGCACTACGTGGTGCGCACGGCCTGGCTCTACGGCGCGCACGGCCCCAACTTCGTCAGGACCATGATCAGATCGGCCGCCGAGCGCGACACCGTGGACGTCGTCAACGACCAGCGCGGCCAGCCGACGTGGACCGTGGACCTGGCCGCCTTCCTGGTGCGGATCGCCAGGTCCGACCTGATGCCAGGCGTCTACCACGGCACGAGCTCGGGCGAGACCACCTGGTACGGCCTGGCCAGGGAGGTCTTCACCCTTCTCGGTGCGGACCCCGACAGGGTCAGGCCGGTGCCGAGCTCGCGCTTTCCCCGGCCCGCGCCCCGCCCCTCCAGCAGCGTGCTGGCCAACACCAGGTGCGAGCCGATCAGGCACTGGCGGACGGCGCTGCACGCGGCCTGGCCGGTGATGGCGAGCGAGGAGGCCCGTCAGTGCCGCTCCGCGTAGAACCGCCGGCAGGTGGCGTAGTCGGGCAGCAGCCCGGCCTCCAGCGCCGCGTCGAGCGTGGGGGCGGCGGCGTCCTTCTCCGACAGCAGCGGCTCCAGGCCCGGCCACTCGATGCCCAGGCTGAGCGGGTGCACGCCGTGCTCAGCCGAAGGGTTGTACGGCGTGGAGCACAGGTAGACGACCGTGGCCTCCTCGCTCAGCGCCATGAACCCGTGGCCCAGGCCCTCGGAGAGGTAGACGGCGGCCCGCTCGCTGTCGTCGAGGGCGACGGCCTCCCACCTGCCGAAGCCCGGCGAGCCGACCCGCAGATCGACCACGACGTCCAGGACGCTGCCCGACACGCACATCACGTACTTGGCCTGCCCTGGCGGCACGTCGGCGAAGTGGATGCCGCGCAGCACCCCCGCCTTGGACACCGAGCAGTTGACCTGGGCGAGCTCGAAGGGGACCGGCAGGTCGGCGGCGCGGAACGCCTCCAGGAAGCTGCCGCGGGGATCGGCGTGGACACGAGGGGTGAACGCCCACGCGCCGTCGATGCTGAGGGGCTTCATGATCCGAAGAGTAGAGCTGTAACACCTGCTGTTCCATCCCCGAATAACCCCTGTGTCTGGAGACTACAGATGACCATTTGCCGGTTATGTGGGTCGAATGAGCTGGTAGGAGTCGTCGATCTCGGCGCGACTCCGCCGTGCGAGCTGTTCCTCACAGCCGACCAGCTCGACCAGCCCGAGGCGACGTATCCGCTGCATCTGCGGGTGTGCACCTCGTGCTGGCTGGCGCAGCTCCCGCCGCTGATCACGCCGGAGGAGACGTTCACCGAGTACGCCTACTTCTCCTCCTACTCCTCCTCCTGGGTCGGGCACGCAGGACGCTTCGTCGACGGGCTGGCGCTGCGGCCGGACTCGTTCGTGGTCGAGGTGGCGAGCAACGACGGCTACCTGCTCCAGCACGTGGCGGCGCGCGGGGTGCGCTGCCTGGGCATCGAGCCCTCGGCCAACGTGGGAGCGGCGGCGGTGGAGAAGGGCGTGCCGACGCTCACCGAGTTCCTGTCTCCGGAGGTCGGGCAGCGGGTGCGCGACGAGCACGGCCCCGCCGACGTCGTGGTCGCCAACAACGTCTACGCCCATATCCCCGACGTGGTCGGCTTCACCCGGGGGCTGCGCAACCTGGTGGCCGACGACGGCGTGGTCTCCGTCGAGGTGCAGCACCTGCTGACGCTCATGGAGCTCAACCAGTACGACACGATCTACCACGAGCACTTCCAGTACTACACGGTCGCCGCCGCCCAGCGGGCGCTGGCCGTCGGCGGCCTGACGCTGGTCGACGTGGAACTGCTGCCCACGCACGGCGGGTCGATCAGGCTGTGGGCCAAGCCGTACGGCACGCCGTCCGCGCGGGTGCACGACGTGATCGCCCGCGAGAAGGCCGCGGGGCTCCTGGAACTCTCCGGATACGCCGACTTCGCCGCCCGCGTCGCCAAGGTCCGCCGAGACCTGCTGCGCTTCCTCATCGACGCGGCGGACGAGGGCAGGACGGTCGTCGGTTACGGCGCGCCGGGCAAGGGCAACACGCTGCTCAACCACTGCGGCGTCCGCCCCGACCTGCTGGCCTACACCGTCGACCGCAACCCCTACAAGCACGGCAGGTTCACCCCCGGCGCGCGGATCCCGATCCTGCCGCCCGAGCGGATCGCCGAGGACCGCCCCGACTACGTGCTCGTCCTGCCGTGGAACCTGCGCGACGAACTGGTCGGCCAGCTCTCCTACGTCCACGACTGGGGCGGCAGGCTCGTCTTCCCCATCCCGCGGTTGGAGGTCGTGTGAAGGTCGTCCTCTTCTGCGGCGGTCGCGGGACCCGGATGCGCGACGGCGTCACCGACCTGCCCAAGCCGATGCAGCCCGTCGGCCCGAGGCCGCTCATCTGGCACGTGATGCGCTACTACGCCCACTACGGGCACAAGGAGTTCATCCTGTGCCTGGGCTACGGGGCCGAGCACATCAAGAGCTTCTTCCTGAACTACCAGGAGACCGCCTCCAACGACTTCGTCCTGCGCGACGGCAAGATCGAGCTGCTGTCGACGGACATCTCCGACTGGTCCATCTCGTTCGTCCACACCGGGACGGACTCCCCGATCGGCGAGCGGCTGCGCAGGGTGCGCAGGCATCTCGACGGGGAGCAGATGTTCCTCGCCAACTACGCCGACGTGCTCACCGACGCCCCGCTCGACGTGATGATCGACAACTTCCGCGCCTCGGACGCGGGCGCGTCGATGATGGTCGTCCCGCCTCCCGGCACCTTTCACTGCGTCGAGCTGGGGGAGAACGGCAGGGTCGGCGGCATCACGCCGGTCACCGAGATGCCGCTGTGGATCAACGGCGGCTACTTCGTCCTGCGCCCCGAGGTCTTCGACCTGATCCCGCCGGGCGGCGACCTGGTCGCCGACGCCTGCGCCGCGATGGCCAAGGAGGGCAGGCTCCTCGCCTACCCCTACAGGGGCTTCTGGCGGCCCACCGACACGGTCAAGGAGCGGGTCGCGCTGGACGAGGAGTACTCCAGGGGCGAACGGCCATGGGCGCTGTGGGAGGGAAGGCGGATCGCCGGTGTTGCGGCTCTCTCCAGGGCGGTCTGAGGAGATCGCCCTGCTCGGCGCCCACTGCGACGACCTCGCCATCGGCGCGGGCGGCACGCTGCTCGGCCTGTGCCGCGCCCGGCCGGGCCTGCGGGTCACGGCGCTGGTGATGTCGGGCGCGGGCACCGAGCGCGAAGCCGAGGAACGCGCCGCGCTGGCCGCGTTCTGCCCCAAGGCCGAGCTCGACGTGCGCGTCCTCGACCTGCCGGACGGCCGCCTGCCCGCGCACTGGGAACGCGCCAAGGACGCCCTGCACGAGCTGCGGGCGGCCTGCGACCCGGGGCTGGTCCTCGCGCCCTCACCGCACGACGCCCACCAGGACCACAGGGGGCTGGCCGAGCTGGTGCCCACGGTCTTCCGCGACCACCACGTGCTCGGCTACGAGATCCTCAAATGGGAGTCCGACCTGGCCCAGCCCAACGTCTTCGTGCCCATGGCCGACGACCTGCTGACCGAGAAGATCGGCCTGCTGCACGAGCACTACCCCTCACAGCACGGCCGGAGCTGGTTCGACGCCGAGACCTTCGGCGGGCTGGCCCGCGTGCGGGGCGTGCAGTGCCAGAGCCGGTACGCCGAAGCCTTCCACGCCACCAAGCTCGTGCTGAGCTACTAAGGAGCAGTTGTGCGCGTTCTGTTGACCGGCCACCAGGGCTATCTGGGCACCGTGATGGCCCCGATCATCACCGCGGCGGGCCATGAGGTGTTCGGCCTCGACTCGGGGCTGTTCGCCGACTGCGTGCTGGGCCCCGCCCCGGCCGACCCGCCCTGCCACGCGGTGGACCTGCGGGACGTGGGCCCCGAGCACGTCGAGGGCTTCGACGCGGTGATCCACCTGGCAGCCCTGTCCAACGACCCGCTCGGCGCGCTGGCGCCCGAGCTGACCTACGACATCAACCACCATGCCTCCGTACGGCTGGCCAGGCTCGCCCGCGAGGCGGGCGTGCGCCGCTTTCTCTACGCCTCCACGTGCTCGGTCTACGGCGCGTCGGGAGGAGAGGGACTGGTCGCCGAGGACGCGCCGCTGCGGCCCGTCACCCCCTACGCCGAGTCGAAGGTGCGGGTCGAGGACGACCTGCGCGAGCTGGCCGACGACGACTTCTCGCCCGTCTTCCTGCGCAACGCCACCGCGTTCGGGTTCTCGCCGCGGCTGCGCGCCGACATCGTGCTGAACAACCTCGTCGGCCACGCGCTGCTGACCGGCACCGTGCGGGTGCTCTCGGACGGCACGCCGTGGCGGCCGCTCGTCCACGCCCAGGACATCGCCCGCGCCTTCGAGCTGGCGCTGGTCGCGCCGCGCGAAGCCGTACACGCCCTGGCCTTCAACGTCGGCTCGGAGCAGAACAACGTGACGGTCGCGGAGATCGCGGCCGAGGTCGTCGAGGCCGTGCCGGGATCGGAGCTGCTCATCACCGGCGAGGCGGGCAACGACCCGCGCTCCTACCGGGTGGACTTCGCCCGCGTCCGCGCCGCGCTCCCGGGCTACGAGGCGGTCTGGTCGGTCAAGGCGGGCGCCCGCGAACTGGTCGACGCCTACAGGGAGCACGGGCTCACCCAGGATGCCTTCGACCACCGCTTCACCCGCCTGTCCAGGCTCGCCGCCCGGCGCGCCGAGGGCACCGTCGACGAGACCCTGCGGCCGTGAAGGAACTGGTCGAGCGGCTGCACCCGATCTGCCGCAGCATGACGGGCGACGGCGTGCGGCGCACGCTGGCGATCATCGCCGAGACGATCCCGCTGGAGCTGCACGAGGTGCCCACGGGAACGCGGGTCCTCGACTGGGTCGTGCCCCAGGAGTGGAACATCACCGACGCCTACGTCAAGGACGCCACGGGGCGCAGGGTGATCGACTTCGCCAGGTCGCCGCTGCACGTCGTGGGCAACAGCGTGCCCGTCTCGGCGACGATGACGCTGGAGGAGCTGCGCCCGCGCCTGCACACGCTGCCAGCCCAGCCGGACCTGGTGCCGTACAGGACCGGCTACTTCAAGAAGGACTGGGGCTTCTGCCTCAGCGAGAACGCGCTGCGGGAGCTGCCCGAGGGCGAGTACGAGGTGCGGATCGACTCGACGCTGGCCGACGGGCACCTCACCTACGGCGAGCACGTGGTGCGCGGCCGTACCGGCGAGGAGGTGCTCATCTCCTGCCACACCTGCCACCCCGCGCTCGCCAACGAGACGCTCGCGGGCATCGCGGTCGCCATCGAGCTGGCCTCCAGGCTGGCGGGACGGCGGCCCCGCCTCACCTACCGGTTCCTGTTCGCGCCCGCGGCCCTCGGCGCGATCACCTGGCTGGCCGACAACAGGGACACGATCGGGCGGATCACGCACGGACTGGTGCTGGCCTGCGCGGGCGACCCGGGCAGGCTGACCTACAAGCGCAGCCGCAGGGGCGACGCGCTGATCGACAGGGCGGCCGCGCACGTCCTGTCCACGCGCGAGCACGAGGTGCGCGACTTCGTCCCGTTCGGCTACGACGAACGCCACTTCTGCTCGCCCGGCTTCAACCTGCCGGTCGGGCGGCTGACCAGAACGCCCGACGGCGAGTTCCCCGAATATCACACCTCGGCGGACGATCCGTCCTTCGTCACGCAGGAGGCGATGGAGCACACCCTCGCCGCCGTCGAGGAGATCGTCCAGGTGCTGGAGGAGGAACGCAGATACCTCAATCTCGAGCCGTACGGCGAGCCATGGCTCGGCCCGCGCGGCCTGTACGGAAGTCCAGACATCGACCAGATGGCGATTCTGTGGGTGCTCAACCTCTCCGACGGAGAGCACAGCCTGCTGGACATCGCGGTCCGTTCGGGGATCCCTTTCGCCGGGGTGAGCGCAGCCGCTAGCGCGCTCGCCAAGGCCGGCCTGTTGAAAGAGGAGGGGCACGTTGATCGAGTACAAGGTGGGGGACCTGGTTGAGGTCCTGAGCGCCGAGGAGATCCTGGCGACGCTGGACCACAACGGCGAGCTCGACGGGCTGCCGTTCATGCCGGAGATGCTGGCCTTCTGCGGCAGGCGGATGACGGTCGAGAAGGTGGCGCACAAGCTCTGCGACACCATCGAGCGCACCGGCATCAGGCGGATGCGCGACGCCGTCCACCTCACGGGCGCGCGCTGCGACGGCGAGTCGCACGGCGGCTGTCAGGCCGCCTGCCTCACCTACTGGAAGACGGCCTGGTTGCGGAAGGCCGACGACAGGGAGCCGCGGCGGTCAGCGGGCCCCGTCGACGTCACCATCCTGGAGCGTGCCACCACGAGGGAGCCGTTCGAGGACGGCGAGCCGCGCTACGCCTGCCAGGCGACGGAGATCCTCAGGGCGGCTCCGGAGCGGCTGCCGCTCAAGGACCTGCGCCAGTTCCTCTGGGACTACCGCTCGGGCAACGTCGCCGCTGTCGAGACGCTGCGCGGCTTCCTGATCGCGCTGTTCGGCAGGCTCCAGGCGTGGAGCACCCGGATCCTGCCCAGACGGCTGTGGTTCAGGGACGGGCTCGCCTGGGGGTTCCTAAAGGGCAGGGTGGTCGGTCCGACACCCGTTGCCGAGCTCGATCTCAAACCCGGAGAGTTGGTGCGTGTCAGGTCCAAGACCGAGATCGCCGACACTCTGGATGCCAACCTCCGCAACAGAGGCATGGGGTTCGACAACGACCTCGCCATGTACTGCGGCAAGACCGGCGTCGTCGCGGGCAAGGTCGAACGCTGCCTCGACGAGACGACCGGCCGGATGCTCGAGATGAAGACGCCCAGCGTGCTCATCGAGGACTTCGTCTGCCCCGGCAGGCACAACTTCAACTGCCCGCGCGGCCACTTCGGCTACTGGCGGGAGATCTGGCTCGAACGGGTCGACCAAGAAAGTTAGGTAAGGCACATGCCAGAGACTGAGACCACCGACAGGGCCGGGTCGGCGGGGAAGGGCCTGCGATGGGGGCTGGTGGCGAGGGTGGCCACCAGGCTCGCCTCCTTCGGCATGGGGCTGGTCCTCGCGCGCCTGCTGGCCCCCGCCGACTTCGGCATCTACGCGGTCGCGCTGGCCGCCCAGCAGTTCCTCTGGCACATCAACGACGCCGGCATTGTGGCCGCGATCGTCCAGTGGCGCGGCAGGATCGAGGACGTGCTGCCCACCGCGACCACGATGGTGCTCGGCTTCAGCCTGACCGTCTACACCGCGTTGTGGTTCGGCGCCCCCGCCTTCGCGGGGTTCGCGGGCAACGCCGACGCCGCAGGCATGGTCAGGGTGATGGCGCTGCTCATCGTCATCGACGGGCTGGTCGGAGTGCGCAGCGCCGTCCTGTTACGCAGGTTCCAGCAGGGCAGGATCGCCATCGCGACCATGGTGGGGGTGGCGGTGCAGGTGCCGCTGTCGATCGGCTGCGCGCTGGCCGGCTTCGGCCCCTACAGCTTCGCCTGCGGAGCCGTCGCCTCGACGGCGGTGAGCGGCATCCTGATGATCATCTGGTCGAAGGAGCCGATCAGGTTCGGGCTGCGGCGCGAGCCGATGACCAGGCTCTTGCGTTTCGGCATGCCGCTGGCCCTCGGCCTGGGCGTGGAGGCGCTGCTGCTGAACGCCGACTCCATCATCGTCGGCAAGGCGTTCGGCGCGACCGTGCTCGGCTACTACCTCCTGGCGCTCAATGTCTCCAACTGGGTGCCAGGACTGATCGGGGAGGCGCTGCGGCACGTCACGTTGCCCGGCTTCTCCAGGGTGGCGGACGAGCGGCCCGAGGACCTCTCGGCCAAGGTGCAGCAGATCGTGCCGATGTTGCTGATCGTGGTGACGCCGGTCGCGGTCCTGGTCGCCGTGCTCGCGCCGATCGTGGTGCCGTTCCTCTACGGCGACAAGTGGCTGCCCTCGGCCGCCGCCCTGTCGTTCCTCATGGTGGTCATGGCGGTGCGGATGCTCATGAACATCTGCTCTGACGTGCTCACCTCGGTGGGCGCGGTCGGCTCCATCGCGCTGCTCAAGGTCGTGTGGGCGGTGGCGCTGATCCCCTCGCTGTACTTCGGCGCGCGGCTCGACGGCATCCAGGGGGTGGCGATCGCGCACGCGGCCGTCGGCGTGCTGGTCACCCTTCCGCTGACGGGGCTGCTGCTCCACCGGGTGGGCGTGGCGCTCGGGCCGATCGGCCCCGCGGCGGTCAGGCCACTGGCCGGAGGGCTGGCGGCGGGCGTGGTGGCCTGGCTGGTGATGACGGCGACAGACGGCGCCTTCTCACTGGTACGGCTGGCGCTCGCGGGCGGCGCGGGGCTGATCGCCTACACCGTGGTGGGGATCTCCCGAGCCAGGCTCAGGGAGATCCGCACCCTCGTCGCCGGCTGAGTCAGCTGGTCCCGCCGCGCACCAGGCCGACGCCCACGTGGGCGACGTTGCGGGCCATCGGCGCCGCGTTGCGCCTCAGCCACGGGCGCATCGCGGCGTAGGCCCGCAGCCGCGCGGCCCCGCTCATCGGCGTGTGGTTGATGACGCGCAGCAGACAGCGGCCCTCCTCCACGTTCGGCAGGAACCAGCGCGGGTTCTCCTGCGGCGCCTCCCGCCTGCGGAAGGTCCGCGCGTGGTTGGCTCTGCTGACGCTGCCCGCGTGGTTGCGGTGCCACAGCAGCGGCTCGTTCACCGCGACCATGGGGCCGAGCAGGGCGAGCTGCGCGAGCAGCACCCTGTCGCACGCCACGATGGGCTGCAAGGGCATCGCCCGCTCCAGGACGCCGCGCCGCATCAGGCCGTAGAACTGCAGCGTCTCGTCGTAGAAGTCGAGCTTGGCGCGCAGCCGCACGATCGGGTCGGGATGGTCGGTTGCCGCCGTGGTGCGCCAGACCTCGATCAGGTTGCCCTCACCGTCGACCTCCTCGGCTCCCGAGAAGGCCATCGAGGCCGCAGGGCTGTCGCGCAGCGCCGCCGCCAGCGCCGACAGGCGGTCCTTGCGGTACTCGTCGTCGGAGGTCACCCAGGCGAAGAACTCCCCGCGCGCCTCTCCGATGATCTGGTTGTGGGTCGCGATGACGCCGATGTTCCGGTCGCGCCGCAGGTAGCGGACTCGTGGATCGTTCCTGGCCGCCTCCCTGCAGATCTCCTCGGTCGCGTCGGTGGAGCAGTTGTCCGCGATTACGAGCTCGAAGTCGGCGTCCTCCTGGGCGAGGATCGAGGCCAGAGAGCCGCTGAGGTACGGCTCGCCGTTGTAGACGCACAGGCCGAGCCCGATCTCCGGCGCCGCGCGCCCCACGAGCGACGGTGAATTTTCGGCCATTTGTCAGCCTCCATTACGGCTAAGCGAAAAGGCAGGTCAGGATTTATCCGGTGTGGACTCGCTAGCCGGATAACCGTAACGTTGAGGGGCGATCTTCAGATAGAGGGCTGTAGGTCCCGAACTTGGGTCGCCTAGATATATGTACCAATCCGGAAGCGTGGGGGGTAAGTATGAGCTTCTGGGAGAGTGTTTTTGGGCTGTTAAGACGGAAGTGGGTGACTCTGCCGGTCGTCCTGGTATCGCTGGGCCTGGGCGCCGTGGCCTTCTTCCAAGTGCCGGCCCGCTACGCGGCCAGCTCGTCCATGATCCTCGTCGCTCCGCCCTCGGGGGGCACCCTGTCCCTCGACAAGACCAAGCCGGTCGGCCTGACCAACCCGCTCCTGCAGTACAACGACAGCATGCGGACGGTCGCCGGCATCCTCATCCTGACGATGAACAACCCCGCGATCCAGAAGGAACTGGGCATCGTGGACGGCGGCCCCGTCAAGCTCACCGTCGACGACGGTCGCTCCAACGCCGCGCTGATGGGCATCACGACGGCGGGCCCCTTCGTCCACGTCGCGGTGGAGGCTCCCTCCAGCGCGACCGTCCTGGACACGATCGCCAGGGCCGAGAAGCGCATCCGCGCCGAACTCCTCAACCAGCAGCGCATCCTGGGCGCTCCGACCAGCACCTACATCGCGCTCAACGACGTGACCACCCTCGAGCCCAAGGCGGTGTGGGGCAACACGCTCGTCGCCACCTTCGGCGCGTTCGGTCTGGGGATGGCGTTCGGGCTCGGGCTGGCGCAGCTGCTGGTCCTGCGCCGCGGCCGGGCCGTACCGGCGGCCGAGGAGAAGCAGGCGCGGCCCGAGCCGGTGGGGAGGAAGGTCACGCCGCCGCGCAAGCTGAACGGCAAGGTGCTGGTCTTCGCCGAAGGCAAGGAAAAGGCCAGGAACATGGAATCCACCGTCGACCACACGATGCCGATCCCGGTCGTGAAAGACGACGACGACCCGGAAAACAGCTGATTTATCGTGCTTTATCGGTTAGTGAGGGGATGAGTTGGATTTCTGGGGGGCGGTCGGAGTCGTGTTGCGGCGTTGGTACGTCGCCATCCCAGCCCTGTTACTGACGCTCGCGGGCTCCTACGGCATATACGCGAGCATCCCGCCGATGTACCAGTCGTCGGCCGTGCTGTCGCTCACCGTGCCGATCACCGGTCCTTCGACGCTGGGCGACAGGCGCGACCAGATCATGGAAGCCAACCCGCTGCTGAACTACAACTACGGGTTGAACATGACAGCGGAGGTCCTCGTCCAGATCCTGGGCTCCGAGGACACGATGACCAAGCTCGGGGCCAGGCCGCACGGCGAGACCACCTACGAGGTCAACAACGGCAGCCCCAACCCCGAGCTGCTCTTCAGCCAGCCGTTCGTCCTCATCGAGGGCATGAGCTCGGACCCGCGCGCCGCCAAGGAGATCGTCACGCGGGTGACCCAGCGGGCCAGGGCCGAGCTCGACAAGCGCCAGGTGCAGCTCAAGGCGCCGCCCACGACCTTCATCATCCTCACGGAGATCCTGCCGCCGACCGACGCCGTGGCGCTGCGCAACGACAAGCTGCGCTACACCGCGGCCGTCCTCCTCCTGGGTCTGCTCGCCAGCCTGGCCGCCTCCTTCGCCACCGAGAGCGTGACGGCGGCGCTGTATCGCCGCAGGCGGGAACGCGCCAATCCGGTGCAGGCCGCCCCCGTGCGCGAAGAGGTACTCCAGCGGTGACCGCAGTCCTCGCGCCACCGGTCACGGACCGTTCCACGGGACGCAGGGCCGACGGAGCCACGTTCGCGGCGTTCTTCGTCGTCGTCCTCATGGTCGTGCCCGCGAGGCTCATCCTCAGGGGCCTGCCGTTCGCGCTGACCCCCGCCGAGGCCGTGGGTCTGTTCGCGGTGCTGTGGTGGTTCTGCGCGCACTTCACGCTCACGCTCGGCGCGGCCAAGGGCTTCAACCCGGTCCGCACGGCCATCTACCTCTACGCGGTCGCCTACCTGGCCAGCTACGCCCAGGCCGCCGTCGCCTATCTGGAGCCGCGCCAGCTGGAGCTGGCCGACCACATCGGCGTCATCGCGCTCGCCCTCGTCGGCGTCGCGCTGGTGGCTTGCGACGGCGTCCGCGGAAGAGACCGCATCGACCTGGTGCTGAAGACCGCCGTCGTCGCGGGCGCCATCCTCGGCGTGATCGGCGGCATCCAGTTCCTGTTCTCCTACGACCCGACCCTCGACGTGATCGTGCCCGGCACGCGCATCAGGGGCGAGGCGCCCGCGATCCTCGAACGCAACGGCCTCAACAGGGCCGCGGCCACCACCAGCCATCCCATCGAGTTCGGCGTGGTGTGCTCGATGATCCTGCCCATCGCGCTGCACTACGCCTTCGCCGCCCGCGAGCGGGGCCTGCCCGCGCTGCGCTGGTGGGTGGCCTGCGCGCTCATCGCCGCGGGCCTGGTGTTCTCCGCCTCGCGCTCGCCCGTGCTCGGGCTGATCGCGGCGGGGCTGCTGCTGCTGTCCCACTGGCCCGCCAGGCGGCGTGTCCAGGCGATCGTCGCGCTCGTCTTCTTCCTCGCGGTCGTACGGCTGGCCGCTCCAGGACTCGTCGGCGCGATCGCCGGGCTGTTCGACAACATCGGCAACGACTCCAGCATCCGCTACAGGACCGCCGACTACGCCATCGCCCTCAACGCGTTCGAGCAGCACCCGCTGCTCGGCAGGGGCCACGGCACCTGGTACCCGCCCTACGACATCGTCTTCGACAACCAGTACCTGCTGACGACCGTCGAAGGCGGCCTGCTCGGGGTGGCGACCCTGCTCGGTCTCTTCCTGACCGCCATCTGGGCCGCGCTGAGGGCGCGGGCGCTGTCCACCGACGCGACCACCCGCGACCTGGGCCTGAGCCTGGCCGCGTCGATGCTGGTCCCCCTGGTCGGCTGCGCGACCTTCGACCTCAACGCCTTCGAGACGACCAGCGGGATCGCCTTCCTGTTCGTGGGCCTGGCGGGAGCGCTGCTCCGGGCGGTGCGTGCCGTACCGCAGGGGAAGGAAGTCGTGGAGGCGGCGCGGGACGAGAAGGCGGTGCGGTGAGCGGTCCCGCCTCGGTCCCCGAGCGCGTTCGCGTCGGCGCGGTCGCGGTCATGGCGCTCAGCGAAGCCGACGTCGCCGACCGCGTCGCCGCGGCGTGGGCGCGCGGCGAAGGCGGGTCGATCGTCACCGCGAACGTGGACATCGTCCGCAAGGCCGGCGGTGACCCGGCGCTGGCCGCGCTGGTGGCCGAGGCCGAGCTGGTCGTCGCCGACGGCATGCCCGTGGTCTGGGCGGCCAGGCTGTCGGGGCTCGGCGTGCCCGAGCGCGTCACCGGCGCCTCTCTCGTGTGGAGCCTCAGCGAGCGCGCCGCGGCGGAGGGCCGCTCGGTCTTCCTGCTCGGCGGCGAGCCGGGCATCGCGGAGCGCGCGGGGCGGGTGCTCGCAGGGCGCTACCCCGGTCTGCGCGTGGCGGGCAGCCACTCGCCGCCCTTCGGCTTCGACGCGACGGCGGAGGGCATGCGCGAAACCGTGGACAAGGTGGCCGCCGCCGCCCCCGACCTCGTCCTGGTCGGGCTGGGCTTCCCCAAGCAGGAAAGGACCATCGCCGCTCTCCGGTCGCGACTGTCCCGCGCCTGGTACCTCGGCTGCGGCGCGGGGATCCCGATGGCGGCCGGGCAGTTCAGGCGCGCTCCCGAGGGGTTGCAGCGGATCGGCGGCGAGTGGCTCCACCGGCTCTGGCTGGAGCCCGGCAGGCTGGCCCGCCGCTACCTGTGGGAGGACGCCCCGTTCGCCGTCAAGGTGCTCGCCATCGCCGCCGTGCGGCGGCTCGCCGGACGCAGGCCCTGAGCTCGCGAGAATGGTTGATCCCATGCCCCTTGCCGTCGTGATCGTCACCTATGCCAGCGCGAAGATCATCGAGGACTGCCTGCGCTCGCTCGGCCCCGGGCTCGAAGGCGTGCCCGACGCCCGGATCATCGTGGTGGACAACGACTCGCCCGACGACACCGTCGACCGGGTCCGCGCCTACGGCCAGGGCGTCGAGCTGATCGAGACGGGCCGCAACGGCGGCTTCGCCTTCGGGGTGAACGCCGGCATGGCCGCCGCCGAAGGATGCGACGTCCTGGTGCTCAACGCCGACATCAGGCTGCGGCCCGGCATGGTCGCCCTGTTGCTGCGCGCGCTGGAGCGGCCAGGCGTGGGCATCGCCGTACCCAGGCTGCTCGACGAACACGGAGCGCTCCAGCTCTCCCTGCGCAGGCGGCCCACCGTGCTGAGGGCGCTGGGCGAGGCCGCGCTCGGCGGGTTCAGAGCCGGACGGTTCGCGCCGCTGGGCGAGCTGGTCGCCGACCCGCGCGACTATCTGAGGCCGCGCACGGTCGACTGGGCGACGGGCGCGGCATGGCTGGTCTCGCGAGCCTGCGCCGAGGCGCTGGGCCCGCTCGACGACCGCTACTTCCTGTATTCGGAGGAGACCGAGTACATGCTGCGCGCGGGATGGCGCGGCTTCGCCGTACGGTACGAGCCCGACGCCGTCGCCGTGCATCTCGGCGGCGACCAGGTGGCCTCCGACCGGCTGTGGGCGCTGGCCGCCGCCAACCGGGTGCGCCTGCACAGGAAGCTGTACGGCAGGCCGCGCGGCGCGCTGATGCGCGCGGCCGTCACCCTGAACGAGGCCAGCCGCGCGCCCGCCAGAGGCAGGCACAGGGCGGCGTTACGCGAGCTGCTCACCATGGCCGAATGGCCCACCCCGCCGGGCACGCCGCCGCCCCCTTCGGGCTACGTCTGCTTCTCTGCCCAGGACTGGTGGTACCACAACAGGGCGCACTCCGACTTCCAGCTCATGCGCCACCTGTCGGCCCAGCGCAGGGTCCTGGTCGTCAACAGCATCGGCCTGCGCATGCCCATGCCTGGCAGGTCCGCGAACACGCTGCGGCGCATCGGCCGCAAGCTGCGCAGCGTCGCGAAGTTCGTGCGCAGGCCCGCGCCGGACTTCTATGTCATGTCGCCCCTCCCGCTGCCGCTGTACGGCTCCGCCCTGGGCAGGAAGGTGAGCGCGCTGCTGGTCAGGGCGCAGGTCGCCGCGGTGTGCGCGGTGCTCGGCCTGCGCCGTCCCGTCGTCGTCGTCACGCTCCCGACGGCGTGGGACGTCGTGCGCCCGATGCCGCGCAGGGCGCTCGTCTTCAACCGCTCCGACCGGCACTCGGCCTTCCCCGAGGGCGGCGGAGAGACCATCAAGGAGATGGAGTCGCAGCTTCTGCGCCGCTCCGACAGCGTGGTCTACGTCAGCAGGACGCTCATGGCCGAGGACCGGCCGCTGGCCGGCGACCGCGCGCACTTCCTCGACCACGGCGTCGACCTGGCGCACTTCACCCGCGTGCCCGCCGAACGGTGGCCCGCCGACATCCGCCGCGTCCCAGGGCCGCGCGTCGGCTTCTTCGGCGCGCTGGACGACTTCGTCGTCGACTTCGACCTGCTGGAGCGGCTGGCCGTGGAACTGCCCGAGGTCTCCCTTGTGCTGGTCGGCGACGCCAACGGGCCCATCGAGCGGCTCGCAGGACACGCGAACGTCCACTGGCTGGGCTTCCGCCCCTACGAGCTGATTCCCGCCTACGGCTCGGCCTTCGACGTCGCGATCATGCCGTGGCTTGACAACGACTGGATCAGGCACGCCAACCCGATCAAGCTGAAGGAGTACCTGGCGCTAGGGCTGCCCGTGGTCAGCACCGACTACGGCGAGCTGGCCCGATACGCCGACAGGGTGCGGGTGGCCGCGACCCCCGACCTGTTCGTCAAGGCCGTCAGGGTCTCGCTGGCCGAGGGCGCGCCGCAGCCGCCAGACGCGCTGCGCGCCTCCGTGCTGGGCGACGACTGGTCCGTCCGCGCCGACGAGCTGCGCGCGCTCGCCGAACGGCCGACGCGCCGAGGGCCGGTCGAGAGGCCGCCGGGGTGAGGAGGACCTGGGCGCCGGCCGTGGCCCTGCTGGCGCTGACCGCCTGCACGCCGCCCGCCGGAGGCGACCTCTCACCCATCCGGGTGGAGCTGGAGCCGGTCGCGTGGGAGGGCGGCCCGCGCTACTACGAGCGCTTTCCCGCGGCGGCGAAGGCCGGTTGGACCGAGCCTTCCTTCTTCCCCGTCGGGGTGTGGTTCGCCGCCGTGCGCACGCGGGCGGACGTGACCGCCGACAAGGCGGCGGGCATCACCACCTACTTCGAGCTGACCAGGGACAGCGACCCGCGGCTGCTGCGTCGTCACGGCATGTCCGCGCTCACCAGCAGGCCGCTGCCAGGTTACGGCGACGAGACCGTGGGCTGGCTCATCGGCACCGAGGCCGACATGTGGGGCGGGCCCGGCAGCGCCCGCTGGTCGGGCGTCGCGGGCTTCGGCGCGCCCGCCTGCCGTCCCGCCAGGGCGAGCTGCGGCTACACCGCCATGGAGACGCTCTCCCGCCGCCTGCCCGACGACGGCCGCCTCCGGTACGCCAACTACGGCAAGGGCGTCATGTACTGGCAGACCGGCGACCAGGCCGCCGCGTTCGTCAACCGCTACACCGACGCCGTCTCCACCAGCCTCTACTGGTACACCGACCGCGCCGCCTGCGAGGAGGGCGGGCGCTTCATGAACCTGGCGACCGGCCAGTGCCGCCTGGCGGCCAACTACGGCGAGACCATCGGCAGGCAGCGCACCCTCGACGCCAAGGACGCCCGCCTGCAACCCGTCTACGCCGTCGTCGAGCTGGGGCAGCCCCGCGAGGACGACCGCGCCATCGAACCGGGGCAGGTCGGCGGCGCGGTGATGAGCTCGCTGATCCACGGGGCACGCGGGGTCGTCTACCTCGACCACAGCGTGGGGCGGGCGTGCCGTACCACCAGCCTGTTGCGCGCGCCCTGCGGCGCACGGGTCAGGGCCGCCGTGAGCGAGCTCAACAAGCGGATCAGGCTGCTCGCGCCCGTCCTGAACAGCCAGTCCTTCAGATACGGCTACGCGCCGGGCCTCGACACCATGCTGAAGCGCCACGACGGGTTCCTCTACCTCTTCGCAATGGTGGAGCGAGGTGGAACCATGGGGCCGCGCACGCTCACCATCCCCAGTGAGCTGTCGACGGCGCGGGAGGCGGAGGTCCTGTTCGAGGACAGGACCCTCCCCATCGGCGCGGACGGCAGGTTCACCGACTCTTTCGCCACCGAAGGCACCTACCACATCTACAGGATCAGGATCGGGGAGGCGCGACCGTGAGAAGGAGCTACGTTCTCGGAGGGGTGGCGGCCGTCGCGGTGGTCGCGGCGGTCCTGTTCGTCATGATCCCGGGTGCGACGCCGCGCGGTTCGGACGGCAAGACCCTGGACCTGCCACGCGTTCCGTGGGAGGGCGGCCCTTCCTACTACGAGAAGTTCCCCGTGGCCGCGGCCAGGGGATGGACGGATCCCTCGTTCTTCCCCATCGGCGTCTGGTACGAGTCGGTGCTGACCGAAAAGGACGTCCTGACCGACAAGGACGCGGGGCTCAACCTCTACGTCGAGCTCACCGCCGACAGCGACATGAAGCTGGTCGACAAGCACGGCATGTCGGCGATGACGACCAAGCCGCTGCCGGGGTCGGGGCCCGAGACGGTCGGCTGGGTGATCGCCGACGAGGCCGACATGTTCCCGCGGCCCGGCAACGCCCAGTGGGACGGCAGGTTCGGCGGAGAGGGCGACCCCTGCATCCCGCCCAAGGGCGAGGGGTGCGGCTTCACCGCGATGAAGACGCTGAAGGACAAGCTGCCCAAGGGCGACGGCCGCATGTACTACGCCAACTACGGCAAGGGCGTCGGCATGTGGTGGAGCGACAAGGACAACGGCCGGTTCGTCAACGACTACACCGATCTCGTCTCGACCGACATGTACTGGTACACCGACGCCGGGGTCTGCGTCGAAGCCAAAACGATCCTGAAATTTCCGGACAACGAGTGCCCGCGCGCGGCCGACTACGGCTGGCTCATGGACAAGCAGCGCAAGCTCGACGCGATGGACGGCAAGTTCCAGCCCGTCTACAACTTCGTCGAGGTCGGCTGGCCCTTCACCGACCAGAACAAGATGGGCGTGCGTGCCATCGAACCAGGGCAGCTCAAGGGCGCGGTGATGAACTCGATCATCCACGAGGCCCGCGGCATCCTCTACTTCAACCACAGCTTCGGCGGCCCCTGCACCAGCCAGCACGCGCTGCGAGAGCCCTGCTACCAGCCGATCAGGGCCGCGGCAGGCGAGGTGAACAAGCAGATCAAGCAGCTGGCGCCGGTGCTCAACACCCAGTCCTACGCCTTCGACTTCGGCGAGGGACTGGAGACCATGCTGAAGGGCAGGGACGGATCCTTCTACGTCTTCGCCATGATCGAGCGGGGGAGCGAGCCGGGCAAGCGGTCACTGACCCTCCCGCCCGAGCTGGCGTCGGCGGCCCAGGTGGAGGTGCTCTTCGAGAACCGGAGCATCCCTGTCGAGCACGGGCGGTTCGTCGACTCGTTCGAGACCGAGTACGGCTACCACATCTACAAGCTCACGCCTTAGGGCCCACCGCGATGATCGACTTGATCAGACCGCCCATCCGCTCGTAGCCGATCACGGAGGTGGGGAAGTAGTAGCGCATCTCCGTCACGCTCAGCAGCTCCACCTCCATGGCGTCACGCAGCGCGTGCAGCCTGTCCCGCGGCGCGGTGTGCACCAGCGGCCAGTGGCTGATGATCGCGCGTCTGGCGGCGACGGGAAGGAACTGGAAGCCGGGGAAGAGCACGTGCGGCTCGATGGGGAAGTAGCGGTACGGCACCTGCACCCAGTGGCGGTCCGCCAGCGCGCGGACGTTGTCGGCGAAGCGCTCGCGGCGGATGTGGCCGCCCACGTGCTCGATGACGGCGTTGGAGTAGACGAGGTCGTAGTCGCCGTCCAGGATCGCCTTGGGCAGCTCGGTGGCGTCCCCTCGGTCGGCCCTGGCCCACGGGGGAAGGTCGGACGGCGGGTCCATCAGGTTGACCAGGTGCAGGCGGGCCGGCCGTACCGGGGCCCGCTCCCACGCGGCGAACGTGCCGCCGAGATCGATCACCGACATCTCGGAGATGTTCGGAAAGACGGCCGCGAAGCGGTCCCAGCGCCGCTGCCTCGCCCGCGCGCCCACCGAGTTCGGCGCGTCGACGAACCGGTTGCGTAACGCCTGCAGCGTGCCCATGACCATCCCCCTCTGATCGCGAACTCAGCGTGGGGTGTATCGGTCCAAAGACGGCCAACGTTACGAGGCGGGCTTACCCACCCGCCTCGTAACGAAAGGTCAGCTGATGCGCCAGGTGTCGCCGCCCATGAGCAGGTCGCCGAGATCGCCGGGGCCCTTCTGCGCCACGGCCTCCTCGAGCTGCCCGGCCATCAGCGTGTCGTAGGCGGGCCTGTCGACCTGCCGGAAGATGCCGATCGGCACGTGCTCGAAGGCAGGCTCGTCCAGGCGCGACAGCGCGAACGCCACCGAGGGGTCGGGGTTGTGCGCGTCGTGCACCAGCACGCGGTCGCCCGCCTCCGCCAGCGGCACCACCTCGATGCCACCGCCGGTGGCCGATCTGACCACGGCCTTGGTCGCGCTGACGATCGGCTGCCCGTGCTCCAGGCGCAGCGTGATGTCGTCGCGGATCTCGGGGTCCTTGAGCTGCTCGAAGGCGTTGTCGTTGAAGATGTTGCAGTTCTGGTAGATCTCCACCAGCGACGTGCCCCTGTGGGCCGTTGCCTCGCGCAGCACCGACTGCAGGTGCTTGCGGTCGGAGTCGATCGTGCGGGCCACGAACGACGCCTCGGCGCCCAGCGCCAGCGAGATCGGGTTGAACGGCTTGTCCAGCGAGCCCATCGGGGTCGACTTGGTGATCTTGCCGATCTCGGAGGTGGGGGAGTACTGGCCCTTGGTCAGACCGTAGATCCTGTTGTTGAACAGCAGGATGTTCAGGTTGACGTTACGGCGCAGCGCGTGGATCAGGTGGTTGCCGCCGATCGACAGCGCGTCACCGTCACCCGTGATCACCCACACGCTCAGGTCGGGTCGCGAGGCCGCCAGACCGGTGGCGATGGCAGGAGCGCGGCCGTGAATGGAGTGGAAGCCGTAGGTGTCGAGGTAGTAAGGGAAGCGGCTGGAGCAGCCGATGCCGGAGACGAAGACGATGTTCTCGCGCCTGAGCCCCAGCTCGGGCAGGAAGCTCTGCACCGCGGCCAGGATGGCGTAGTCACCGCAACCGGGGCACCAGCGGACCTCCTGGTCGGACTTGAAGTCCTTCAGGGTCTGCTTGCCCTCGGCCTTGGGAACCAGGGCCAGGCCCTTGCCGTTCACGAGTTCAGTCACTGTCGATCACGTCCTGGATGACTCCGGCCAGCTCCTCGGCCTTGAACGGGAGCCCGCGCACGCGGTTGTAGCTGATGATGTCGACGAGGAACCTCGCGCGCAGCAGCAGCGCCAGCTGGCCGAGGTTGATCTCGGGCAGGAGCACCTTGTCGTAGCTCTTGAGCACGTCGCCGGTGTTGGCAGGCAGCGGGTTGAGGTGCCGCAGATGCGCCTGCGCGACCTTGCCGCCTGCCTTCCTGATCCTGCGCACGGCCGCCGCGATGGGCCCGAAGGTCGAGCCCCAGCCGAGGACCAGCACCCTGGCGTCGCCCTCCGGGTCGTCGACCTCGAGGTCGGGCACGTCGATGCCGTCGATCTTGGCCTGGCGGAGCCTGACCATGCGGTCGTGGTTGTTCGGGTCGTAGGAGATGTTGCCCGAGCCGTCGGCCTTCTCGATGCCGCCGATGCGGTGCTCCAGCCCGGCTGTGCCGGGGATCGCCCACGGACGGGCCAGGGTCTCGGCATCGCGCTTGTAGGGCAGGAACTCCTCGTCCGTCACCGTGGCGAACTCGGTGGAGATGTCCGGGAGATCGGAGATCTCGGGCAGCCGCCACGGCTCCGAGCCGTTGGCCAGGTAGCCGTCGGAGAGCAGGTAGACGGGCGTACGGTACTTCACCGCGATCCGGGCGGCCTCGATCGCCGCGTCGAAGCAGTCGCTCGGCGTGGAGGGCGCCACGATCGGCACGGGCGACTCGCCGTTGCGGCCGAACATCGCCATCAGCAGGTCGGTCTGCTCGGTCTTGGTCGGCATGCCCGTCGAGGGGCCGGCTCGCTGCACGTCCACCAGGATCAGCGGCAGCTCGGTCATGACCGCGAGGCCGATCGTCTCCGCCTTCAGCGCCACGCCTGGACCGCTGGTCGTCGTCACGCCGAGCGCCCCGCCGAAGGCGGCGCCCAGCGCGGCGCCGACGCCCGCGATCTCGTCCTCCGCCTGGAAGGTGCGGATGCCGAAGCGCTTGTGCTTGGACAGCTCGTGGAGGATGTCGCTGGCCGGGGTGATCGGGTAGGAGCCCAGGAACAGCGGCAGCTTCGACTGCACACCGGCCGCGATCAGCCCGTAGGCCAGCGCCTGGTTGCCCGAGATGTTGCGGTAGACGCCCGGGGGCAGCTTGGCCGGCTTGATCTCGTAGGAGACCGAGAAAGACTCGGTCGTCTCGCCGTAGTTCCAGCCCGCCTGGAAGGCCGCGATGTTGGCCTTGGCGATCTCGGGCTTCTTGGCGAACTTCTGCTCGAGGAACGTGATCGTGTGCTCGGTCGGCCGGTGGTAGAGCCAGCTCAGCAGCCCGAGGGCGAACATGTTCTTGGAACGCTCGGCGTCCTTCTTCGACAGGTCGAAGCCTTCGAGTGCCTTCACCGTGAGCGAGGTCAGCGGCACGGCATGGACGCGCCACTCGCTGAGGGAGTCGTCCTCGAGCGGGCTGACGTCGTAGCCCACCTTCTGCAGGTTGCGCTTGGTGAACTCGTCGGTGTTGGCGATGATGTCCGCGCCCCTGGGCAGGTCGCCCAGGTTGGCCTTCAGCGCCGCGGGGTTCATGGCGACAAGGACGTTCGGCGCGTCGCCCGGCGTCAGGATGTCGTGGTCGGCGAAGTGGAGCTGGAAGCTCGACACGCCGGGAAGCGTCCCTGCGGGTGCCCGAATCTCGGCAGGGAAGTTGGGCAGGGTGGACAGGTCGTTGCCGAACTCCGCCGTTCCAGCGGTGAAGCGGTCGCCGGTGAGCTGCATTCCGTCGCCGGAGTCGCCGGCGAACCGAATGATGACTCGGTCGAGTTGCTGAACCTGCTTGGTCACAGCGAAGTCCTCCTCGACTGCGCTCGTGGCACGTTCTCAAATTCCATGCTAAGTCCTCGGGGGTCACACGTTTCCGTGATGCGCATCACGGGTAGCGCGGTGAAAGTCAGGCAGACGCGAGAGAACGAAAGGGACGACACAGCCCTGCCGCGAGCCGGCACAGGTCAACGTGCAGGCGGGCGAAGAGGACGGTTCGGGTCACGATGCCTAACTATATGCGCCAACGAAGGCTTACCTACGTCAGGGGCTGCTTACCCGAGGAGTACACGAGACCTGGCTTCATCCCGGCCGAGCCGTACAGCTCCGGAACCGTGACAAACGTATAACCCTTCTTGGTCAACTCCCGCAGGATCTCTGGGACAGCCTCGACCGACGCGCCGTGGATCTCGTGCATGAGGATGATCGCCCCCGGATGCGCACCGCTGATCGCACGCCGCGCCGCCGCCTTCGCGTCCCTGCCGCGTTCATCCATGGTGTCGACGTCCCAGTTGACCAAAGAGATCCCCATCTTCGCGGCGATGGTCCTGACCTCCTTGTTCACCGCCCCGTACGGCGCACGGGCCAGCGTGGGCCGCTGCCCCGTCTCGGCGCTGATCGTGTGCTGCGCCCTGGCGAGGGCATCGGCGATCTTGCTGCTCGACAGTTTCGTCAGGTCGCGGTGCGCCCAGGTGTGGTTGCCGACCAGGTGCCCCTGCTCGTGCATGCGACGGACCACTTCCGGGTTGGTCGCCGCGTTCGTGCCGATGGTGAAGAACGTGGCTCTCGCACCGGCCTTCTCCAGCTCGTCCAGCAGCCGGCCCGTGTAGGGCCCTGGCCCGTCGTCGAACGTCAGCGCGACGCACCTGGCGACCTCGCAGTCGACGATCCCCGCCCTGGAACTCGTGTCGGGCGGGCTCTTGGCGGGCGTCCCGTTGACCGCGGGCGAAGGCAGAACGTTCCTGGCGGCCGCCCGTGCCCGCCGGCCGGTCGGGGACAGCAGCGGCTCGACCTGCTGCTCGGGTACGGCGACCGCCACCCTGCCCAGCGCCCCCGGCCCCACCTGGTAGTCGTCGAACTCCACGACGAGGTCGCCCTCGCGGTTGAAGGCCATGGAGTCGAACAGATCGGGGTTGGCCAGCACCGCGTCATAGTCGACTTCCGAGGCGCGCTTCCTGAGCTCGGCCCTGACGATGGCCGTCAGCGGGCGCATGTTGCTCACCAGGCCGGGGGAGTCGATGACCTTGTCGGTGATCCTGTCGTACCAAACCGTTCGGACCGAGTTGGCCCAGTTGGCTCCGCCGAACTCGCTCGTGCGCAGCCGTACGCCGATGATGTCGCTGCCGGCGGCGGTCAGCTGCCAGTCCACGTTGAGCTCGGGGCGAGGCTGGGGGGCCGCGGCGTTCGCGGACCGCACGAAGCGGCGCATCTGGCTCTCGGCGCGCGTGCTGAGCCAGCGGTTGAGGCCGGAGGCGTCTTTCAGCTCCGGATAGGCAATGTGCACATCCCTGTCGCCTGCGTCGCCCTGTGTGAGTGTCCTGGTCGTCAGACCTGCGACCTCAGAGGGGGCGACGAAGCTGATCATGGTGGGCTCGGCGGGTACGCGTAGTTCCCGCTCGGGGGAAGCGGTGGCCATGCCGCAGCCGGTGGTGACGGCGGCTATAAGCGCGATTCCTCCGAAGAATCGCCTTTTATGCATGCAGGCCAGGTTATGGGGTATCTATACTGCTTTGCCCCGATTTGAGAGTAAGAGGACAGAGGCTTTGGCCGGGGTTACGATCAGCACATGGGTGGCTACTTCGGCTCCTACGCGCTGGTCTTCGCGCTGCTCGTCATCGGCGCGGCCATCGTCGCGGGCGCCCTCATGGCCAACCGCCTGTTGCGCCCCACGCGCCCGACGCCCGAGAAGCTCACCACCTACGAGTGCGGCGTCGACCCTGTCGGCGAGGGGTGGGCGCAGTCGCAGATCAGGTACTACGTCTTCACCTACCTGTACGTGGTGTTCGCGGTCGACGCGGTGTTCCTGTTCCCGTGGGCGACGGTGTTCGCGGCTCCCGGCTACGGGATGACCACGCTGGTGGAGATGTTCATCTTCCTGGGGTTCATCGCGATCGGCATCGTCTACGCCTGGCGCAAACGCGTCCTTACCTGGACATAGCATCCCCGCTGGCCCTGACTTGCCCCGGCGGGCGGGATGTGCGCACCCTTTGCGAACCTGCTCCATGACCACGAAGGGGCGTGATGGACGAGGTCGAACCGAGCGGCAGGCGACTGGAGCTGATCGCGAAAGAGCTCACCAGGATCGCCGCGTTCCAGGCCGCACTGCCCGCCACCACGTACGACGTGGAACGCGTCGAGGACAACGTCGTCGTCTGGCAGCTGGTCAGCGACCTCAGCGAAACGGCGGACGAGATCCTCGCCATGCGCGCCAGAGACGCGAGGCAGCGCGACGCGAAGGGCGGCATGCGCATCACCCTCGACGCCCTGGCGCGCGGCACGATCATGCGCACGGTCGTCAAGGCCGACGTGCTCGACAGCCCCGACCAGGCCGCCAGGGTCAGGGAACTGCACGCCGCCGGTGACCTGCACCGCGTCACCGACGAACGGTTCAGCGAACTGCTGATCTTCGATCGGCGGATCGCGTTCCTGCCGATCGATCCCGCCGAGTACCCCCTCGGCGCGCTGGTGGTCCGCCAGCCGAGCATGGTCGCCTCCCTGGTCGACCTGTTCGAGCAGACCTGGGCACGCGCCAGGGACGTCACGACGCCGTGCGAGCAGGTGGAGCGCCTGACCAGGCGCGAGCGCGAAGTGCTGGGGCTGATGGCCGAGGGCAGGTCCAACGGCGCCATCGCCAGGGCACTGTCGATCACCGAGGTGACCGTCGCCAAGCACGTGGCCAACATCTTCGCCAAGCTCGGCCTGCCGCCCGACGAGAGAGACCACCGGCGGGTGCTCGCCGTACTCGCCTACCTCGGCAGCTGCGGAAGGTAGTGCCAGCTATACCCGACATCTCCGCTCCAGCGCCCATGCGCTCAGCGGATCGGCACCGCTTCAATGACCAGCGTGACCCGACCGGGCGATGACGGCGTCGCGAAGCTCTCGGGGGTCCCGCCTCCCCTCAGGGTCCGCTGCCGGCAGATCGACTCCTCCGAGTGTCAGCCACGAGCTGAGTCCGGATCAATGTCGGAATGCGAATGGACCGATCAGTGTGACCAATCGTCGGAGGTGAGCGGTGGACCAGCGCGACATCGAAACCTTTCTCACGCTCGCTGAAGAGCTCCACTTCGGCCGTACGGCCGAGCGGCTGCGGCTGTCCCAGGGCTCCGTCAGCCAGATCATCAAGAAGCTCGAACGCCGGGTGGGCGCCCCGCTCTTCGAGCGGAGCAGCCGCCACGTGGCTCTCACCGGCATCGGCCGACGGCTGCGCGACGACATCGAGCCCGCCCACCGCCTGATCAAGGAGGGCGTCGCCAGGGCCACCAGCGCGGGAAGGGGCATCGGCGGCGTGCTCACCCTGGGCTTCGTCGGAGCCGCGATGGGCGACCTGCTCGTGGAGGTCGGCGAGCGGTTCAAGGCCGGCCACGCCGACTGCGAGGTGCGGTTCAGGGAGATCCAGGTCATCGAGGGCCTCGAGCCGTTGCGAGCGGGCGAGATCGACATGATGGCCGCCCCGTTCCCCCTCGACGAACCGGATCTGACCATGGGCGGCCCGCTGCTGCGCGAGGCGCGCATGCTGGCCGTACCCGCCTCGCACCTGCTGGCCCGCCGCAGCTCGGTCTCGATCGAGGACCTCGCCAGGCTTCCCGTCCTGACCATGCCGTCCTCGTGGCCGGCGACCTTCATCGAGAGCAGGACCCCCAGCACCACGCCGGGCGGCAAGCCGATCGCGCGCGGCCCCGAGATCAGGACACTCCAGGAGGCACTGGCCCTCACCGCTGCGGGAAAGGGCGTCTTCCCCGTCGGCGCCCAGGTCATGCGCTACTACGTCAGGCCCGGCGTCGCCTACATCCCCTTCCACGACGCCCCGCCGCTCGAATGGGGTCTGGTCTGGCGCACCGCCGACGAGACCAACCGCATCAGAAGCTTCGCCAACGTCGCCAGGACGCGGGTGACCGATCGGACTTCGTGATCGATCCATCCGAACCTCGGGATTGTTCCCCCTGGTGATCGTGGCGATTCTGATGACCGGAACGCGGCGGCTGCGACCTGCGGTTCACCGCACGTGTCCGCCCTCGGTCACATTTCGCCGTCGCGGTCCGTCATAGCAGCGAAGACCACGGACCCGGCAGATCCGGCGTGCGGTGAACGATCCCGAAGGAGAACGATCATGGAAGCGCGGATGCGACCCCGCGATGGCGGTGCCAGGCGCGATGCGGGCCCTGCCGGCCGTGTCCGCCGATGACACCGGCCTGTCCGAGCAGCAGCCGGCGGCGCTGATCCTCCGAATCGCCACCGTCAACCTCTGGAACCGCCTCGACGCGGCCACCAGGCAGGTCGCGAGCGCGGCATGCGGCTGACCGGCGGCGCGGATCAGGCACATGACCACGCCGGCCCTCGGCAATGTGATCGCGGTGACCGACGCGCCGCCGACATCGACGGTGGTGCCGGTTGCCGGTCGGCCGATGGGGGCGCGGCGATCGCCGTTCGGCTGGCGATCCCTGCCTTCCTCCAGGACGCGGCCCATCCCCTGGTGAAGCCCTTCATTAAACGATCAAGAACCATCAACTGAGGAGCGGGACATGAGTGACAACAGTGTGCGCGGCGCGGTCCGAGGCCAGGTACTGCTTCCGGGCGACGACGGCTTCGACGCGGCGGCCAAGCCGTGGAACGTGGCGGTTCCGCAGCCCGTCGCGGCCGTGGTGGAGGCCGAGGACGCCGACGACGTGGCGTCCCTGATCAGGTACGCCGCCCGGGTGGGCCTGACAGTGACCGCCCAGCCGAGCGGCCACGGCGCCTCCGGCGACACCGACGGCGTGATCCTGCTGCGCACGGGACGACTGGACAGCGTGGACGTCCGCCCAGGCGAGCGGGTGGCCAAGGTGGGCGCCGGCGTGAAATGGGGACAGGTGCAGTCCGCGGCGGGGGCGCACGGACTGACCGGCCTGGCCGGCAGCACCCCCGCGGCCACCGTGGTCGGCTACACCCTCGGCGGCGGCGTCAGCTGGTTCTCCCGCATGTACGGCTGGGCCGCCGACAGCGTGCTCGCCTTCGACGTCGTGGACGCAGAAGGCCGGCAGGTCACGGTCACCGCTGGCTCCGACCCCGACCTGTTCTGGGCGCTGAGGGGCGGCGGCGGCGACTTCGCGCTGGTGACCGGCATCGAGTTCGACCTGTATCCCGCCCCGGCCATCTACGGCGGCCGCGTGATGTGGCAAGGTGACCGCACGCCCGAGGTGTTCGAGGCGTTCCGCGAGCTCACCGCCAACGCGCCGCGCGAGCTGTCCGTCTGGATCAACCGCTTCCAGTTCCCCGGCGGGCCGCCGATGGTCGCCCTGGACCTCACCTACCTGGGTGAGGCGAGCGAGGGGGCCGCGCTGCTCACCCGCCTGGACAAGATCGACGGCGCCATCTCCGACAGCCGCGGCGTGGTCGCGGCGGCCGACCTGGGCGGCATCGCCGCCGAGCCCGTCGACCCGAGCCCCGCCCGCTCCTCCGCGGAGCTGCTGACCGGCCTCGACGACCTGGCGGTGGAGATCCTGTCGACCGAGCGGATCGACCCTCTGATGAACGTCCAGATTCGCCACCTCGGCGGGGCGCTGGCCGAGCCGGGACCCGGCACGGGCGCCGGTGGGGCGGCGGCCGAGCCGTACCTGCTGTACATGCTCGGACTCGGGCTTCCGCACCTGATCGAAGGCGTCACGGCCAAGCAGGCCCAGCTGGTGGGCGAGCTCGACGCCTACGTCAGCGGGCGCAAGCCGTACACCTTCCTGGCGCCGGGGGAGCGAGCGGCGGCGGCCTTCCCCGAGGAGACGCTGAGCCGGCTGCGCGCGATCAAGCAGGCCCGCGACCCACGCAACGTGATCCGCGCCAACTTCCCCGTCCTTTCCTGACTGTTCCGACCTTCAGATACCTGCCTTCCCCGGCCCCGGGCCTTCGGGTCCGGGCCTTCGGGCCCCGGCCTCCGGTCCTGGGCTTTCGGGTCCGGGCTTTCGGGTCCGGCCTTCAGGTCCCGGGCTCCCAGGAAGGTCCGCCGTTCCATCGGCCCGACTCTCCACCGAGACGGGGTCCGGGCGTTCGGTGTCCAGGCGATATGTCGGAGCGCCCCTCTATTCCTCAAGCACCGGGCGTTGGAGAATGGCCGCATGGCCGATCTTCCGATGCCGACTGTGGGGCCGGTCTCCAGGCTGGCGCCGAAGCCGATGCGCTTCGTGCTCAACTGGGGGCGGCGCTACTCCCTGTGGGTCTTCAACTTCGGGCTGGCGTGCTGCGCGATCGAGTTCATCGCCACCTCGATGAGCAGGCACGACTTCATCCGCTTCGGTGTGATCCCGTTCGCGAACGGCCCCAGGCAGGCGGACCTGATGATCGTGTCGGGGACCGTCACCGACAAGATGGCCCCCGCCGTCAAACGCCTCTACGAGCAGATGCCCGACCCCAAGTACGTCATCTCGTTCGGCGCATGCTCCAACACCGGCGGCCCCTACTGGGACTCCTACTGCGTCACCAAGGGCGTCGACCAGATCATCCCCGTCGACGTCTACGTCCCCGGCTGCCCGCCCAGGCCGGAGGCGCTCCTGCACGGCATCATGAAGCTCCAGGAGCAGATCGCCGAGGAACGGCTGAGCGACCGCTACCTCTGGTCCCGCTCCCACGGGGAGGACGCGTGACGCTCAGCGCGCACTTCGGGGACAGGGCGCAGATCAGCGAGTCTTGGGGCGAGCAGACCGTCGACGTGGCCGCCGCTGACTGGATCGAGCTGCTGACGTTCTGCAGGGATTCGGGCTACGAGTTCTTCGACTGGCTGACCGGTGTGGACGAACCGCCGGCCGGGTTCGACATCGTCGCGCACGTCTACAACCCGTCGACGCACGATCGCCTGCTGCTGCGGACGAGGGTTTCCCACACCGACCCTCGCCTGCCGTCCGCCGTGGGGGTGTATCGGGGCGCGAACTGGCACGAACGCGAAACGTTCGAGATGTTCGGCGTGGTCTTCGAGGAGCACCCCTACCTGGTGCCGCTACTGCTCCCGGACGGCTTCGAGGGGCACCCGCTGCGGAAGGACTTCGTGCTGGCGGCCCGGGTGGCCAAGCCGTGGCCTGGCGCGAAGGAGCCCGGCGAGTCAGGGCACGGCGCGCCGAGCCGCCGCAAGACCCTCCCTCCCGGCGTTCCCGCCGACTGGGGCCCTGCCTCGGCCGAGCAGCCACCCGATGTCCCATCCACACCACCGTCGTCTCCCGCTCAGGCTGAGCCGCCACCGTCCGCGTCGTCCGCGTCTCAGCCGTCTCCTGCCGCGCCGACGTCACCGCCGTCTACGGCCCCGCCCGCGTCGCCGTCGTCTCCCGCACCGCCCGCGTCCGTGGAGGAGCCCGATGGGTGAAGTCCTCGACATCGTTCTGCGCTTCGTCGTCATCCTGCTCGTGTTCCTCCTCCTGCCGCTGATCGTCGGCCAGACCGAGCACAAGGTCATGGCGCACATGCAGTCGCGCCTCGGCCCGATGTACGCCGGGGGCTTCCACGGCTGGGCGCAGCTCATCGCCGACGGCGTGAAGTTCGCCCAGAAGGAGGACGTGATCCCCGCCGCCGCCGACCGCCGCGTCTTCCAGCTCGCGCCGGGTGTCGCGCTCGTGCCGTACCTGCTGGTGCTGATCGTCATTCCGATCGGCCCTGGGCTCGTGGGCGTGGACCTCGACCTCGGACTGTTCTACGTGCTCGCGGTCATGGGCATCGGCGTGCTCGGCTCGATCATGGCCGGGTGGGCCTCGGGCAACAAGTACTCGGTGCTGGGCGGGATGCGCTCGGCCGCCCAGCTCATGTCGTACGAGCTGCCGCTCGTCCTGTCGGCCTCCTCTGTGGCGATGGCGGCGGGCACCCTCTCCCTGAGCGGGATCGTCGAGGCCTGGCAGTGGTGGTGGCTGCCCTGGCAGGCGATCGGCGCCGTGGTCTTCTTCCTCGCCGGGCTCGCCGAGCTGCGCCGCCCGCCGTTCGACATGCCCATCGCCGAGTCCGAGATCATCATGGGTCCGATGACGGAGTACACGGGCATGCGGTTCGCGCTGTTCATGTTGTCGGAGTACGTCGGCATCGTGGTGCTGTCGTTCCTCACCACGGTGCTGTTCCTGGGCGGCTGGTACGGGCCGCTGCTGCCCGGCGTGGTCTGGACGTTCCTCAAGGCGTTCGCGGTGGCGTTCGTGGTCATCTGGCTGCGGGTCAGCTTCCCCCGGCTGCGGGAGGACCAGTTGCAGCGGCTCGCGTGGGTCGGGCTGGTGCCACTCGCCCTGCTGCAGCTCGCCATCACCGGTGTGATCAAGGTCCTCGCCGGGTGACAGGCTGCCCGTCGGGCGCCCTGACGGAGAAGTCGAGCGTGGTACGCCTGGAGGCCGAGCCGTGATCGGCCGGTCGAACAGGCCGATCAGGCCATGCTCAATGGACGATGGCCAGCATGATCTCCGCTGCGGTGGGCCGGTCGGCGGGTGACTTGGCCAGCGCGGCGCCCACGATGCCGCGTAAGGACCGAGGAAGCGGCGACAGGTCGGGATGCAGGTTGAGGACCCGGTTGAAGACCGCGGGCACCGTGTCCTCGCCGAACGCGGGACGCCCCGTCGCCGCGAAGGTCATCGTCACCGCCCAGCTGAAGACGTCGGACGGCGGGCCGACGGGTGAGCCGGACAGCTGTTCGGGCGACATGTAGGGCGGAGTGCCCGACATCTTGCCCGTCATCGTCGAGTGGTCGAGCGAGCGCGCGATCCCGAAGTCGATCACACGAGGGCCGTCGGAGCCGATCAGGACGTTGCTGGGCTTGAAGTCCCGGTGGACGATGCCCGCCTTGTGGATGGCGGCCAGCGCTCCGGCCGTGGCCAGCGCGAGCCTGGTCAGACTGTCCTCGTCGCGCGGGCCCTGGTCGCGGACGAGCTGCTCGAGCGAGGGGCCCGCCACGAACTCGCTCACGATGTAGGCCTGGTCGGGGGTGACGCTGATGTCGAGCAGCCTGGCTGTGGAAAACGTGGCGACTCTGCGCGCGGCGTCGACCTCGCGGGCGAACCTGGTGCGCGCGAACTCGTCGCCCAGGTCGTGGAGCAGCTTGACGGCCACGTGGGTGCCGTTGGGCGCGGCGGCGAGGTAGACCGCGCCCTGTCCGCCGCGACCGAGGGAGCGCAGCACGCGGTAGTGACCGATCCATTCGGGCTCTCCCACGCGGCGCGCCTGGCCTGACGGATGGCCTGACGGATGGGTGGAGCGGTCGTGCACCCGCATGGGGGCGACCCCTGCCGTCCGTACGGCGGGTCGCGGCCGGCCCTTCGCCATGACGGGGACGAGGATGCCGCTGTGGATCACGCCGCCCAGCCAGCTCGCGAACAAACCCACCCCGACCAGGCCGAACAACCAGTCCGGCGCGAGGTTGATGTCTTCGTAGCTGACCGCGACGATGAGGAACGCGCTGACGCACGCGCCGTAGAGGGCGGCGGAGACGATGAGCCACTTGCTCTGCAGCCAGAACGCGGCGAACCCGATGGTGAACGGAGTCGCCAGGCCGCACGTGAGCAACGGGACCACGGCCCAGGCGACGGCGGCCGTCCAGGCGCCGGCGCTGGGGCGGTGGGGGTGGCTCTGCGGCATGGCGGAGAGAGTATCCGGTTGTGGCGACAGAAGCAGGATGTGGATGGCGGCTGTGGATAACTTCGCCGTATCCTGTGGATGGCTGTGGAAAACCTGGGGACAAAGGGCTGGTGCATTCACCTGCGACGCATAGTGCGTCATGATGTTGAACCATGGCACGGATACCTGGAGTAGGGCTGGTAAAGGGGCTTTCGGTCACCCTTCGCCACATGCTGCGCCGCTCCGTGACCCAGCAGTATCCCGAGGTCCATCCCGATCTCCCGGCCCGCAGTCGCGGCGTCATCGCGCTGGTGGAGGAGAACTGCACCTCCTGCATGCTGTGCGCCCGCGAATGCCCCGACTGGTGCATCTACATCGATTCGCACAAGGAGACCCTGCCCGCGCCCGAGGGCGGCAGGGCCAGGCAGCGCAACGTGCTCGACAGGTTCGCGATCGACTTCGCGCTGTGCATGTACTGCGGGATCTGCATCGAAGTGTGCCCGTTCGACGCGCTGTTCTGGGCGCCGGAGTTCGAGTACGCCGAGGGCGACATCAGGAACCTTCTGCACGAGAAGGGCAGGTTGGGCGGCTGGGTGGAGTCCGTGCCGCCGCCTCCCGCGCACGAGGTGGGCGCCGAGCCGCCGAAGGAGCTCGCGGCTGCCGTCCGGCCTGCCCGTACGGCTGGCGCCGGCCGTACGGGCGAGAGGGCCGCCACGCCCGGCCGTGCGGAAAAGGGAGCGGGCATGGCCGACAGGCCCGGCCGGACCACGCCGCCGCCAGAGGGTGCGGAAGGCGGGACCGGCACGCCGGGCGCTGAGGAGAAGCCCGGCGAGACCCCGACACAGGCTGGCGAGACCCCGACACAGCAGAGCGCGCCTGTGGAAACGTCGGCCCAGGAGAGCGCCCCTGCGCCCGCCAGGGAGAGAACGTCCCGAGAAGCGGCGGCACGGGAGGGTTCCGGCCTCACCGGGACCGAGGAGAAGCGGGAACGCGAGCCCCGCGCCCGCCCCGCGCGGATGGGCGACGTGCGCGGCATCCGCCCGCCCGGCGCGCTGCCGGCCTCGCCGGAGACCCAGCAGCCAGGTTCATCCACAGGCCGGCCGCCGGACGAAGAGTTGTCCACAGGTTCGGGCGCGTCGTCGTCGCCACCCGAACCGGAGGAGCAGACTTCTGCCACCGAGCCGCGCAGGCGACGGATGGCCGATCCGCGTTCCATCCGTCCGCCGGGCGGGCTGAAGCGTCACGAGACACCGGAGCCCGAGGAGGACTAGTGACCGCGGCGGTGCCTTCCTACCTGTCCCCCACAGTGCAAGAGATCGTCTTCCTGCTCCTGGGTGCGGTGGCGGTCGGCTCGGCACTGCTTGTCGTGACCACCAGGCAACTCGTGCACGCGGCCCTCTGGCTCGTGGTCTCCTTCGGCGCGCTCGCCGGGTGCTATCTCGTGCTGACCGCCGAGTTCGTCGCGTGGGTCCAGGTGCTCATCTACGTCGGCGCGGTCGTGGTGCTGCTGCTGTTCGGCATCATGCTCACCCGAGCGCCCATCGGCAGGGCCGCCGACCTCGACAGCGGCAACAGGATCGTCGCCGCCGTCGTCGCGCTCGCGACGGCAGGCGTGCTGGTCGCGGTGGTCGTCGACGGCTTCCGTACCGCCTACACCCCGCTCCAGCCAGGCGGAGGTGCGGCGGGCGAGCTCGGCGCCAGCGTCTTTCGCACCTGGGTGCTGCCGTTCGAGGCGCTCTCGGTCCTGCTGCTCGCCGCGTTGATCGGAGCCATCGTGCTGTCGCGCACCGACATCAAGCCAGACGACGCGCCCCCGACCGTTGAGAGCAGGGGGAAGTAGTGCACATCGTCTACCCGGCCGTCGTCTCCGCGCTGCTCTTCTCCATCGGCGTGTACGGCGTGCTCGCCCGGCGCAACACCATCCTGGTGCTGATGTCGGTCGAGCTCATGCTCAACGCGGTCAACCTCAACCTGGTCGCCTTCGACGTCTGGCTCCGCGACCGGCTTCACGGCGGGCAGGTGCTCACGCTGTTCGTCATCGTGATCGCGGCCGCCGAACTCGGGCTGGGGCTGGCCATCGTCCTTGCCCTCTACCGCAACCGCAGGACGGTCGACATCGACAGGCTCCGCGACCTGTCCGAAAAGGAATACGTCCCGGTCGTGGCCGAGCCCGACACCCCGGAGCTCGCCGAGCGCGAACCCGGCGCAGGCGCGGAGGGCGGAAGGCCACCGTCCACAGGCAACGGCGCCGCGGGCACGGCGGCCAGGTCAGGAGAGCGCGCGAGTCGAGGGGGCGCACAGTGAGCCGCACCTACGTCGACGTCTTCCCGGCGCTTGTCATCCTCCTGCCGTTCCTGGCGGCAGCGGCAGGCCTGCTGCTCTCGCGCTGGCCCAGGGGACGGGTTTTCACCGCGGGCGTGGGCAGCACGGACTGGGGCGAGGCGAGGTCGGGCCACGACCTGCCCCACGGCGCGGCCGTCCACCCGGCGTTGGAGGCCGTCGACGCCAAGGCCAACCGCAGAGCCGCGTGGTTCGCGGTCATCCCCTCCACCGTCTCGGCCGTGCTGGCCTGCTGGCTGGCGGCGAGCCAAGGGTTCGCCTTCTTCCAGCGCCTGGCCGAGGAGCCGCCTCGGGCCCAGGCCGTCAGCGCCGGCGCCACCTACGGCACGATCGAGACCGGCGGCGTCCCCATCACGCTGGTCCTCCAGGCCGACCAGCTCTCCTCGATCATCGCCGTCCTGGTCACGATCGTGGCGCTCGCCGTACAGATCTATTCGATCGGCTACCTGAGAGACGACCCGCGCTACCCGTCGTACAGCGCGTTCATCAGCCTGTTCACCAGCGCGATGCTGCTGGTCGTCTACGCGGGCGACCTGCTGCTTCTCTACGTCGGCTGGGAGATCATGGGGCTCTGCTCCTACCTCCTCATCGGCCACTGGTGGGAGGAGCGCGCCAACTCCAGGGCCGCGGTCAAGGCCTTCCTGGTCACCAGGCTCGGTGACGTGGGCTTCCTGTTCGGCATCTTCGTGCTCGGCCTGTCCGCCGGCAGTTTCAGGATCGACGACGTGATCGCGAAGGTGCCCGAGCTGCCGACCGCCACGGTCGTCACCGCCACGATGCTGCTGCTGGCGGGCGTCGCGGGCAAGAGCGCGCAGGTGCCGCTGCACACCTGGCTGCCCGACGCGATGGCCGGCCCGACGCCGATCAGCGCGCTCATCCACGCCGCGACGATGGTCGCGGCAGGGATCTTCCTGGTCGCCAGGCTCTTCCCCGTGTTCCTCGCCGCTCAGCCCACCCTCGACGTCCTGGCCGTGCTCGCGGCGCTCGGCATGCTCGGGGCGGCGCTGGCCGCCCTCGCGCAGGACGACCTCAAACGGGTGCTGGCCTACTCCACCATCAGCCAGCTCGCCTACATGGCCGCCGCGCTCGCCGCGGGGTCCGACAGCACGGCGATCTTCCACCTGCTCACGCACGGGGCGTTCAAGGCGCTGCTGTTCCTGTGCGCGGGCGCGGTGATCCACCACGTCGGCTCCAACCTGATGAGCCAGATGGGCGGACTACGCCGCCACCTGCCCGTCACGTTCGTGACCATGACGATCGGTTTCGCCGCCCTCATGGGCCTGCCACCCGCCAGCGGGTTCTTCAGCAAGGACGGTGTGCTGGCCGCCGTCGAGCACGCGCTCGGCACCGGCGGGCTGACCGACGCCGCAGGACTGCTCCTCTACGCGTGCGCGCTCGCGACGGTCGCCGTCACCGGCGCCTACGCCACCCGCGCGTGGCTGCGCACCTTCTTCGGACCGGAGCGGCCCGTCGCGCTGCCCGAACCGCAGCCGGGCACCGCCCACATCGTCGACCCGCGCGAGGCGCCGCCCTCGATGCTCGGCCCGATCGTGGTGCTCGCCGTCCCCGCTCTCGGCCTGGGCGTCTTCGGCCTCGGCCACATCAGCTGGGGCACCGCGGCGATCAGCGTCGCGCTCGCGCTGCTGGGCGCGGGGGTCGTCTACGCGGTGTGGCGGGGTGATCCGCTGGCCGATCCCGCCAGGATCCTCGGCCCGCTCAGGGTGCCGAGCGAGCGGGCGTTCTACGTGGACACCGTCTACAGCGCGCTGTTCGTCCGCCCGGTGCTGGCGCTCGCCAGGCTCGTGGTGCGGGCCGACGACAGGGTGGTCGACGGCGCGGTGCGCGGCTCGGGCCGTACCACGCGGGGGGCCTCTGGCCTGCTGCGCCTGGCGCAGAACGGCAACGTGCAGCTCTACGTCAGCGGTATCCTCGCGGGCGTCCTGCTGATCGCGGTGGGGGCGGTGGTGTTCGGATGACCTGGTTGCCTCTGGCGCTGCTCGCGGTGCCGCTCCTCGGCGCGTGCGCGTTGCTCGCGCCCGCCACGGAGGGCCGCCTCAGACCCATCGGCCTGTCCGTCTCGGGGCTCACGCTCGCGCTCGCGGTGGTGCTGGCGGCGACCTTCGAGTACGGCCAGGCGGCGCGACCCCAGTTCACGGTCGACCAGCCATGGATTCCCGCCCTCGGCCTGCGCCTCCACCTCGGCGTCGACGGCATCTCCCTGCCGCTGGTCGTGCTGACGGCGCTGCTGACGTTCCTGTGCTGCGTCTACCTCTGCTGGGGCCCCGCCCCCCTGCCCGCCCGCCCCAGGGCCCTGCTGTTCACGCTGCTCGTCCTCGAAGTCGGCATGCTCGGCACGTTCCTCGCGCTCGACCTGCTGCTGTTCTTCGTCTTCTTCGAGGTCGTGCTCATCCCGATGTACTTCGTGATCGCCATCTGGGGCGGCCCGGGCCGTCGCGCCGCCGCGATCAAGTTCATCCTCTACACCCTGCTCGGCTCGGTCGTGCTGCTGCTCGGCCTGCTGCTGATCTGGGCGCAGACCGGCACGCTCGACATCGTGGCCCTGACGCAGGCTCACGGCGCAGGCCTGTCGCGCTCGGTGCAGATCCTCGCCTTCGTCGCGATCGGCATCGGCCTCGCGGTCAAGACCCCGATGTGGCCGCTGCACACCTGGCTGCCCGACGCCCACACCGAGGCCCCAACGGTCGGCTCGGTGCTGCTCGCCGGCGTCCTGCTCAAGATGGGCACGTACGGCTTCGCCAGGATCGCCATCCCCGTCCTGCCCGAGGGCGCCGCGGCCATCGCCCCGTGGCTGGGCGCGTTCGCCGTGGTCGGCATCATCTACGGCGCGCTGGCCTGCCTCGCCCAGAGCGACCTCAAACGGATGATCGCCTACTCCTCCGTCGGCCACATGGGCTTCGTCCTGCTCGGGTTCGCCACGCTGACCACCGTCGGCGTCAACGGCGCCCTGTTCGCCAACGTCGCCCACGGCCTGATCACCGGCCTGCTGTTCTTCTTGGCCGGCGCCATCAAGGAGAGATACGGCACCGCCGACATGCCCACGATCGGCGGCGGCATGCTCGCGCGCTTTCCCCACCTCGGCGCGCTGCTCACCTTCGCCTGCATCGCCTCGCTCGGGCTGCCGGGCCTGGCCGGGTTCTGGGGCGAGATGCTGGCGCTCCTGGGCGCCTTCCAACCGGCACCCGGGCTGCCCAGGCCGCTCTTCCTGGCCTTCATGGCGATCGGCGGGCTCGGCGCGGTGCTCACCGCCGCCTACTTCCTCACCATGCTGTCCAGGGTCACGCACGGCCGACCGGCGGCGGTGCGCGCGCGGGGCGACCACGGCACGGCCGTCGCCACCCTCGACGAGGGCCGGCTCGACGTGCGGGGCTACGAACTGGTCGCGTGGGTGCCGCTCGTCGTGCTCACCCTCGTGTTCGGGCTCTGGCCGAAGGCGTTGCTGGCGCTGACGACGCCTGCCGTACAGATGCTGCTGGGAGGCACGCCATGACCCCTCCGTCCCTTCCGGCCCGCCCGTTCGCACCCGGGGCGTCTCCGGCCGGCCCGATCGCAGCCGGGGCGTCTCCGGCCCCCGGGATTTCACCTGGAGCTCTTCCGGGCCGCGGGATCTCATCTGGAGTGTCTTCGGGCCGCCGGGTGAAGGCAGGCGTCTGTCCGGTTCGCCGGGCGAAGGCGGGCTTGTCATGACCCAGACGATCGACTACTTCGCCATCGCGCCGCCACTGGTCCTCGCGCTGGTCGCGGGGCTCGTGCTGATGCTCGACGCCTTCCTGCCACGTTCGGCGTTGGTGCGGACGGCGCTCGGTCTCGTCACGCTCGCCGGTGTCGCCGTCGCGTTCGGCTTCGTCGTCGCCCAGGCCCTCGAGGGCCGGACACTGCGGACATTCTGCGTCCCAGGCGATCTGGCGGGGCAGGGCCCTCCGCTCTGCTCGTTCGTGGTCGACAGGTTCACCCTCATCCTCGCGGGGCTCGCCCTCGTCGCGGGAGCCGTTGTGGTGCTCCTGTCGATGACGGAGCTGGCGGGCGGCGGCATCCCGGTCGGCGAGTGGCACTTCCTGCTGCTCTGCACGCTGGTCGGGGCCGTCACCCTGCCGGCCTCGCGCGACCTGATCATGCTCGTCGTGGCCCTCGAGCTCGTGTCGCTGCCGGTCTTCGCGCTGACGGCGCTCAAACGCTACGACGGCAGGGCCTCCGAGGCAGCCCTCAAGCTCTTCCTCGTCTCCGTCGTCTCCACGGCGATCATGCTGTTCGGGGTCTCCCTGCTGTACGGCATGAGCGGCACCGTCTACCTCTCGCGCCTGGGCGAGGCCCTGGGCGGCACGGTGACGGTCGGAGCGCAGGGGCCTGCCGGGGGCGCCTACTCCTCGACGTTGGAGATCGCCACAGACCCGCCCATGGTCGTGGCAGTCGGCGTGGTGCTCGTGGTCGCCGGATTCGCCTTCAAGATCGCGGCGGTGCCGTTCCACGCCTGGGCTGGCGACGTCTACCAGGGCGCGCCGATCCCCGTGGCCGCGCTGCTCTCGGTCGTCTCCAAGGCGGCCGGCTTCGCCGGGCTCATCCTCGTCCTGCTGAGCGCGCTGCACGCGCAGGCGCCGACCTGGTCGCCGATCATCGCCATCGTCTCGGCGCTCACGATGACGGCGGGCAACCTGCTGGCGATGCGGCAGCGCTCCGCCGTACGGCTGCTGGCCTGGTCCTCCGTCGCGCAGTCCGGCTACATCCTCGCTCCGCTCGCCGTGCTCACCGAGGCGGGGCAGCGCGGGCTGGCCGCCGGGGCGTCGGTGGCCTACCTGGTGTTCTACGCGGCCATGAACCTCGGCGCGTTCGCCGTCGTCATGCTCGTGTCCAGAAGCCGTCCAGGAAACGAGCTCGACGACTACCGCGGGATGGTGTTCAGGCGTCCTGCCGCGGCGATGGCGCTGGCGTTCAGCCTGATCTGCCTGGCCGGTCTCCCTCCTGGCCTCGCCGGTCTGTTCGCCAAGGTCGTCGTCTTCCGTGAGATCGTCAACGGCGGCCTCGGCTGGCTGGCCGTCGTCATGGCGATCAACACGGTCATCGGCCTCTACTACTACGTCGCCTGGACCGCCCGGCTCTTCACACCCGGCGCCGAGCAGACCGGCGACGCTCATCCCGGCGGCGGCCGGCCGACGGCCGTGTCGGTGGCGATCGGCGCCACGTTCGTCGTGGCGCTGCTGTTCTCCGTCGCTCCCCAATTGGTCCTGGGCATAGCCACGCTGTAACCCCTCCCTTCCCATAAGTCACCGTGGCTGGGAACGCTGGACGAGCCCCTCGACGTTGGTACAGGTGAGCCCGCACCACGGAAGGGGGGAACCCTTGCATCACAACGGCCTGCGCACGGCGCTCCTGCTGGGGCTGCTCTCCGCGTTGATCGTCATGGTGGGGGCGTGGCTGGGCGGTGGCACAGGCGTTCAACTCGCGGTCGCGGTGGCCCTGGCCGCCAACGCCGTCTCCTATTTCTTCTCTGACCGGATCGCGCTGTCCGCGATGCGGGCCAGACCGGTGAGCGAGGTCGAACAGGCGACCCTCTACCGGATCGTCCGCGAGCTCTCCACCGAGGCCAGACAGCCGATGCCACGGCTCTACATGTCGCCGACGGTCCAACCCAACGCCTTCGCCACCGGGCGCAACCCGCGCAACGCGGTGGTGTGCGTGACGTACGGGCTGACGCAGCTGCTCGACGAGCGGGAACTGCGCGGGGTGATCGGGCACGAGCTGTCACACGTCTACAACAGGGACATCCTGATCTCGTCCGTGGCCGGGGCGCTGGCGACGATGATCACTTGGCTGAGCTACGTGGCGGTGTTCTTCGGCGGTTCGGACGACGACGAGGGGCCCGGCTTCCTCGGGGCGGTGCTCCTGATGCTGCTCGGGCCGGTGGCGGCGGGCATGGTGCACCTGGCGATCTCGCGGTCGCGGGAGTTCCAGGCCGACGAGGCGGGCGCACGGCTGACGGGCGAACCGCTGGCGTTGGCGTCGGCACTGCGGAAGATCGAGATGGGCGCCCGGAGGCTGCCGCTGCCGGAGAACAGCCGGTTGGCGTCGGCGTCCCACATGATGATCGCCAACCCGTTCAGCGGGAGCGGGCTGGGCCGGATGTTCTCCACCCACCCGTCTACGGCGGAACGCGTGGCCCGGTTGGAGCGCATGGCGGGCTACCGCCGCTGAGCGGGTGGGCGCCCGGGTTGCTATGGGGCGACGCGAGGCAGGGTGGAATCCGAGAACGGGGTGCGTGGTGGGGCGGTGGGTTGAGCTGGAGGGTGGGATCTGGGAGCGAGTGTGTGGTGGGGAGGGCGCTGAGTCCGAGGGTGAGATCCGTGAGCGGGCGTGGGGTGGGGCGGCTGGTGGAACCTGGGAGCGAGCGTGGGGCGGCGCGAGGGCTGAGTCCGAGGATGGGATCCGGGGAGCGGGGGTGAGCCCGAGGTGGGGGGCGGCTCAGGAGTGGGTGGATACCGGGTCGGTTTCCGCAGGGTGGAGGGCTGGGATGCCGTCGATGCTCTCCCTGTTGTTCTTGGCCCGGTAGGCGCGCTTCTGTACGACGTCCTTGCGTTCCGACCACTCGTCGAGCAGCGTGCGATCATCCTCGAAGGCCATGAACGGTACGGCGTAGCCGCACGAGTCGGAGATCCGGTCGCAGCCGATCACGATGATCGACCGCACGCCAGGATGCGGTCCGAAGCGCGTGAGCAGGTCGGGGAACTCGGGGTCGTCGCGCGTGACGACGCGGCCGGTGCCGTACAGGCGAACGATCTTGGGCGGGCCCTGGAAGGCGCAGAACATCACCGTGACGCGGCCGTTCTCGCGCAGGTGGGCGATGGTCTCGACGCCGCTGCCGTCGAGGTCGAGGTAGGCGACGGTGAGGTCGTCGAGGACGGTGAAGGTGTCGGCGTATCCCTTGGGCGAGACGTTGACGTGTCCGCCGGTTTCGGGGGCCGTGGCCACGAAATAGACCGGCTGCGCGGAAATGAACTCACGCAGCCGATCTGTCAGCTTTTCGTAGATTTTCCCCATGAAATCACGATAACTGGGGTCAGTCGCCAGGCAACCACCAGGTCCAGATGCCGGACTTGATGCGGAACGAGTCGCGTGCGGCCGTGGCCCCCGTCTCGGGGTTGAGTGAGCGCTTGACGGCCTTGGAGGTGTTGCCGTCGGCGTCGGACTGGAGCGTCCAGAGCGTGACGTCCCCCGAGGTGTTCCATACCAGCTTGGTCGGCGACTCGCCGGCGGGGATGCGCAGGGTGACGGCGTCGGAGACCGCGTCGGTGGACAGGTCGTAGGTGCGCAGCCGCGTCTTGCCGTTCGTCTGCGGGCTGACGATCACCAACCCGACCGTGACGCCGTCGTCGGCGAGCCCGATCGGCGCGTTGTTGGCCACGACCTGCGGCACGACCCTGCTCTGCACCTCGGCGCCCGAACCGTCGTAGACGGCCAGCTCCGTGGTGTTGTCGTCGGTGCCGCGCGTGGTGAGCAGGTGCGAGCCGTCGGGGCTGAAGCCCTGGACGGTCTCGTTGCCTGGAATCCGGTGGACGGCGTCGGTCTTGAGGTCGATCAGCAGCGAGGGCAGCTTGGCGTCGTCGTCGTAGTAGTCGAGGACGACACGGCCGCCGTCGGGGGAGAAGGTGGGGTCGACGTTCAGCATGCCGACGCTCGTCGGCGCCACGGCGGCCTTGCCCGGCAGGACCTTGATCGAGCCCGACGCGACGTCACGGACGACGAACTTGCGGTCGCTCGTGCGGAAGTAGCCGACGAACCTGCCGTCGCCGCTGATCGAGAGCGGCGCGCTCGACTCCTTGTCGATCTTCCCGCCCGCCGCGGTGGGATACACGACGGCGTCCTTGAGCTGGACGTCCTTGCCACCGCCCAGCGCGAGATGCCACGGGCCGCACGGGACGGAGTAGTCCTTCTTGGCGCAGGCGCCGACCCATCCGTACCTGATCTCGGCCTTCGCCGCAGCCTGGGCGGGCGTGACCATCAGTGCGGAGGCGGCGGTGGCCACGGCGAGCAGCGCGAACCCGCGAGAACGGTTCATCGTTCTTCCTTTCGTCACAGGGTAGATGCGCGGGCCCCCCGAAAGGTTGCGTAACAATCAGGCCATGGTCGTTCAGAACGGATTACGCCTGCGCATGACCCAGGCGGAACGAAGGCTTTGGCGGGCGTTCCATTCGGGCACGCAGGTTCAGCTGGGGGACAATCCGGTCGGCATTGGCCGTACCGCGGGGGAGAACGCGCCCGCCGACGGCGCGACGTGGGGTCCCGAGCGGACGATCAGGGCGCAGGTGATCGTGGCACTGCTGCTCGGCGCGCGCGAGCCTGGGGTGGGCGCGGTGCCCGCCGTACGGCTGCGCGGAGCGAGGATCACCGGACGCCTGGAGCTGCGCGGCGGCAACGTGGACTACGAGCTCGCGCTGAGCGGCTGCTATCTCGACGAGGCACCCGACTTCGGCGGGACCGTCACCAGGACGATGCGTTTCACCGACTGCCACATGCCGGGCTTCAGCGGCGGCGGCATGCGCGTCGCCGGGCATCTCAGCCTGTCGGGGGCGCACGTCACCGGCACCGTACGGCTGGCCCGCGCGACGTTCGAGAACGGCCTGTGGATGGGCGGCACCAAGATCGACGGCGGGGTGTACACGGGCGCGCTCACCGTCGACGCGGGCTACTACCTGGAGAACGCCGAGATCATCGGCGGGCTCAGGTTGGTGGGCGCGCGGCTGAACGGCGGCCTGTTCATGAACGGCGCGACACTCAGCAACCCGGGCGCCGACGCGCTGACGGCGGACAGCATGGTCGTCGAGGACGTCATGCAGGCAGGCAAGGGGTTCACCGCGCTGGGTTGCGTCAGACTGCGCGGCGCCCGCGTCAACGGCAACCTGTCGATCCGCGGCGTCCTGCGCAGCCCCGACACCCCCTACGCGCTGCACGCCAGCCACATGGAGGCGCGCGAGGTCTATCTGAGGTACACCGAACCGGTCGAAGGCGTCGTGAGCCTCGCCCACTCCCGCATCGGCACCCTGAACGACGACCCCGCGAGCTGGCCGGAGAAGCTCCGGCTGAACGGCCTCGTCTACGAGACCCTGCGTGGCGGCGGGGTCGACCGCCGGGTCGAGTGGGTCGGGCGCGATCCCTACGGGTTCCTGCCGCAGCCGTACGAGCAGCTCGCCGCCTGGTACCTGCGCGACGGCAACGACACGCTGGCCCGCCGTACCCTCCTCGCCAAACAGCGCGCCCGCCGCCGCACGTTCGGCGCGGGCGGGCGGCTGTGGGGCCGCCTGCTCGACATCACCGTCGGGTACGGCTACCGCCCATGGCTGGCCGCGCTCTGGTTCGGGCTGCTCCTGGTGGTGGGGACCGTGGTGTACGGCCTGGTGCCGCCCAGGGCGTTGAAACCGGCCGAGAGCCCGGCGTTCGAGTCGTTCGCCTACACCTTCGACCTGCTGCTGCCGTTCCCCACCTTCGGGCAGCGGGAGCTGTTCGACCCCGCTGGTTGGACGCAGGGGCTGGCCTACGCGCTGATCGCCTCAGGCTGGATCCTGGCGACGGCACTGATCGCGGGCGCGACGCGGGTGCTGCGCCCCTCGTGACCGCCCTGCCCGGTGACCGGCCGGTTCTCGTGACCACCCCGCCCGGTGACCGGCCGGTTCCCGTGGCCGGCCTGCCCGGTGACCGGCCGGTCCCGGTGAGCGGCAGTGATCAGGTGAGCTGCACGACCGCCCTGGCCTTGGACAGCACGCGCGCGTCGCCTGCCTTGGCGGTCAGGCCGACGACCACCCGCTTGTCCTCCAGCTTCTCCTCCACCACCCCGCTGACGGTGATCGTCGCGCCCGTGTCGTCGTCGGGGACGACGACCATCGAGGAGAAGCGCACCCCGTAGTCGAGGACCGCGCCAGGGTCGCCCGCCCAGTCGGTGACGAAACGGCCGCCCTGGGCCATGGTGAACATGCCGTGCGCGATGACGTCCGGCAGGCCGACCGTCTTGGCGAAGCGCTCGTTCCAGTGGATCGGGTTGAAGTCGCCGGACGCGCCCGCGTACATCACCAGGTTGACGCGGCGCACCTGGTAGTCGGTGGCGGGAAGCTCCTGGCCGACCTCGACCTCGTCGTACTTCACCGTGGCAGCCATCTCAGCCCGCCCCTCCGCGCTCGACGATCGTGTTGTAGGTGGTGCAGACAGGCTCGCCCGCCACCGTCGTGACGTCGCTCCTGATCGTCAGCAGCTCGTTACGGCCGGCGCTGCGGATCTCGGTGATCGTCGAGGTGGTGACGAGCTCGTCGCCCGGGTAGATCGGGCGCGTGTACTCGAAGCGCTGCTCGCCGTGGACCACCATGGCGAAGTTGAGGCCGAGGTCGGGGTCGCCGAGCGCGTCGCCGCCGCTCTGCAGGCTGAACACGATGGGGAAGGTCGGCGGGGCGACCACGTCGGGATGCCCCGCGGCCTGCGCGGCCTCCCTGTCCCTGTAGATGGGATTGCTGTCACCGATAGCCGCGGCGAACTCCTTGATCTTCACCCGGCTGACCTCGTACGAGGTGGTGGACTTGTACGTCCGTCCCACGAAATCACGGTTCAAGGCCATCAGTGCCCGTGCTCCTTTGATGCGTTCTGGGCTGTAGAGCCGACGGTAACAGAACAACATTCGGCTGTCGCTGGTGGATTTCCCCGGGAAACGACGAACGGCGCCCTCCGTGGAGGACGCCGTTTGTTCGGTTGCGTCAGGAGCGCCGGGCGATGGACCCGGTCGCCGTCTGCCATGCCGTGCACCTGGGCTGGTGGGCTGGACTCCCAGAACCTCACCGCCGACGCGGACCTCGACGATCCCGCGGCCTGCCCGTTCAGGGGCACAGTGGGCGGTACTGCTGGAGCAGCGCCCACTGGCGCGGACCTAGCGGGTCTCGCGGTGCGCCTGGTGGCAGCGGCAGTTGGGGCAGTACTTCTTCAGCTCAAGCCGATCCGGGTCATTGCGCCGGTTCTTCCGCGTGATGTAGTTGCGGTGCTTGCACTCCTGGCAGGCCAGCGTGATCTTCGGCCTAACGTCGGTGGCAGCCACGTGGGAGTGCCTTTCTACGTTTGGGACTGGGACACACCCATGCCCGAGCATGAGACTCGGGATTGGGTAGTAGCGGAGGCCGGACTTGAACCGGCGACACAACGATTATGAGCCGTTTGCTCTGCCTGACTGAGCTACTCCGCCTTGCTGCCGGTCGAAAATCCCGGCCAGTGAAGGATACCCGACCCTCGGAGTAGTCACGAACATGCCACGACTTCACCGGGTCGAGTGAGGTGCTTCCCAGTATGCCTCAGGAACCCCCCGCACCTGAAATCCATACAAGAAACGCCCGACCTCCACGAGGAGCGGGCGTTCGCACTCGGAGCCCCCAAACGGAATCGAACCGTTGACCTTCTCCTTACCATGGAGACGCTCTGCCGACTGAGCTATAGGGGCCTGTCCGTCTCGCCTCTCGGCGCTGCGGACAGGTGTAACCATACACGGCCCTCAGCGATGACGCGAACTCGTTCGGGCCCCGAACTCGACCACCTCGCAGAGGTCCGCGAGATCCACGTGCATCGCGACCGCCTCGACCGAAAAACAGTCGGCCACGACCCAGCCGTTCCGCCTGATGCGGAGCACCTGCTGTCCCGCGCGCGTCGCGGGAATGATCTCCAGCCCTTCCGGGCCCACCCACCGCCTGTCCATAGCGGCACAGAGTAGACCTCAGGTCTCTCATTTTTCGGTGGTAGACACGCGTTACAGCCATACCAAGTCGGTACATGCCGGGCCGAAGCCGCGAAACGCCTGCGTGCAACCTACGCCGACCCCTGCTCGGCGGCCCCCTCGACACGCGGCCAGGCGGCATCGGAGCGGCGGGCGGGGGGCACCGCGGTTCAGAGGCGGAAGTAGCCGACGAGGTCCTTGCGGCGGTTCACATCGTCCACGCGCACGACGGCCCCCGTCTCGGGGGCGTTCATCATCCGCCCGCCGCCGAGATAGATCCCCACGTGCTTGGTCCACGGCCGGCCGAAGAACACCAGGTCCCCCGGCCGCGGCTCGTCGACCCTGCGCATCCTCCGCAGATGCTCGTCGGTGTTCCCCTGCCCGAGCACGTCCTCCCCGTAGGCCCGCGCGTACACCGCCCGCGTCAGCCCCGAGCAGTCCAGCCCCCGCGTCCGCTTCGCGGGACACGGTTTGATCTTGCCGGTGTACCCCTGGCACGTTCCAGTCGACGGCCCTGGATCCTCCTTGTGCCCGCCGCCCCACGAGTAGGGAATGCCCTGGTACAGGTAGGCCAGCAGCACGATGCGGGGCATGGCGAGCTGGCGGAGCGGCATCGACGCCGGCACCGCCAGGAGAAGGACGGCTAACGCGCCGAGAGCGAGAGCTTGACCGACCCGACCGTGACGTTGACTCCGACCGTGCCCCTGGCCTTCGAGGGCTTGGTCGCGATGGTGATCCGCAACGAGTGTCCTGGATTGACCTTGGGGATGAGGCATCGCACCGCCGTACCGCTGAACGAGCACCCGGGACCCGCCTTGACCACCTTCTGCCCGCCGAACGCGCGGCCCGCGAGCCTGACGTCGGTGACAGGGTGGACACCGGTGTTCTTCAGCGTGATCGTGTAGAGCTTCCTACTTTTGGCGGCGCCGGACACAGTCACCTCGGCAGGCGGGTTGGCCAGCGCCTTGAGCTGTGACTCCGTGCCGTTGAACGAGTTCTGGCCGCCGACGAGGGGACCCTTGTCGGCCGACTGCCAGAAGGCGTGCTTCTTCCATCCTGAAGGGAGTTCGCCGGGTTCGGCGCCCCAGTGGGCGAGCCAGAGCGGATTCTTCGCGAACTTGGTGGAATCGCCCGTACAGGTCTTCCACCAGCTCGTGGTGGTGTAGATCATCGCGTGGCGCTTGGTGCGCGCGTGGTAGCGCTTGGTGAAGTCGCCGATCCAGGTGACCATGTCCTCGGGGGACAGGTCGTAGCAGTTGTTCTTGCCGTTCTTGTCCTTGTACGGGTTGTCCTCGACGTCGAGCACGCCGGGCAGCGTCTGGCCGTCCGAGGTCCACGCGCCGCCGTTGTCGACGAAGAAGTCCGCCTGGGCGGCGCCGTCCGTCTCGTGCGGCTGGGCGAAGTGGTAGGAGCCCCTGAGCAGCCCCGCCGCCGCGGCCCCGCCGAACTGCGCGTCGAACCGCTGGTTGCGGTAGTCGACGCCCTCGCTGGCCTGCACGAACGCGAACCTGGCGCCGCCGTCGCGCACCTTGGCCCAATCGATGTCGCCGGTCCAGTTGCTCACGTCCACTCCCTGCACCCCGTCCGCCGCCTGGGCGATTCCTGGGGCTAAGAGCCCGGCCACCGAGATCGCGGCCACCAGCGTCAGGCGTCTCACGTGCGTCCTTCCGGGGGGTGACAAGAGGTGATGATCCTCTCGAAATACGGCAGAAAGCCGCAACCGATTCCGAGGAGTCGCGCAGCGTGCCTCGTTCCACGCGATGTGTGACCGGTCCCGAGTGAGAACGTGGCTCCGCGGCGGCCTCCTGTCTCCGTACGCCGGGGGCGTGTACTACGGCATGGTCGCGCCTGGTCACCTTGCGCGGCGCCTTCCGCCACACCGTGTACGGCGGGCTGTTCGCCCCCAGGAACGCCTGCGTCGACGCCGCCGTCAACCGCTACCTGACCGACGGCACCCTGCCCGTCCGCGACACCACCTGCCCCAACACTCCGCCCCCCGCCAAGCCCTGACCGCGGACCCCGCCGGCGAGAGGTCAGTCGTGGCGCGGGATGCCGGACACCTGATGGTCGGCATGGAAGAGCGCCTCGTGGATGAGCGCGCGCACGTGGGCGTCGCGGGCGCGATACAGCACGCGGCGCCCGTCGCGCCGGGTCTCGACCAGGCCCGTCAGGCGCAGCTTCGCCAGGTGCTGCGAGACCGACGGGCGCGCCACGTCGAGGGCCTGGGCGAGCGAGCCGACGTCGTACTCGCCGGAGGACAGCAGCCACATCAGCCTGAGCCGGGTGGGGTCGCTGAGCATGCGAAACGCGTCCACCGCACTCTCAACCTGCGCGCTCGAGGGTTGCTGTTGCGATGTACTGGCACCTGATGCGTTGTCGCGTGCGTACATAACTACATATAGTCATAGAGATCGGTCACATGCAAGCGAGGTGCGTTATGTCTGACCTGCACGCCGGCGGTCACGGACACGGACACGGCCACGGCCACGGGCATGGGCACGGGCATGGGCACGGGCATGGACGATCGCAGGGCGTCAGGCGGCTGCTGTCGCGGGCCGGACACGCGATCACCCCGCACAGCCATGACAGCGCGGACAAGACGGACGAGGCGCTGGAGTCCAGCAGCAGGGGCATGCGGGTGCTCGCCGGCTCCTTCGCCGTCCTCCTGGCCACCGCGATCGTCCAGTCCGTGATCGTGGCGGTCTCAGGCTCGGTGGCGCTCCTGGGCGACACGCTGCACAACTTCGCCGACGCGCTGACCGCGCTTCCCCTGGCCATCGCGTTCTCCCTGGGGCGCAGAGCCGCCACCCGCCGTTTCACCTACGGGTACGGCAGGGCCGAGGACCTGGCCGGTATCGCGATCGTGCTCCTCATCGCGGCGTCTGCGGCGTTGGCCGGCTACGAGGCCGTGGTCAGGCTCATCCATCCGCAGGAGGTGGACGCCCTCGGATGGGTGGCCGCCGCCGGTGTGATCGGCTTCCTCGGCAACGAGGCGGTCGCCCGTTACCGCATCAAGGTCGGCCGCGAGATCGGCTCGGCCGCCCTCGTGGCCGACGGGCTGCACGCCCGCACCGACGGCTTCACCTCGCTGGCCGTACTGCTCGGCGCCGGCGGCGCGGCCCTCGGCTTCCCGATCGCCGATCCCGTCGTCGGCCTGGCCATCACCGCCGCGATCTGCTTCGTCCTGCGCGATGCCGCACGCGAGATCTACCACCGGCTCATGGACGCCGTCGACCCCCGCCTGGTCGAGCAGGCCGAACACATCCTCGCCGGCGTCCCAGGCGTCGAGCGGGTGGGCACCGTACGGCTGCGCTGGATCGGTCACGCGTTGCGCGCCGAGGTGGACATCGCGGTCGGCCACGCGCTTTCCCTGGTGGAAGCGCACGCCGTGGCCGTCGCGGCGGAGCACCGGCTCATCCATGAGCTGCCCCGCCTCCAGGCGGCCACCGTGCACGCCGACCCCAACGGTCCCGAAGGAACGGACCACCACGCCGTGCTCGTCACCCACCGCTCGCACTGATCCAGACAACTCGCGGTGGGCCATCATGGTCGGATGCCGGCGCTCATCGATCCGACCACCAGGCTGCGGTCCTCGTTCCTGGCCGCGATGGACGAATTCCGCACAGACCGCGACTATCCGCTTCCATGGTTCGTCACCGACGTCGATCATCAGGCTCTGCTGGACTCGTCGGCCTTTGACGCGTACGTCGCGCGCTTGCTGGGCGAGCGGGACGAAGCGGGCGTCAGGGCGGTCGGGTTCGTGCCGATGACGACGCTGTGGTGGGCCAAGGGCGACCACCTGCTGGGCAGGCTGGCGATCAGCCACCGCCTCACTCCGGCGCTGGAGAAAGCATCGTCGGCGTGGCAGGGCGCAAACGCCGCTACCGGGTACCGACGCGTGACCTCAGCGGGCGGGCAGGCTCGGATGCGGGTCGCCGACCACGGAGCTCGTGATGGCCCACCGTTCGTGATCCCGCCAGGCGCCGTCGATGAACAGCAGGTCGGGCGAGTAACCCTCGTAGCGGAAACCGAGCCGCTGGACCAGCTTCACCGATGCGTGGTTGTCCGGCTGGATCTGGGCTTCCAGCCGGTGGAGCCGCAACTCCTCGAACGCGTGGCGCAGCACCAGGCCGAGACCTTCGGACATGTAGCCCTGCCCCGCGGTGGGAGCGAAGGCCGCGTAGCCGAGGGAAGCGCCCTGGAGGCGTCCGCGGATGATGCTGTTGATGTTGACCGTGCCCGCGATCGCACCGGTGTCACGCACACAGACCAGCAGGCCCTCGGCCGACAGCGGGTCGTCGAATCGCCTGAGGTAGACCTGGAACTCCTCCGGCGTGGCGGGCAGGGACATCCACGGATGATGCAGGTCGGCGCTGGCACGAACCAGTTCGAGAAACTCGTCCTGGTCCTGATCGGCGATCGGACGCAAGATCACGCGGGACAAGTGGCACCCCTTTTCTGGCCTGCGTTCGCGGGCCGAATGTCCTGAGAGCGAGCACGAGCGGTCTTCCATCGAGTTTCGCCAGTGTGGCAGGTCAAGGCGAACGCGAGCACGCCGGTGATCGCCTTGGCGCTTCCGCTGCTGACCGCCTGAGCACGCCTTCGGTGCCGCGAGTGAAGTCACCAGGTCACGGGTAGCTCGTACACCCCGTACACCGAGCCGTCGTGTTTGAACGGGAGCTCGTCCAGTGTCGCGGCCAGCCGCCACGTGGGGATGCGCCGGTAGAGCGTGCCGTAGACGACCTGCAGTTCCATCCGGGCCAGCGGCTGGCCGAGGCACTGGTGGACGCCGAACCCGAAGGCCACGTGACGGCGGGCGTCGCGGCGGATGTCCAGCCGGTCGGGGTCGGGGAAGACAGACGGGTCTCGGTTGGCGATGTCGTTGGCCATGATGATGCCCTCGCCTGCGCGGATGACCTGGCCGGCGATCTCGATGTCGGCCAGCGCGACGCGACGCCGGCCGTTGTGCGTGATGTTCATGTAGCGCAGCAGCTCCTCGACCGCGGAGGCGAACAGCTTGGGCTCGTCCGTCTCGCGCAGCATGGCCAGCTGATCGGGGTGCTCCAGCAGGGCGAGCGTGCCGAGCGCGATCATGTTCGCGGTGGTCTCGTGCCCGGCGATCAACATGAGCACGCCGGGCACCCGGCCGCTCTGGCCGCAGGGAACACCGGCATCCGCGCCTGATCCGCCATCGAGTCGGTCGTGCCCGTCATGACCTTCCTCCTACGAGTGCCGAAGCCCCGACGAGCTCCTGCCGGTGCCGGCGGGCTTGTTTGGGCATGTTCCAGCCGAGCACGCCGGTGACCTCGCCGTTGTGGCGGTAGGTGGCGACGAAGCGGCGGTCGGCCACATCGCCGTCCACGATGGAGACCTCGGCGTCCGGGGACAGCACCCCATGGACGTGGATCTTGGCGTCGAACTGGTCGGTCCAGAAGTACGGCACCGGGTGTACGGCCGGTCGTCGCCGAGGATGGTGCCGGCGACGGCGACCGCCTGCTCGGTGGCGTTGGTCCGGTTCTCCAGCCTGAGCACCGTGCCGAGCGTCTCGTGGCGCCAGCGGGCCACGTCGCCTGCCGCGTAGATCCCCTCCGCCGCGCGGCAGCGGGAGTCGCACACCACCCCGTTGTCCAGCTCCAGTCCGCTGCTCTCGAGCCACTCGGTCGCCGGTGCGGCGCCGAACGCCGCCACGACGACGTCGGCCGGCAGTGTCTCGCCGTTGTCCATGCGCACTCCGGTGACCCGCCTATGCCGCTCGGCCAGCTCGGTGACCGCGGCGCCGAGCACGCCGTCCCCGACGACCACCGGCCGCGAGCATGGCAAAGCGGTCGCCGCCGCGGGTCCGCACGCTGTCCCGAGGCCTCAGTCTCCTACCGCCTTCGGGGGCGGGGAAGCGATCGCTGTTCCACATCCCCACGTGAGGTCGTCCGCGCAAACAAGGGGTGCGGCGAGTGAGCACGCGGCGTCGCCGGCGGTCAGCCGCGCCGGTGCCGCGGCAGCAGCAAGCTGACCACCGCGATGGCCAGGCCGAGCCAGGCAGCCATGAGGAAGACCAGGTCGTAGCCGGCGGCGAGGGCGGCGGCAGGGGAACTCCCGCCGGCCTCCGCCGCGGCTCTGGCTCCGGCGGCCGTCGCGAGCACTGCCAGGCCTACCGACCCGCCCACCTGACTGGCGGTTTGGGCCAGGCCGCCGATGATCCCCGCGTCGCCCTCGGGAACGTCGGCGGTCGCCGCGGCCATGAGGGTGGGGAAGGTGAGTCCGATGCCGACCGCGATGAGCAGCGTAGGCCCGAGCACGCTGGTGACGTAGCCGCTGTCGGCGTGGGCCTGGGCGAGCCAGCCGAAACCGGCCAGGAAACAGCCGCAGCCGGCCAGCACCAGAGAGCGCACACCGGTTCGCGGCAGCAAGGCGGCGGCCCATCGCGCGATCACCATAAACGTCACCGCCGCGGGTGTCTGCCCGAGCCCGGCTTGAAGCGCACTGAAGCCGAGTACGTTCTGCAGGAACAGCGACGTGAAATACCACATCGCGATGGCAATCCCTCCGAACAGCAGCAGCATGCCGCTGCCGACGGCAACCCCCCGGATTCTGAACAGCCGCAGGGGCATTGTCGGCTGGGTGGTGAAACGCGCCTCCACCACGGTGAAGACGACGACCAGGAGCAGGCCCGCAACGGCTGGCCCGACGACCCGCACGGACGTCCAGCTGTGATCGGCGCTCTGCATGACCCCGTAGATCAGCGCGGCCAGCCCCGCCGTCCCCGTGACCGCGCCAGTGAGGTCGAGCGATTGCCGCCGGCCGGTTCGCGTGCCGGCCAGCGACATCATGGTCAAGACGATCAGCACCGCGCCGATCGGCACATTGATCAGGAAGACCCACCGCCACGACAGGCCGGTTGTGATGGCACCGCCCGCGACCGCGCCGGCCATCCCGCCCACACCGCCCGCGGCAGACCATGCGCCGAACGCCTTGGCACGCGCCTTCGGCTCGGTGAAGGAGGTGTTGATCACGGCCAGCGTCGCCGGGGCCATCATGGCGGCTCCGATGCCCTGCGCGACGCGGGCCGCCACCAGGACCTCCGGAGCGGTTGCCAGGCCGCCGGCCAGACTCGAGGCGGAGAACAAGAACAGCCCGGCGGCCAGGATCCGGCGCGGGCCGAACAGGTCAGCGGCGCGGCCGCCCAGCAGCATGAAGCCGGCGAAGGTAAGCAGGTAGCCGTTCACCACCCAGGCCAGGCCGGTGGGCGTGAAGCCGAGGTCCCCGCGGATCGAGGGCAGGGCGACGTTAACGATGGACGCGTCCAGGATCACCATGAACTGGCATGCACACGCCAGCGCCAGGACCATCCAGGCGGAGCCGGCGAGCGGCCTGGCCGGCTGAGTTGCAGTGCTGGTGCTTGTCATGACTTCTTCCTTGCCAACCCCGCCGCTCACGCGGTCTGGGAGGTTGTTCCGGCCAGGGCTTCGCGGGCGTTTCCGTCACCCGCGGCGGCATCGGTGACGCGGCTGCCCCCCATCAGCCGGATCGTGATCTGGGCCAACCGCCGTCCCTGGTACCTGGCCGCTTCCAGCGCCGCGGCATCGGGGCCGTCTCCGGTTGGCTGGCCGGTCACCAACGACGTGCCGTAGGGGTTGCCGCCGGCGGCGTACACGACCGGATCGGTGAATCCGGGCGGGACGATCAGCGCCCCCCAGTGGTAGAAGACATTGCCCAGCGACAAGATCGTGGCCTCGCTGCCGCCGTGCCGGTTGAACGCCGAGGTGAAGGCCGTCACCGGCTTGTCGGCCAGCCTGCCTTCGCGCCACAGCCCGCCGGCCTGGTCGATGAACTGCTTGAGCTGCGCAGCCGGCGCGCCGAACCGGGTCGGCGTTCCGAACGCGAAAGCGTTGGCCCACGCCAGGTCCTCAACCGAGGCCTGGGTGATCGACGTGGCGGCGTCGGCGTGCCGCCGCCACAGCGGGTTCTGGGCGATCGCGCTGTCGGGTGCCAGCTCGGCGACCCGCCGCAACCGCACCTCGGCTCCGGCCGAGGCGGCGCCCTCGGCGACGGCCTGCGCGAGTGCGTGCACATTGCCTGTCGCGCTGTAGTAGATGACTGCGACCTTCACGGTCATGTCGGCTCCCTCGATGTCGCATAGAATTAGTTATGCGGATAATGTTATGCACATAACTAATCTGTCAAGGAGAGCCCGTGGACTTCGAGTACGCCGACGCCCTCAACCAGGCCATCCGCCTCCTGAGCCTGCGCCACCGGGCCAGGGCCGCGGCGCTGCTGGACCCGCTCGGCCTGTACCCCGGACAGGAGGCGCTCCTGCTCGAGCTCGCCCGGACCGGCCCGATGATCCAGGCCCAGCTCAGCGAGGCGCTCGGCTGCGAGCCGCCCAGCGTCACCCTCATGACCCGCAAGCTCGAAGCCACCGGTCACATCCGCCGCAAACCCGCCCCCTCCGACAAGCGCGCCAGCATCGTCGAACTCACCGACAGCGGCAAAGCTCTGGCCGACCAGGTCAAGCAGCTTTGGTGCGCTCTGGCGGAGGAGACCGTGACCGGCCTGCCAGCCGAAACGGTGGCAGAGCTACCCGGCATCCTCAACACCTTGACCGGCAACGTGGATACCAGGCGCCCCCGCCACCCACACGGCCGCCGGCACGCGCAATCGCGACGGGCCGGGCACGTTGATCAGGGCATGGCGTTGACTGGTGATTACGAGCCGAGCGCGTCGGGGTGGGTCCGCGAGCATGTCGAGCAGATCGTGCGCACCGGCACGACCGACGGCGTCACGATCAGTGGCCTGCCCACCGTGCTGATGACCTACCGGGGCGCCAAGACCGGCAAGGTTCGCAAGACGCCGCTGATGCGTGTCGAGCACGAGGGGCGCTACGCGGCTGTCGCGTCCATGGGGGGCGCGCCGACCAACCCGCAGTGGTACGCCAGCCTGGTCGCCGAGCCGGTCATCGCGCTTCAGGACGGCGCGGTGACCCGGGAGTACCGGGCGCGCGAGGTGTTCGGGGACGAGAAGGCCCTTTGGTGGCGCCGGGCGGTGGACGCGTACCCAGACTATGCCGACTACCAGCGCAAGACCGACCGCCAGATCCCGGTCTTCGTGCTCGAACTGGTCAGCAGGGGCACACCGGCCGGTGACGACACTGAGGGCTAGATCAAATAGTTGGCTGGGGCGGGCTCGGGAGCGGTGAACCTGCAAGATCGCTCACGACCTCACTTGAGGTGCGGCAGCCAAGGCCCAGGCGATCTCCGCAGTCGTGTCCGGAAGTCACTCCCGGTTTTTACTTCCGGAATCCGCATCCTTCTGGACGTGCCAAGCAAGGTGACTCCATACCTACTGAGATCGGCGACCAGGCGAATCGCGGTAAGCATCATGCGACAGGACGTGATCGCTTTGCTCGTGGCAGCGGGGCTGGCGAGTCGAGCGGCGAACGGGGCGAGGACATCATGCGGTTGAGCGCACGTAACAGGATTCCGGCCCGGGTGACGGGGATCGTCAAGGGGGAGGCGACGGCGAATGTGGAGCTGGATGCCGGCGGTATGCGACTGATGGCATACCCCCAACCCGGCCACCGACCACCGGCCAGATCCGCGCCAGGTGGCCGAGGCCGATGCCCCGAAGACGTCGAACTCGCCGTACGTGCCGCCCGCCGCGCCGTCGAAGGCCCGTAGGCGCGGACGGCCGATGAGGAAGATCGGCGACCTGATCCTGGAGCACGTCGAGGAACTGGCGCAGCTCGAATCCCTGCCTGGAGAGGTCGGGCAGGAACGGCGGTCGGATGGCGCGGCGGGTGCGCCAGAGCCACGCGCAGCACCTACGGGCGCCGTGCGGTGCGCGACGGTGGGGATGCCACCTGGGCGGCGATACAGGCGACCAAACCGATCAC